>JAGLXM010000001.1 GCA_023132915.1 Candidatus Bipolaricaulota bacterium
AATCTCCGCTTTCCTCCCAGAAGCAAGCTTTAAGGTATGAAGCGGAGGCTCTTTATGAAACATTGCGCTTGTCGAATCGTGTAACATCTTGCTGAGGTGTAAACTGTGCGACGCGTTGAAGATTTGCGTCGAATCCTCTCCGTAATAGATGGACGAGGTTACAAGGCGTACAAGGGTATCCAAGGAAGTTACGAGTTTCCTGCATTCACCCTTTACGTCGATCATGTGCAAGGCGATCCTTTCGCTTCGCCGTCGAAAGTGCGCGTTCGTGTGTCCCAGGTCGTGGCAGGCCTGCCAGATTCCTTGTTTCACGACCCAGTGCGCTGCTTAGCATTGGAGGACTTTCTAGCACGCAAGGTGCACGCGACCATTCGACGCCTGGTCCGCGACCGCCGTGGGACCGGCAAGAGCGGCCTTATTGCTATCGATGCTGGTGGGCAGGAGGTTCTCGAGCGGACTGCGGTGGTGGTTACTCCGCAGTGGGTGGAGATGCGGCTGTCGGTCGGGTTTCCTGCAGCAGGACGCCGCGTTCTCGGAGACCAGGCGGAGAAAATGCTCTGCCATGAACTCCCTCAGATCGTCGATTCCAGCGTGGTTTGGGAAAACCAACCTCAGCAAGAGGGGGAAGGTTTCGTCGCCTGCGTGGAGAACCAGGAACACATTAGAAGACAGCTCGATGCGCTTGGGCTGATCGCCTTCGTCGCTGATGGATCGATCCTGCCTCGCGAGAGCGGGGCAAGTGATTGCCCCCTTCCCCCCGACCGGGCCATTCCTTTCAGGGCTCCTGATGCACTGAGGATCACAATGGAGCTTGCAAACTCGATTCCTGGGGCTTCCGGGCCAGTGAACTTCCTTTCAGGGATGGGGATTCCACAAGGAGTTACACTCATTGTCGGTGGAGGCTACCATGGAAAGTCCACGCTTCTGCGCGCGCTCGAGCGTGGGGTATACCCTCACATTTCTGGCGATGGACGAGAATATGTGGTGACATGTCCCGACGCGGTGAAGATTCGCGCCGAGGATGGTCGGCGCGTAGAGCAGGTGGACATCAGCCCGTTTATCGACGAGCTTCCCTACGGACGTCCTACCTCTGCCTTTTGCAGCGATGACGCCAGCGGGAGTACCAGCCAGGCAGCGAACATCATCGAGGCAATCGAGGTGGGAGCACGGGTCCTGCTTCTCGATGAGGATACCTCAGCGACTAACTTCATGGTCCGCGACGCACGCATGCAAGCACTCGTGCGCAAGGAGCACGAGCCGATCACTCCATTTCTTGATCGGGTGCGCGAGTTCTATGGCCAGCTAGGCATTTCAACGGTGCTCGTTATGGGCGGCTGTGGCGACTACTTCGATGTTGCCGATACGGTGATCATGATGCGCGACTACCTCCCCTACGAAGTGACAACGAAGGCAAAGGCAGTTGCCCAGTCATACCCCACCAAGCGCCGTGCAGAGGCCGCCTCGCCGATCGCTCAGATTACCGCTCGTGTGCCGCTTCAAGAGAGCTTTGATCCCTCACGCGGGCGGCGAGCAGTGAAGATCAACGCCAAATCGAAGGACTTGATCCTCTTTGGCAGGGAACCTATTGCGCTTAACTTCGTGGAGCAACTCGTCGATCTGAGCCAGACGCGCGCAATCGGTTATGCTATCCATCTTGCTGCAAAGCGATTTATGGATGGCCATCTCACACTACACGAGGTGCTCGTCGCACTGGAGCAGTTTTTGAACTGCCACGGTCTGGATACTCTTGACCCTTTCCACAGCGATGAGCGTCATCCCGGTGCCCTGGCCCGCCCGCGGCGCTACGAGATCGCCGCGGCGATCAACCGTCTGCGAACTCTGCGGATGAGACAGAGAAAATCGCTAAAGTAGTCCTTTACACTGGTGTAAAGAACCCCGCAGGTTGAAAAGGCAAAAGCTAAAGATCTACCCGGAGCTGGTCTTTATCCTACAATTTGATGTAGGGCTTAGCCTCATTGGAAGTAGCGTCGCACACAAGGTACGACGCTACAAAAACGGATGTAACGTCGGAGTTTATCTCCGACGTTGAGGGGTTTATTCCTTCCGACTTTCTCATGGCTTCCTTATAACAAAATTGCGAGTAAGCTCGGCTTTAAGGCTACCCACTCAAAACAGCGAGTCCCCAAAGAGGAAGGCCCCGTTTGGGGCCCCCTCTGCTTGGTGGGCTGGTATTGGGGGTGCAAGTTAGAAAACTCGCGTGAACACTAATATAGGATGGGAATGTGAGGTGTTTGTGAAGAAGCTGTGTAAAGTCAATGAGGTCTCGTGTTCTTCAAAGCCCCAGCAGCCAAGTACCTCCTTGAAGCGTTCACTGTTTCGCTTTCAGCGGGGTGTTTGTGGTAGAAGAGAAGGAACAACCAGTTAAGGAGATGGGGGAAATAGGAGGGGGGTAAAAATGCTGTCCAGGGGTGTTTTGCGTGCACTCGTTACGCGAGCAATGGTTGTAGGGAGCATCATTCTTCTTGTTGGCTTTGGGCAAACTGGTCTTGCCTCATCACCGGAACGTATCCGCTTCGTGCCTGCGGGATGCAATCCCGTTCTGGTACCCGGTCAACCAGGAGCATGGGATGGTGGGGTAGTCTTTTTGCCTAAGGTTGTGCAGATGGAGGGAGTAGTCTACATGTTCTACACAGGTACTTCCGGGGCAGTTCCAGAAATGGGTGCTCCAGCGATTGGGGTTGCCGCCTCCTCTGACGGGCTCGTTTTTTCCAAGTTTACCAGGAATCCTCTCTTGGAAGCGACTGGCACCGGCTTTGCGGCCTATTCGGTGAGCGAAGGGGTGCCGTTTGTCGATGGAGACACCTTTATTCTCCTCTACAACGCGCGTTCGAGCGAAGGCCATGGCCCCGGGAGGTTCATCGGACAGGCCACCGCTCCCGATCCCACGGGCCCGTGGACCCACGATCGTGAACCCATGCTTACGGTCGGCCCGGAAGGGGCGTGGGACTGCGGTTTTGTATCTCCCAACTGTGTAGTAGTTACGGATGAGGGATATGCGCTCTACTACTCGGGTGGGAAGAGCTTTACATCAGGAGAGCCACGGTGGCTGGGCATGGCGACCTCGCCGGATGGAATCAACTGGACAAAATATGACGAGCCGCAAACCATGGGACCTGCCTTTGTGGAGAGTGACCCTGTCCTACAGCTTGGTCCGGCCGGCAGTTGGGATTCTCTCGCTGCCTGGGAGGCGAGTGTTCTAAAAACCGAGACCGGCTATGAGATGTTCTACGAAGGAATTGGTCCTGTTGATACACCCATCGGTCATGCGGTCCAGATCGGCTATGCCACAAGCGTTGATGGTATCCACTGGTTGAAGTATGAGAACAACCCGGTTCTCGGCTTGGGCGTTGAACCTTTAGCGGAGAGTTTCGGCGTCGAAGTCCCCACGGTTGTTGCGAACAAGTGCTATCACTACCTGTATTACGGATATGGTCTGCACATTGGTGTAATCGGGGTAGCGTTAGGAACGGTCAGTGAGGGAGTTACAGGCGAGTGAGCGTAAAAGCTTGCTTTCTACATTGCGACAGTAATCTCAACGGCTACTGCCACTTCACACGAATAACCGGCGCGAGCGGTAGAAGTACTCTCCACCGGAGATGACGGCAAGCCCGATCGCAAGATAGAGGAAAACGCCCTTTGCTATCTCTCCGCTTGCCCCCCAGTTAAGGGTGCGGGTGGCGAGAATGACAAGGACAAGGCCGATGTGAGAGATGGTCTTCAGCTTTCCCATAGGACTTGCAGGGATCACTTTGCCCTCGGCGATAGCGAGGATGCGAAGGCCTGTGACCAAAAACTCGCGCGCGATGATCACCATCACCGGCGCTGCGGTGAGTTCGCCTGACTGCACAAACGCAATCAGTGCTCCCGCGACGAGGAGCTTATCTGCGATGGGGTCGGCGAACTTGCCAAAGAGGGTGGTCTGTTTGAGGCTGCGCGCCAGGTAACCGTCGACCGCGTCGGAGATGGCCGCAAGCACAAACAGGACGATGGCAAGGATCGTCCCGATCGACGTCTTCGATAGGATCAGGAACATAAACAACGGTACGCTCGCAATGCGGGCAAACGTGATCTGATTGGGAATTGTCGAAAACATCTTCATTTCTTCAAAGGACCCTACTGGCTTGCGCACCCCTTGTCAAGAAGAAAGCTCAGTGAGAAGCGGCAACGATCTGAGCGAATGAGTCCGGGGAGAGGGATGCCCCACCAACAAGGGCGCCGTCGATATCAGGTTGATGGAGAAGGGAAGCGGCGTTCTCTGGCTTGACGCTCCCTCCGTAAAGTATCCGCATCGTCTCAGCAACGTTTTGGTCGTAAGCGGCAGCGATCCACTCACGGATCACATGGATCGTCCCCTGCGCTCCCATAGGAGTTGCGGTCTCTCCGGTTCCGATCGCCCAGATCGGCTCGTAGGCGATTACAACCAAAGAAGCCTCCGCTGCCTTGATCTGGGCGAGGTCAGCACCGAGCTGGGAGGTGATCCGCTCCTCTACCCGGCCCTGCCTGTGTTCCTCAAGGGTCTCCCCCACGCAGAGAATGGGATGAAGTCCCGCGGCGAGGGCAGCGTGGAGCTTACGATTGATCAGGCTGTCGTTCTCTTCGAACAGCGCGCGCCGTTCCGAATGCCCAACGAGCACGTAGCTACAGCCGCAGGCTTTGAGCATCTCAGAGGAGATCTCCCCGGTGAATGCTCCGCCCGTCTCAAAATGAAGATCCTGGCCGCCCAGGGCGATCGTCGTTTCGGAAAGGAGTTTCCCGGCGCGTTCCAAACCAGTAAACGGCGGGAGGAGAAGGACCTCTATCCGGCTATCGTTGTGAAGAAGTTTCATAAAAGACTTTATGTAACTTTCGGTTTCAGCAGGGGTCTTATTCATCTTCCAATTCCCTGCGATCAATGTGCGTCGATCCATCATTCCCCCTTGTACGCGAGAATTATATCGGCCACCTTAAGCTCAGTAAACGATTGACTTTTATGCGATGCCCCCCTATGATCAGCGTGAGAGAAATAAAAGGAGGAGAGACACGATGGCAATAACCATTGGAGCAATTGTCGCCCTGGTCGTTCTATTCCTGATGAACGCGATCCGTATCGTGCGGGAGTATGAGCGAGGGGTAATCTTCCGACTGGGACGGCTTGTTGGTGCGAAAGGACCCGGGATCTTTTTAATCATCCCCATCGTTGATAAGATGGTGAGGGTTACCCTGCGTCTGGTTACACTCGACGTGCCTCCGCAGGAGGTAATCACCAAGGACAACGTGACGACTAGCGTCAACGCCGTCCTCTTCTTCCGCGTCGTTGATCCATGTGCCTCGGTGGTCGAGGTGCAAAACTACATAGAGGCGACACGCCAGATCGCGATGACTACACTTAGAAGCGTCCTTGGTGGGGTGGAGCTCGATCAGGTTTTAAGTGAGCGGGAGAGGATCAACCTGCAGCTGCAGGAGATCATCGACGAGCAGACCGACCCCTGGGGGATTAAGGTCAAGACGGTGGAGATCAAGGATGTGACGATTCCCAAAGACATGCAGCGAGCGATCGCCCGCCAGGCCGAGGCGGAGCGGGAGCGCCGCGCGAAGATCATCAACGCCCAGGGTGAACTGCAGGCGGCAACGAAACTCTCCGAGGCAGCAGCGATCATTGAGAAAAATCCGGCTGCCTTACAGCTTCGCTACCTGCAGAGCCTGGTTGACATCTCGGCGGAGAATGCCTCCACGATTGTCTTTCCAGTCCCGCTTGACCTATTTAAGTTCTTCCAGAAGAAGGAATCCTAAGCGAACAGCTCAATGAGGAACTACGACTTGGTGGTGGTCGGAGCCGGGCATGCCGGCTGCGAAGCGGCGCTTGCCGCCAGCCGGCTTGGCGTTTTGACCGCGCTTGTTACCATTAATCTTGCTGAAGTCGGAAAGATGCCGTGTAATCCAGCGATCGGTGGGCCAGGAAAGTCGCAACTGGTCTGTGAGATCGACGCCCTGGGCGGAGAGATGGCTCAGATCACCGATTCCTCCATGATAAACATCCGCCTTTTAAACACGAGCAAGGGCAAGGCGATGCAGGTCCGCCGCGCTCAAGCCGATCGGGTCCGCTATAAGCTCCTGTGGAAAAACCTCCTCGAGAAGGCCGATGGGCTCGACCTGATTGAGGGGATGGTCGAGGAGATTCTTACCTCTTGTGGTCATGTCATTGGTGTGCGACTGCGCGAGGGGTTGAAGCTAAAAGCAAAGGCTGTGATCCTCGCTACGGGGACGTTCCTGAATGGGAGGGTGCTTGTGGGGAGCCTCACCTACCCGGCCGGGCGCAGTGGAGAGCCGCCGTCGATCGCGCTCGCCGCGTCGCTGCGAAAGCTCGACCTCAAAATGGATCGGCTAAACACGGGAACAACCCCGCGGGTTAACCGTCACTCGATCGACACCTCGGGTCTCAAGCGCCAGGATACGAGCCAAACTCCGCTTGCCCTCTCGTTTTGGAGCAAGCCGGCCGTTCTTACAAACGACTACCCGGTCTACGTTACCCACACCAACGAGGAGACGCACCAGATCATCCGCGAGAACCTCTCCTTGACTCCAAACTACAACGGTCTTCTCTTAGGGGAGGGGCCACGGCACTGTCCTTCGCTCGAATCAAAGATCGTTAAGTTCCCGGACCGTACAAGCCATAAGGTCTTCCTCGAGCCGGAAGGGCGGGAGACCGCCGAGGTATACCTGCAGGGGATCTACACCGCCTTTCCGCCGGAAATCCAAGAACGGATTGTCCACTCGATCGCTGGGCTGGAGCAGGCGCAGATCGAGCGCTACGGCTATGACATCGAATATGACTATGTCGACCCAACACAGCTTCGTCCTTCGCTCGAGGTGGATGGGATCGATGGGCTCTTCCTCGCTGGCCAGATAAACGGGACGACCGGCTACGAGGAGGCAGCGGGACAGGGAATCCTCGCTGGAATAAACGCGGCTCGCAGTATAAAGGGAGAGGAACCAATTGTCCTCTCACGCGGGCAGGCGTTCGTCGGAGTGATGGTCGATGACCTCGTCACCAAAGGCATCACCGAGCCCTACCGCATGCTCCCCTCCCGCGCCGAGTACCGTATCACCCTGCGCGAGGGGAACGCCGACTTGCGGCTCGCCAAGATCGGTCACACCATCGGCCTCCTCCCAGATGAACGCTACGAAAAGGTCATTGAGCGGGCACAGGCGATTAAAGGACTCCTTATAAAGCTCAAGGAACGTCGCATCGGCCCGAATCATCCACTGAACCATCTCCTTGAAGCGCATGGAACCTCGCCACTTACAAAGAATGGGGCGAGTCTGTACGAGCTCCTCCGACGGCCGCAGGTCTTTCTGAACGATCTCCTTCCACTTGACGGTATCCCTGATGATGTGAGAAGCGAGGCCGAGATCGAGGTGAAGTACGCAGGCTACCTTGCTCAGCAGGAACGAGCGATCAAGCGGCTACGTCACCTAGAGGAGCTTGCCATACCAAAGGACATTGATTACACGATGCTTTCCAGCCTCTCGGTCGAGGGGAGGGAGCTGTTAAGCCGGGTGCGGCCGCGTTCCTTCGGGCAAGCCACGCGCATCCCCGGGGTCTCCCAGGCCGACCTGTCGATGTTCGCGATCTACCTGCGGCGCTAACGCGATGAACTCTGTCAGGGATAAACCCCTCAACGTCGGAGAGGTGCTCCGACGCTGCGAAAGAAGGCCGTAGCGTCGGGTCTTGTGCCCGACGTTCCCTCCCAGTGTGTGACGTTACTTCCGGTCCGACAAGGAAATACACGAAATTGCAGCATGCAGACCAACTCCAATTGATCTTCAGCTTCTGCCTTTCAATGCCCCTTTAGCTTGCTAAAGGAGTTCTTTACTCATCGTATGGCCACAGGCGGTACATGTTCAACCATCACGAGCCGGGAGACGGCCTCCTGAAAGATCTGGCCAGCAGTATATCCTCCCCACACCGGGGTGGTCTTCACCTCATCGAGGACGACGAGGGCCAGATAGCTCGGTTCATCCACAGGCAGGAAGCCGGCGAACAAGGAAGTGTACTTGCCGTCGACGTAGCCGCGCCCGGGAAGGGCCTTCTGAGAGGTTCCCGTCTTTCCAGCAACGGCGAACCCCTCAACTTCGGCGAGGGTCCCGGTCCCGCTTTCGACCACGCGGCGGAGAAGACCTCGCATCGTCGCACAGCTAGCCGCGGAAGCGACTTGACGAAGAACGACCGGCTCCTTTCTCTCCATTCCGGTCTTCCCTACTCCCTGCACGATGCGCGGTGCGAGCAGGAGTCCTCCGTTTGCCACCGCGCACATCCCCCGGGCAAGCTGGATTCCGGTTACCCCAACCGACTGGCCGATCGATGTGGCCGCAAGGGCAAGCTTTGACCAGTCCTTAACGTCGCGCAGGATCCCTGCCTCCTCACCGGGAAGGGCAATCCCTGTCTTCTGCCCGAAGCCAGCGGCGACCAGAAACCGGTAGAATCGCTCCTCTCCCAGCCGCTGTGCAACCCGGATCATTCCGGTATTGATCGAATCTTCGATGATCTGGCCAAAGGTGACCGTGCCGAAGGAGTGGTGTTCCGCGTTGTGCATCGTGTGCCCTGCGACGCGGATACCGTCGTTCCCGTTGAAGTGGTCATCGACTGCAACCGCTCCACAGTCGAGCGCGGCAAGACCGCTTAACGCCTTGAACGCCGATCCCGGCTCGAACAGGAAGCCAACCGCCAGGTTTCGCCGCTGCGCCGGGGTCGATTCAGTAAAGCGATTGAGGTCGTAGCGACGATCCTGGGCCATCGCTAACACGTCTCCGGTATGAGGATCGAGGAGAACGATGAATCCGTCATTGGCTTTAAAGCGCGTTACTCCGTGATCGATCGCCTCCTCACAGATGAACTGTAAGCGCACATCGAGCGTCAGGTAAAGCTCCTCACCTGGCTCCCCGGCACTGATCGTCTCGGTGTGGTATGTGCGGCCGTCCGCTCCTTCTACCACGTGTAGCTGCGTAGGCTCTCCCGCAAGTAGCTCATCAAATGCGAGCTCTACCCCCTCCAGGCCATAACCGTCGATTCCCACAAAGCCGATGACGTTCGAGGCGAGTGCCCCTTCTGGGTAGCAGCGTTTCCAGGTGTCGATGAAGATCAGCCCGTAGGCGCTCGCCTCCCGGGCTCGCTGATTGATTGCCCGCGCTGTCTCGAGGTTCACCTTCCTCTCGATCCAGGTGAAGTAGCTCGGCCGGTAGACACGCTCCTCAAGGGTTGCTATGGAAAGAGCCAGTTCCTCGCCTAAGATAGTGATGAGCGTCTCCGGTTTGGTCATATTGAAGCTGTCGATGGCTATGGCGGTCGCCTTCACATCGAAAGCGAGTGGGATGCCATTTCGGTCGTAGATCGTTGCTCGTCGTGGAGGAACCTCGATCGTTCGTTCCTGGATCGAAGATGCCATGGTGAGCCAGCGGTTATGCTCTACCACCTGTAACTGGACCAGGCGCCCGATAAGGAAAAGGGTGACAAACACCAGAAACAGGGTAACGAGAAACACTCGCCACCCTATCGTCCTTTTTACCCTAGGGTTCTGTTGGGGTGGGAACAACATGGACATAGCGGATGGCGGTCGGCTCGCTCATGTAAAGTTCCTCGCGGGCGAGGTGCGAGACCCGTTCCAGGGAGAATGCCTCCCCGATCTTAAACTCCAGCCAACGATTCACCTCCTCGATCGTGGTGACCGTTGCCTGGGCGCTCTCCCTCTGCGCGGTAAGATCGAGGATCATCGTCCCTTGCCATAGGTAGACCAGGCATAGGCCAGCAACGATAATCGCGGCCAGAAGCGTGATTAACGTCGCCCCCGGCCAGGTAGACACCCGCGTGCGGGCGATGCGACGTGACCGCCCTAGCGGATACCTTAATGTTCCTACTCTCTGGCGCCCGATCATCTCTTTATCACGATAAGGGAGAAAGGGAGCAAGATTCAGGACATTTGTCAAGGAAAAAGGCGAACTAGATTACCTTACAAGAAACGAGCCGCCAGGAATGGATTGGAGAGGGGTAAGCTGACGCTTTTTTTGTAAATATACTGAATCTTGCTAGGATAGGAGTCCCGGACCAACGTTCAGGGATGAACGAGTTAGCTGAGATCTCGGATTGTAAGCTCTGACAATTGCAAAGGGAGGAATTATGAAGGCACTTCGACTTATCGGCTCGCTGGCTTTTGTGCTCGGGCTCTTTACTGCGGTCTTTGCTGGAATACCTTGGTACCTCTCCCAAGACCCCATTTTGCCCTTGTGGCTCAAGATTGCGGTCTATGGCATTATGGGCGGTATTCTGGTCATCTTGCTAACGGTGGCCGCCGAACGGCAGAAAGGCGGGGCCCTTGGGGGAGAGCTCCCACCCGAGGAGCCCCAGCCTCAGATGTTGGTTCAAAATTCTGCGGAAGTCCCAGGTCGTGAGGTCACTGAGACTTTGGGCTTGGTCAGGGGGCATACCATCTTTGCCATCTGGCTCGGAAGGGACATTTCGGCTCTAATGAGACTGGTTCTTGGTGGTGAGCTGATTGAGTATACGCAGATGATGGGGCGAGCCCGTAAAGTGGCTACTGACCGGATGATAGCCCAGGCTGAGGAGCTGGGGGCTGACGCGATCATTAACGTCCGCTTCGTGACTACCAGTGTCGTCGGCACTGCCGCTGAGCTTTTGGCCTACGGCACAGCTGTCAAGCTCAGTAACTCGGCCACCTGACAGAGTGCGATCCAAGCAAAAAACACCGCAGTAGCTTTGGGGTATCCAGAGGAGATTTCTGTGGAGTTAACACCAGATTGGCGACCTATTTCACTTGGCAAAACCGCTTCGCGGCTTCGGTCCTACCATCCGCATGCACGCAACCCCGCCTCCTTTTATGAACGCGGGTATTCGTGTTATGATGACAGTTAACTCAGAGCGAAGGGCGTTTCGATGATGGCATGTATCCGGATCTGCCAAGGTAAATCGGGTACAGATCTGCACTATACTTAGAAACTACTATGTAAGTGAGCGGGACATCGGACGTATTTCAAAGTTCGTTGGACAGTCTGGTAATTAGACAAAAAAGAGGACAGTTGACGAGGAGCCCTGACTGCCATAGGAGGAAATTTGCGAGGTAGTTCGTCTAACATGCCAAAACGAGGGTATCTGCGAACCTTAGGGGGCGTGAATATACAAGTTAGCCGAGATTGGCTCATTATAAGAATTGGAGGATACAATGCCACAAGATGTAAAAGTATGGGAAATCATTGACAGGGACACATTAAAGGAGATCAGCAAATCAAAGCTTGATCTAGAAGAGCGATTAGAGGATTGACTAGAAAAAGATATTTCAATAATTTCCAACGACTTATTAGTGATTGGCAGACAGGTAGAAACAGGATTTGGGGGAATCATTGACCTTTTGTGCATTGAATACAATGGTGATATTCTCATTGTTGAATTGAAACGCGATAAGACTCCAAGAGAAATAACCGCACAAGTATTAGATTACGCCTCTTGGGCAAAAGATTTGTCAAACGAGAAAATAACTGAAATTGCCAATAGATATCTTGGCGATAAAGGTCCTCTTGAAGAAGTCTTCAAGGGGAAATTTGGCACGGAAATCCCGGAGATTTTGAACGAACATCACAAAATGCTGGTTGTAGCGTCCGAAATAGATAGCAGTTCCGAGAGGATAATCAAATATCTTTCGGACTCTTACGGCGTTGGGATAAACGCAATTACTTTTCAATACTTTAAGAATGAAGAAGAAAGAGAATTTTTAGCAAAAGTATTTTTAATCGAGCCGAGTGAAGCCGAATACAGAATACAGACAAAATCCACCTCGAAAAGAAAGCCGCCATTGTCTTACGAGGAGCTACAAGAGATAGCTGAAAAGAACGGCGTTGGCGATAGTTACAAGAGAATTGTTGTAGAGTTGTCAAAGTGTTTCGATCAAAGCGTCACAACGATGAGCAGTATCGCATTTATCGGTATCATGGGTGAAAGGAAATCGAGAAATACAATTTTTAGTATTTTGCCTAAAGAGAGCGATTCAGAAAAAGGTGTGCGATTTACGGTCTATATTGATAGGTTCGCAGATTATTTTCACATCGAAAAGAGAGTCGCAATAGATGCTCTGCCTTCATACGAGAAAAAGGCAGAGTATGAGGAATGGGCGGGAGAATTCGGTGGAGGATTTTTTAGAGAAGAAGAACAAATCGAAAAATTCTTAGCAAATTCGACTGAGTTCAAGCAAAAAGGAACCAACTTCAGCTAACACGGCATAAAAGGTTCGTGTCCCTTGGGCGCTCCCCCAAACCCCGCACTAATTTGGGTGCGGGAGAGTCGGTAGCCTGACAAACTTGAGATGAGCAACTATTATCGCTTGGGCCAGTGCGGGGCTTCTTTTATGCTGGAATCGTTACACGCCATTGATTTGTGGGAGGGGATAAAAGATGAAGGATTGGCAAGGTGGCATAATCGCGGAAGGGTTAAGCGACCCGACAGTCATCAACAAACTCACTGTTTACTCGGCAACGATCTCCAAGGACGATATGCCAATCGACTACGAAGGGAATGTCGGAAGGTGGCATGGCTATGGAGTAAGATGTTCAAGAGAGGAGATCGATGCCCTGCAGCAAAAGCTACAGGAAGAAGCGGAGGTAATATAGCCATCCAGCAGATAATAGCGTGTTTGCGCTAAGGCAAGCCCTGAGGGCGCATTAAGCTAAAGAGGGCTAGATCACCTTCAGTGCAGCGCGCAGCTTGGCACTGCGGGCGCGGGGATTAGCTGCGATCTCCTCTGCTGAAGGGCGAATCGGCTTGCGGGTGAGGATCTCCGCCTCGACCTGCTTATCACAAACGCAGACTGGGAAATCGGGTGGACAGGTGCAGGGGAGCGCCTTGTAGCGAAAGAACTGCTTAATGATCCGATCTTCCAGAGAGTGAAAGCTGATCGCTGCCATCACTCCACCGATCTCAAGGGCTTGGAAACCGGCATCGAGGCCCTCCTTCAGGTTCAAAAGCTCCTGGTTCACCGCGATCCGCAACGCCTGAAATGTGCGCGTCGCCGGGTCGATCCGTTTTGGGTGGAAGCGCTTTGGGATTGCACCACGCACGATCTCGGCCAACGTTTCGGTCCTCTCGATCGGGCTTTTTGCGCGGGCAGCGAGGATCGCGCGGGCGATCCGCTGTGCGAACCGCTCCTCACCATAGTCCCTTAAAATATGAGTCAGTTCCTTTTCTGAGGCTTTGTTCACTAGTTCGGCGGCTGTTACCCCCTGTGAGGTGTCCATCCGCATGTCTAGTGGACCGTCCCTGCGAAAGCTGAACCCACGAGCGGCACTGTCAAGCTGCAAAGAGGAGAGTCCAAGGTCGAGAAGGAATCCAGCGATCTTCTCGATCCCCAAGGAGGCCAGATGCCCTCTGATGTCGCTGTAGTTACCGTGGATCAGGTAGACTCGTTCGCCGAATGAGGACAGGCGTTCCGCGGCGATCCTGAGTGCCTCTTCGTCGCGGTCGATCCCAACCACAGTGATAGTCGGGTCCATCTCTAACAGTGCTTGTGCATGCCCTCCCAGGCCGACCGTGCCATCGACATACACCTTAGCTTGCTGCGGGCTAAGTATGCGGACCACCTCCGCGCATAGAACCGGGCGGTGCAATGGCTCACCCATCTCTTTCTCCCAGGACCGTTTCCAACTTACTTAAGAAGGAAGAAAACGCCTCATCCGTCCGCTCGTGCAACCGGCGGTATGCTGCCTGTAGTGAATCTCGTTGGGGTGGGTAGTTTAACAGGAGAAGGACCTCCTCTAGTGATGGGAACGGCGTACACGGGATTTGTGGCCCATCGACTGATCTAACTTCTTTGACAAGCTGTTTGACTTTCGGGTCCTCGGCAATGGCGAGCATCGGAGTCCCCACTCTCAGGGCAAACTCAAGCGGGTGCAACCGCGATGAGATAAGAAGATCAGCGCTTGCGATCGCCTCACTCGCCTCCTCAACGGAGTCAGG
>JAGLXM010000010.1 GCA_023132915.1 Candidatus Bipolaricaulota bacterium
TAGAGAATATCAGAATCAGAAAAACACCGGTCGCAAAGTGCGGGGTGGCGGTGGCCGCCAACCCCCCGATGGAGAGGACCCGATCGATCGCTTTCCCTTCATTGAGGCCTGCAATCAATCCCAGTACGACGGCCAGAGGCATAACAATGGCGAATGCCAGACCGGCGAGGATGCCCGAATTCTGCAGCCGTCGAAGGAGCGTCCCCATAACAGAACGGCCCGTCTGCACCGATTTACCAGGGTCACCGCGTAACATCCCTTTCTTGAGAGGAATATAGTACTTGGCACCGCCTTTCTTCTCCGTCCACCACCCTGCCGAGCCAGCGCGGAACCAGTAAGTTTCACCACTACCCTTCTCCCACAGAATTGCATGGTCGTGTCTATCGATTCCCCAGAATGTGCTGACCCCTTCCTCGTCCGTCTGCCACCTGTCATTGTCGATCGACTCGACGACTGTGCCGTCCGGTTGGAGGTGCATGGCAATAAGATCCTCTTCCTCCAGTTTCCACCGAACTGGAGTACCATCCTCGTCCAGTGCCCACCACCCATAGTAATCGGTCCCTGCCTTCTTTATCCGCTTAAGCGGCATACCAACAAGGCTCTTTGCTCGCCAATCGCTTCCGATCAACCAATCGGAATAGCGAAGATATGCAGGGGCATCCAGACCCAACTGCTTCGTAAAAGACTCTTCCTGCTCAGGCGTGGCGAATGCCCCCAGGATCTTTCGCGCCACGTTGCCGGGTGCGATCTCGGTGACGGTGAAGACGATGATTGAAACCATAAGCATCGTCAATATCATGAGCAGCAATCGTCGTACGATGAATTTGGGCATAATTCTCGCGCGTAACCTCCCGAGCACTCATCCAAGCTACCCATAATGCCAGTTTATCCAAGCTCGCCTTGATTTTTGAACCACTATAATACCACAATACTACACGAAGCAAGCTTCTAAGTGTGGGACAAAAAGACCCACCAGTAAACACTTTTTAGGAAGGACAAGCACTGAGATTCCACACTCTAAAGAGAGCTGGCAGCTATAAAGCTGCCAGCTGTTTTGCTTCCGAAACTTAGTCCTTGATCCAGCACGCCCTGAGGCATCCATCGTACTGCGTTGGGTGCCCCTTGTAGTTCTGGATCCTTGTGTTCGCGATGGCCCAAACGTTGCGCCAGTAAGGGATAATAACGGAACCGAACTCTCTTTGTATTACCTCGAGCGCGGCCATAATCTCCCGACGCTTCTCTACGTCTAGGGTTCCTTCGGCTATTCTGAGCAGTGCCGTGAACGTATCGTCACACCAGCGGCTCTCGTTCCAAGGGACAGCGTTTCCTTCTGCATCGCATGTGTAGGCCAAGGCCAGAACCATCGGACCCAGTGGGCGGTGCGTCCAGGGAGTGATTCCAAAATCACACTCTGTCCAGATGTCCCAGTAGACGCTAACAGGCATGGTCTTTATCTGAATGTCAAAGCCTCCTGCTGCTGCGTCCTCCTTGAGGATCTCGGCTATAGAGACGATGTCCTCCCAGCCGCTTCCCACACTAAGCTCGACTGTAACCCCGTCGGGGTAGCCAGCTTCGGCCAATAGCTTCTTGGCCTTTACTGGATCATATGGAAGCGGGGCTACATCAGCGTACGCTGGATGAATTGGACATACATGGTAATCCGCTCCCACGACACCTTCACCGTAGTAGGCCAGAGCCAGGATCTTCTCGCGATCCACGCAAAGCTTGAGCGCCTTACGAACCCGGTAATCATCCCAGGGTTCCTTGTCTACGCGCATGCGTAAGACACGACACTGAGCGGTTGGTGTACCGATCACATTGGCGTTGGGATCATCCCTTAACGCCAGGAAGTGAGCAAGCCTCGCCTCGGTGATAACGTCAACGTCTCCAGACTGAAAAGCGGCGACGTGAGCCGATGGCTCATCCCCCGTATCCACAAAGACTATCTCATCTACGTAGGGCAGTGGCTGGCCATCAACGCCGTCCCTCCAGTAAGGAGGATCCCTGCGTGCCTTGAGAACTACCCGTTCGCCCGCGGAGTACTCCTCTATGACGAAGGGGCCGGTGCCGACCGG
>JAGLXM010000100.1 GCA_023132915.1 Candidatus Bipolaricaulota bacterium
CTGTCTGAAGCGTTGTCAATACGATCCTACTCCGGCTGGATCCCACGTTGCGTTCCCTTGTCCACGCTCTCAAAAGGCCGTCCTTTCGCCATTGCGAATGTCCTGCACCACAAAGAAGGAGCGCTGGCGCAAGATCGGCCAACGCCACATGGATCTTCGAGTGCCACTGGTTGAGCAGCTCGGTACTCGGAACAACGACGACGGGAACATCTCCCCTTTCCAAGCTTTCACGCATTGCACACAGCCCTATATGGCTCTTGCCACTACCCGTTGCATGCTTAAGGATGCCCCGACGAGCACTCCTCTCCCATACTTCAAGGGCGTCCACCTGGTGGGCATAGAGCGTGCGTCTCGACACCAGGCCGTGAGCCTGTCCCTTGGCGGCCCCAAGCTTTCGGTTGACCGTTTCTAGGAGATCGTGTAAGTTCACGTTTTCCGTTGCTTTGAGCATATGAACTTTCAATGCTTCGGGAAACTCTAACACCTTCACGCTTGGGAAATCATCACTCCATAGCGATTCGAAGTATGCAATTTGCTCCACCACTCGTTGCCTCTCTCGTTGAGATCCCCACGGAACAAAGACATCGACTGACTCGAGGTTCCCGTCATTTGACAGTCCCTGCCAAGTCTCATTCATCGAACCCTTGAAGACAACATGTTCTCCATGTTCATCCGTGAAGATGCCAAGCTTATCGTGAAACAGCGCCTGAACTCCCGCCCCCAGAGACCCCCTGAGCACGGCGATCTTGATCGAGATAACATTCATACCGACCAGTGTCGCGAGGATCTTACAGGGTTCTCTGGTTTCTGGTTTGGCCAGCATCTCGTCGAACTGCCGCTGCATTTCTACCGCAGCAGCCTCCACAACCCGTGACTCGTACCCTTGCTCAAGAGCAGCTATGTCAGTCTGCGACAGTATGTGAGAGCAGACGAAGCGCATTTTCCCGCCCCTTCTGATGAAGACCTCAAGGCTCGACCATGCAAGCGTAAATACAGCACTCGAGAAAAATCCCACCGCTCTGTCGTAACGTACGGCAATGGACATGCACGGTAGGTAGAAGTCAGCCGCGATGTCCATCTCCCCTTTGCGGTAAGAGGTTCTCAACACAAGATCCCTCAGCCTGCTCGGCGATTCCGCTATGCTGTCAACCGATCCAGAGTTAGTTCCCATCTTCTTCGAATCGCCTCCCCTACTCGTGATCGGTGTGCAGCCAGAACGGTCTCCTCGAGTCCTTCTTTGAGCGATCGCTGCTGCTCAACAACATGGCCCGAAAGGGAGAGAACCACGGTCCGCTCGTTGACAGTTACCGTGTATGCGTATCTCTTGCCATCATGTAGAAGCGCGTCCCAGAAGACGAAAGCTGAGTATTCCTTGACATACCCAACAAGCAGAGGAAATGCGCCGTCTTGCGATAAGAAGCAGCACTGTTCTTTTCTACCGCTACTGCCCTGAGTGACCTGATGTCGATACACTCGAACATTCCCGTTGAGCACCAGTGCTCCCAGTTCGAATAGGTAGACCCTAATGGATGGCGCAAACGGATTGTGTAGCCTCAGTGTGAAAGAACGGTCATCGTTTTCCACCGCATCTTGAGTGTGTTTCCCAACCGCTCGAATGAACTCGGCTTGGATCTGTTCCGATCTCAGTTTCTGCACATTACGCCGACCTGTGCGAGATGGTTCAATCTGTCTTACAACCCCTGCGTCGTCAATGTAGAACAGATCCGCCCGGTGCAGATAGTTGCTGATGTACTGTGGTGTCACGTCAGGACGCCAGGTCCTCAGTAACTCCTCTGCTTCCGCAATCGGAATTACGGGTCCTTTCTCTGTGAACAGCCTGTGCGCTAGTTGTGGAATCGTTTCACGTTCAATCGGCCACGCTGCCAGTCCCCACTCTCCAGATCGGCCTCCGCGCCTAAATCGGTCGTCTACAGCCATTCGGCTTGCAGCATATCTCGGGCTCACGTGGTCCTTATCATCAATGCTCGCTGATTTGATGGCGGACGTGATATTCGCCACATGCATTACCACATCCGCTCTTGTCAAGATCCGATATGCTTTGTCGGCCAAGGTTGGCAAAGCACCGAACTTAAGCTCATATTGTCCGGACTCGACATCAACAACTTCTGGAGAAGCGTCCAGGGCGAATTTCGTGTAGTGCCTCGGGATTCCATTCTTCTCCAGGGCATGGGCAATTGCGTCGCTC
The DNA here is from genome assembly GCA_023132915.1 of Candidatus Bipolaricaulota bacterium. Taxonomy (GTDB): domain Bacteria; phylum Bipolaricaulota; class Bipolaricaulia; order UBA7950; family UBA9294; genus UBA9294. Next base: position 2,207 of record JAGLXM010000100.1, read on the forward strand.
TCTTCTGGCCAGCCACGAACGCGAAGATACTCTTTGGTCTGTCGCAATGCCTGCTGTACAAGCTCGACATCAGCTTTAGCATCAGCACTCCACACCTCAATAGGTATCGAGATCCCACGTACGGTACCAACCTTCACAAGCCCAAAGGACTCCAGCAGGAAGCGGACGAGGTGCTGACGGTCTTTCGGGTCTGGAACATCAATTTTGAGGGTCTCAGATGCCTGACGAAGCGAGATTGGCTGAGGAGGCCGTGCGCTAATGCTCGCGCGTACGTTCTCGAGCAGTGCGATCGTCTGCGGGGGTAGCAGCGCATCCTGTACGAGGCCCTTAAATGGGCTGCGGATGAAATCGGCAATTCGTGTGGAGAGACCCATCTCGATCTGACGCACACGTTCTCTACTTAACTTCAGTTCCTCGGAGAGTTGAGCAAGTGTGGGGTAGCCTTGTTCTCCTAGACCCATGCGTCTCTGCCATACGTGACTCTCACGCTTACTCTGACTAAAAGCCTCGCGGAGCGCCGGGACGAGGTCGGCTAGCGATGAGAGGGACTGACACAACGAACTGCGCAGTGTCAGCGGGACTCTCGCCTCAGCTGCTGGCAAGCCGCCAATGCCTACCTCGAGATGCCACATGACGGAGTTCTTCACCCGCCGGACAAACGCTGGTTTACCGTGAAATGAGCCGCGACGTAGGAGACGGAGGGCATGCTTCACGGATCGGCATCCGGCTGCCACCAGTGCTTCCGTATCAGATATCGAGAGATGGATCACCTCAATCGGTGAGTTGAGAAGATCCTTCAGGCGCTCGATGTTCGCATCCGTCCACGCTTCATGCAGCGACGACACGGTAATCTTGGAGAGCAAGGGACCAAACCTGTTGTGATTGCGTTCTAGCTTCGTATCTTCGGCGACTTTGTCGGATAGCCTCGCCCAAACGAGTGTACTGAGGACAGTTTCTATACTCCTGGCAGCCTTCGGTCCAATCCCGTGGACGAACATATACCCCGTATCTCTGGCGGCCAATAGGTCTGCCAACGTCCGGATTCCGTTCCGCTGTAGCGTCTGCTCCACTCGCTTTCCCAAGGCAAGATACGCAATGTCCATACCCTGAAGTGCATCACCCGCATCTTGGAACGACTCGCCTACAAAGCTCTTGTCAAACTCTTGATTGCCTGTTTCCACTTCCGCATACACCTATGAACGCGGGCTTTGCTTCGCCCGCTTGGATTTACCCCCGTCGTTTCGCAATGGACTAGTGTGGCTGGCACCGTCCCAAAGAGAACCGACCCGGGGAATTTGGTACTGGATGTTCCGAGTCTTGGCAAGATCGGTAGCTTCCTCCGAGCCACCTATGAAGCGACCTATGGCGCCTTTCAGATAGTCCTCGACAACATCAATGCACAACCATCGTCTCTCCAGGCGTTCACACACCGCACCAGTCATGGAACTCCCGGCAAAGGGGTCAACGACGACGTCACTGGGATCCGTTAGCATTCGAATGAAGAACTCCGGAATCTCTCTAGGAAAACGCGCGGGATGCGGCTGCAAGCCTTCTGATCTGCAGTATTTGATATAGCTGCTTCTGCTGTCAGTATTGGCTACAGCCAAGAGGTTTGGGGGGATTGCGGCGCCGTTGTTCTTCGAGAATTGCGCACTCGGTTTGTGTCCTGAGGGTCTCCGGGATCGAGAGTATCCGTTTCTGAAGAGAGTCTCCATGCTTCTTGTGTAGGGTTGTAGGACCCTTCGATTACTGGCCTTGGGCCAAGGTGACTTCGAGAGCCACCAGACGCAATTCACGGCGTCCTTCACACGGATCCTGCGCACGGTCACCCATTCCGCAGGTGTTGGCAACTTCGCCGGGTTCCACCAGAAGAAGTCTTGCGCAAGGTGAAACCCTACCTCATCACACAGGGCTATCAAGAGCTTGAACTGATACAGATTGCGGGTTGGCAAACCACGATTCCAGCTTGCTCCAGTGTCGAGCACGAAGCTGCCACTTGCTTTTAGTATACGGTGAA
>JAGLXM010000101.1 GCA_023132915.1 Candidatus Bipolaricaulota bacterium
TGGTAAAGTTATTGGAGAGCGTTGGGGAAGAGAGCGTTAAGATGTGTTACGATTTTGCTCATTCCTATATAAATTCTAAGAAACTCGGGTATGATTTTTTAAGATCGATTCAGGCCGCTAAACCGTACATCCGACACGCTCATGTAAACGATAATTTCGGGAAAGGAAAACCTGAATCGGCGCCACCTTATATTGAGGCGATGCCGATGGGGATAGGGGACCTGCACCTCCCCATCGGATGGGGGAACATCCCGTACGAAGATGTCTTCAGAATCATGGCGGGGTATGACGGTATCTATATTCTTGAGCTGCAAGAGAGGTTCTTCGAGAACGGCTACAGCATGCTCAATGAGGCACTTCAAGACCTAAGAGATATGCTGGAACGGGTGGAGGCAGAGAAGGGAGAATCGGCAGGCCAAGTAGACGGTTGAGAAGACCCTGTCTACTCGCAAACCGGCGAGTGTTCCCTAATTTTTTAATGTATGTATAGCATTAGATTCCGAGCATTCTTACTTTGACCAAATATTACAGCCCTGATGGCAGAAGAGTGTACCTAACTTACATGGCTGCAAGAGATGGATTATAAGGGGGCAAGGGACAGGGGATGGTCACCATAAAGGACATCGCACGTGAGGTGGGAGTGTCTCCCTCGACCGTCTCCCGGGCTTTGAGCGATAGCCCTCTCATCAGCGAGAAGACAAAGCAAAACGTAAAAGAGGTCGCCCAAAGGCTCGGTTACGAGCGAAACGAGCTGGCACGTGGGTTGGTAAAAGGATCGTCGGGGGCGGTAGGTCTTGTGGTGGCGGACATCACCAACCCGTTCTTTTCTGATATCGCTCAGGGCGTCGGAGAAGTGGCTCACCGGTTTGGGTATGGGGTGATGCTGTGCGACACGGCCGGGAAGGCCAACCGGGAGTCCGATTACATTCGCCTGCTGCGGCGAAAGCGCGTTGATGGGCTCATCCTCACCTCGGCGACCATGGATGATCCATACCTAAAGGACCTGGCTAAGACAAGGACTCCTTTTATCTTGGTCTCGCGCCTTTGCCGTAGCGTGGATGCTCCTTACGTCGTAGTCGACGACCGCGTGGGAGCGCGACTCGCTGTGGAGCATCTGATCAACCTTGGCCACCAGTACATCGGGTTTATCGGAGGACCGGCTAACGTTCAGTCGAGCCGCGACCGGATGGCCACCTACCGAGAGGTGTTACAAGAGCATGGCTTAGCTGAGAAAGAAGAATGGATGGGCTTTTCTGACTTCACCCAGGCCGCTGGACGGAAGGCTGGACGGCAGATGCTCTCCCTACCCGAGCGACCATCCGCCATCTTTGCCGCCAACGACATGATCGCCCTCGGGGTCCTTGAGGTTGCCGAGGAGATGGGGGTTCTAATCCCGGATGACCTCTCCCTAGTGGGCTATAACGACATATCCTACGCCTCTCTCCCCCGCGTCCAGCTCACAACCGTGGCTCAACCCACTCAGGAGATGGGACAGATCGCTAGCGAATGGCTCCTCTCCACTATTGAGGAGCACAAGAGACACCCCTTGCACTGTGTGCTGAATCCTCACCTTGTCGTGCGTCGCAGCACTGCCCCGCCTGCTTCGTGACCGCTAGTCTAAGGCATATCGGGGAGGAAGTTTAGATAACTTGCTTGTACCGCCAAAAGGAGATACTTGAAAAGGAGATCCACCGTTGGTTGTTCCCCGGGGGTTGAACGGCGCCACGGTTGTGAATGCGGACCTGGAGACCGGAATCTCTGTCTCACAAGCGAAGCAGGGCCCTCAGGAGATCACCTCGCTTCCTCCAGAAACGATCGGCCTGATTCATCTGTCGGATGGCCCTGACCGGGGACAAAACTCCCGTGGAGCTACAGGATGCTGATCGTGTCCTTTCAGGCGAAGGAGGACTTCCTCTTGCCGACCTGCTGACAGCTATATCAGGGATAGGATATAAGGGCACGGTGTCGGTTGAGGTGTTTCATCTCAAATATGGTGATTATGACTCAAGAGAAGTTACACGGGAAGCGTATCAACAAGCCCGAACAGTCTTGCAGGTAGCGGGGTGTCCCCGCTGATTCTCCAACCTCTCGGCCTACATGTTAAGGAGGAGAAATAGAGTATGAAACCAATAAGAATCGGAATCATCGGTGCGGGGCGAATCGGACGGTTACACGCGGAGAATCTGGCCCGCCATATCCCAGACGCCGCGGTCATATCCATTGCTGATGTGTTTCAAGAAGCCGCGGAACGTTGCGCGGGGGAATTAGGGATTCCGAAAGCTTTCAAGGAACCCTCCCGGATCTTTGAGGACCCGGATGTTGAGGCGGTACTCATCTGTTCGAGCACGGATACGCACGCTTCTCTGATCGAACAGGCAGCGGAGGCTGGCAAACACATATTCTGTGAAAAGCCGATTGCCCTCGATATCCCGAGGATCAATCGCTCCCTTGCCGCAGTCGAACGAACGGGTGTTCTCATGCAGATCGGGTTTAATCGCCGCTTCGACCCTAACTTCCAACGTGCCTACGACCTGGTCGCTGCAGGAAAGATTGGAAGGCCGCACGTCCTGCGCATCACCAGCCGTGATCCCGAGCCTCCCCCACCGGAATATGTTAAGGTCTCGGGGGGGATCTTTCTCGATATGATGATTCACGATTTTGATATGGCTCGCTATCTGATGCAGGATGAGGTGGAGGAAGTCTATGCGGCGGGCGCGGTCCTTGTGGACCCGCGGATCGGGGACCTTGGCGATGTTGATACAGCGGCGGTGACCCTGCGCTTTAGAAGTGGTGCAATCGGGGTGATCGATAACTCCCGCCGCGCTACCTATGGCTACGATCAGCGTGCTGAGGTATTCGGGGAGAAAGGGACGATCATCGTCTCTAATCCGAAGCCCGACACCGCTGTCTTGAGCAATTCCAGCGGAGATTCCGGTTCCCCACTTTATCACTTCTTCACCGACAGATACACGGAAGCCTACATTGCAGAAATGGCGGCATTCATCGCTGCCATAGAGGGTGGAAAGATCCCTCTTGTCACTGGCCGTGATGGGAAGATCCCTGTCGTAATGGGCCATGCGGCCAAGCTCTCCTACGAAGAACATCGCCCAGTTCGTCTAACCGAGATCGATCCTAACCTTGTTTGATAGGGCCACTACAGTTGATTTGCTAGTAATCGAACATGGAGTATAATGCGAATTCGACGATAACAAACGTTTGCAAAGGAGGAGGAATGAAGGGATTAGTGCTTTCTGCTCAGTGGGAGCCAAGACCAAGTTATCAGGCCTCAGAATTCGAGAAGAGAACAGGGAAGGCAGTGGAGGGATTCAATATTTGGCGTCATCCTAAACTCGAAATGAAGGATGTTCCGCAACCGAAGCCCGGCCCGGGTGAAGTCTTGCTGAAGATTCACGCCTGCGGGATATGCGGCTCGGACATCCACTTCTACGAGCACGACTCCGACGACTACATCCTCTATCCTGGACTCACTAAGTTCCCGGCGATCATCGGGCACGAGTTCTCTGGTGAGATTGTGGAGATTGGCCCCGGACCGGAGGGGGAGCAGTTCAAGGTTGGGGATAGAGTGACAGCCGAAGAGATGGTTTGGTGCGGCCACTGCCGCGCCTGCCGGGATGGATTCCCAAATCACTGCGCGAACCTAGAAGAGATCGGATTTACAATCGACGGAGCTATGGCGGAGTACATCGTCGTCCAAGCTAAGCTGTGCTGGAGCATAGACTCCATCTTTGAGCGCTATTCAGACGAAGAAACGGCGTGGAATGTCGCCGCGACGACCGAGCCTACCTGTGTTGCCTATAATGGCATTTTCGAACGAGCGGGAGGGTTCCGTCCCGGGGCCTACGTGGTCGTCTACGGTGCCGGTCCGATCGGACTGGGTGCGATTCAGCTCTCCAAGGCATCCGGAGCAGCGAAGGTGATCGCGTTTGAGGTCTCGGATGTCCGCAGGAAGCTGGCGAAGGAAGTGGGGGCGGACTACGTCTACGACCCTCGCGAGGTTACTCCTTCCGAGGTGGTGATGGACGCCACCCAAGGCGCGGGAGCCGACATGTCGGTCGAAGCGGCCGGAGCACCTGCTAAAACGATTCCCGAAATGGAAAAGACCCTGGCAATCAACGGCAAGATCGCCCAGATAGGTCGAGCTGCATCACGAGTCCCGATGTACCTGGAAAGCTTTCAGATCAGGCGCGGCCAGCTGTTTGGCGCACAAGGGCACTCCGGTCATGCAATCTTCCCCTCAGTCATCCGAATGATGGGATCGGGGCTGATCGACAACTCGAGGATCATCACCTCTACCTTCCCACTTGACCAGGCTCTCAACGCCCTGGAGAAGGCGACCAAACGCGAAGACGGGAAGATCATCATCAAGCCGTAAGGAGGAGAAATGGCCAAGTGGCTTACAACAGAGCTTCCTCAGGTCTTCTTTGAGGATTCTCAAGTCGGACGATTGAAGAAGGAAGTCTGGGACGCTTCGGAGGAACAGATCGACCGGATCTTGGCGGGATATGAGATTCCCGCACCCTCGGAG
>JAGLXM010000102.1 GCA_023132915.1 Candidatus Bipolaricaulota bacterium
TTAACGGAATGCTCCCCTACCAATAGCCAGTCCCGAGTCGTGAGTCAAAGAGTTAAGAGTCCGAAGACTCTTGACTTAAGACTTGTGACTCTCGACTAAACTATTCCGCAGCTTCGGTACCAAGCTTAGCCCCGTTAAATTTTCGGCGCGTCGCCGCTAGACTGGTGAGCTATTACGCACTCTTTAAAGGGTGGCTGCTTCTAAGCAAACCTCCCAGCTGTTTCGGCAACAACACTTCCTTTCCCACTTAGCTTGGATTTTGGGACCTTAGCTGGCGGTCCGGGTTGTTTCCCTCTCGAGCGCGGGGATTATCCCCCGCGTTCTGACTCCCGCGAAACGAACAGTCGGTATTCGGAGTTTGACTAGGGTCGAGAGTTGCCTCCCTTCCCCGATCAGTGCTCTACCCCCGACTGTCTATTAACACGAGGCTAGCCCTAAAGCTATTTCGGGGAGAGCCAGATATCACCAGGTTCGATTGGTTTTTCGCCCCTAACCACAGGTCATCCCCTAGCTTTTCAACGCTAGTGGGTTCGGGCCTTCATATACGATCAAGTATACTTCACCCTGCCCATGGCTAGTTCACCTGGCTTCGGGTCTACATCATGTGACTTGCGCCCTATTCAGACTCGCTTTCGCTGCGGCTCCACCTCACTCGGCTTAACCTTGCCACACAACGTAACTCGCCGGCTCATACTACAATAGGCATGCGGTCAGGAAATCAGTTAGTAGTTTCTTAGTTCGTAGTCCGTGGTTTTAGTTCGGGAAATCCCAAACATCGAACTTTGGACCTTAAATCAAGAAACTGACGATTTCCCTCCCACTGTCTGTAGGCAGACGGTTTCAAGTTCTATTTCACTCCCCTCCCGGGGTGCTTTTCACCTTTCCCTCGCGGTACTAGTTCACTATCGGTCAGTTGGTAATATTTAGCCTTAGAAGGTGGTCCTCCTGGATTCACGTCGGATTTCACGTGTCCGGCGTTACTCAAGTCAACACCCAGGGTAGCTCAACCTTTCGCCTACGGGACCATCACCCTCTGCGGTCGTCCTTTCCAGAGACTTTGCTGACTGTTCGGCTAGGCATTGCCTTTAACCCTGCCTACCTCTGCATCGGTAAGAAGGTATTGACTTACAACCCCAAGGAAGCAACGAATGCAGCCTTACACTGCCTTGGTTTAGGCTCTTCCCGTTTCGCTCGCCACTACTCAGGGAATCTCGATTGATTTCTCTTCCTCCGGTTACTGAGATGTTTCACTTCGCCGGGTTCGCTGAGCGTACCTAGTATAGTTTTAGTACGCCCTGCCATGGCTTCACCATAGCGAGTACTCCCATTCAGAAATCCCCGGATCAAAGCCTGCTTAGCGACTCCCCGAGGCTTATCGCAGCTAGCCACGTCTTTCATCGCTTCCAACTGCCAAGGTGTCCACCATCTGCCCTTACTGCGCTTGTATGATACACACTCTATTCACTTGTCAAGGACCAACAATCGCACAAACATCCATTCTAACATTCCACACGCTCCCTGTCAAGCAAAAGCAGGCGATACCCTGATGGAACTTCATAAACTAGGGCTGTGGTTGGGAAGGGGTGATAGCAAGCGCCAGTCTATCGAGTTGCTGGAAAGTTAGCCCCTCTCCCCGTGCAGTCGGGTCAATTCCAGCAGTACTAAGAACCTCTGCAATGCGTTCGATCGGGAGGAGATCGCGTAGCGCATGGCGGATCATCTTACGCCGCTTACCATAAAGCGCTCGCACAACCGTGAAGAAAACCTCCTGGCTTGCCGAAAATCGTGGATGCGCCAGGAACGAGAGGCGCCACAGGATTGAGTCGACTTTGGGGACGGGATAGAAGCACTCTTTAGCGATAGGGCGGATTAGGGAAAGGTCAGCATATGCCCGCACGAGAACACCCAATGCAGTCCCATCCGGCCCTGGGCTTGCAGCAATCTTTTTCGCCACCTTGCTTTGGGTCAAGAGGAGCGCATGGGAGATCGACTCCCGCTTCTCAACGAGGCGCTTCAGAATTGGGGAGGTGATTCGATAAGGAATATTCCCTACTACAAAGGTGCGGCGATCATCGAAGGTGGTTGCAAAGTTAAATGAGAGAAAATCCTGGCGCTGGATCTCGACGCTTTTCAAGTTGCCGACTGTGCGTTCGAGGATTTGGACCAACCGCCGATCGACCTCGACGGCAACGACACGAGGAGCAATGCGAGCCAGTTCGCATGTAACGGTTCCTAGGCCAGCTCCGATCTCGAGGATCTCACGCGGAGCGACCCGTTTCACCTCGGCGAGGATCGCATCCAGGACCGTCCGGTCGACGAGGAAGTTTTGGCCGAGCCGCTTGCTCGGATGAACCCCCGCCAAACGGAGGAGAGAGGCGACCTCCTTTCTCGATGTCAGGTCCTCAACGGGCACTGTGTTCGCTGATCCAGCCTGTAATTATCTCAATCACCCGCGGATCGACCGGATCGTCCAAGTGGCGGTAGGTCAGGTTCGGTTCTTCAGGATGGTGACGCAGGAGGTGGTTCAAATCAGGCAGCACGACCACCGTGATGTCCTTGTTTCCCGCCTCTTCCAAGATCGTCTTTATCCCTTCTGCCTCCGAAGCGGGGATCTGAAGGTCCTTCTCCCCATTGATGACAAGGACTGGGCAAGCCACTCGACGGATTGTCGATGCCGGGTCGTCGAGATAGTGTTCGCGTAGCCAGGAGAGGCTGAGCGGGGTTGCGACAAGCTGTGCTGCTGCGTCCCCGGTCAGCCAGGGCATCGCCGCTTGCAGCTCCGCGAGGGTATGGTCTTCCCACTCCCCGGTTGAGGTCTTTACGAATTCTAGGTACTGGTCCTCCTGCTTCAATGCCGCGGCGATCTGCTTCTCCGTTGCCCCCTGTTGACGAAGATACGCCTCTACCTGCCAGCGAGTGATTTCATCGAGCGAACGTGCGGCTCCAGCAAGAAGAATGATGCCTGCAACACTTTCGTCTTCTGCCGCGATCACGGGAGCCAGGTAAGCACCTTCGCTATGGCCGATGAGAAAGGCCCGCTCCGGATCGACTTGCTGTTGCGTGCGGAGGGCCCCCACCGCGGCGCGAACATCGCTTAGCAGATCGGTTCGAGAAGCTGAAGCAGTGTCTCCATCGCTTAATCCCACGCCGCGTTTGTCGAAACGTAGCGAGGCGATTCCGACTTCCGCAAGGGCGTGGGCCAACTGCCGATAGGCATCCATGGCCATCACTATGGACCCAGATGCGGGATCAATAGCGTTGCCATCGCGATCGACCGGTCCCGATCCGTGGATGAACAGTGCACCCGGTACAGGTTCAGTCGTACCATCAGGAAGAGTGATCGTTCCAGCTAGGACAATTCCTTTGTTTGCAAAGGTGACTTCCTGTTCGGTTACCCCGACCGGAAGCGATCGCGTTTCCTGCGTCGAAGTCTCAAGAGAAATCCCTCCTGGGAACAGATCTACATTGTACGCACAGGTCCCCTGGCTCGGGTTGAACAGGCCCACCAATCGACCTTCGCGGGCTATCAAGGAGAGCTTCAGATCGCCCAATCGCAGCTCGTACAGCTTTCCGGTATATCGCGTCTCGCCGGAGGTGAATTCTGTCGTATTCGGTCCGTCTAGATGTGCGGGGAGGGCGAGCAACGCCTGAGGAATGGCTGCCGTGAAGTCACGGTCAATTGATCGCGTCTCTGCCGCAATCAATAACACCACATAGTGGCTGATTAAATTGTTGTCGAGGATGATCGTGTTTCGATTATCCGGGATGTCTACCGATTGGTGTGCCGAGCCAATCAATACATCCATATGAAGTCCTTTGGTCCCCATCTGTGCCGAGATCAATTGCGATCCGAATGGCGTATCCGCAGCCAGATGGTAGAGGACCGGCGTAAAGTTCCGATCCAATTGATATTGTTGCGCAAGTGTGATTGTCTGATCACCGCTCGACAAGCTCGCTTCGGAAAGCAGCATATATCCCTCTTCCATGGAGAAAAAGAGGGTGTAGTTCTCCTCAACAATCGGTACCCCACCTTGTTCGAGTACGAAGTGTCCGGTGTCGATGAGCTCTCCTCGCTCTGTGACCGGCGGCGGGGTGATAAGACCGAACAGGAGAATCGCTCCGATCACCGCCAATACTATCAAGATCTTTGATTCCATCTTTCCTCCCTCACTTCCAGCGTGTCAGAATCTGCTCCCGGCGAAACACCTTAATAGCAAAGTATAGCACGATGATGCTCGCGACGATCAATACGGCCCCTTCGAGCCCGACGAGGAACAGGCTGACAAGCGTCTTTCTGCTTGAGTAGACGATCAAAGGGACGATCCCCGGGAGGATAGCCAAGCTTGAGACCTGGTAAGCTGCGCGAGCGTCTGTGGCGCGCGAGGAGACGAGCATTGTCACCCCGACGGAGAAGAGGGAGAGAAGTGGGGCGAGACCGAAGATCGCGGCGATCCACGGGGGTGTGAGGACGTGCGGCGGGATCCCGCCGACGAGCGGGATCGAGACGCCTAGGAAGAGGCCGAAGCTTCCCCAAGTGAGAATGAGCGCCGGGATCACGCTCGCCAGGGCTTTGCCCAAGAAGAGTTCAAGGTCAGAGATCGGGGTGGCAAGGAGCGGTTCAAGGCTCCCTTGTTCCTTCTCTCCGATGATCGAGTAGGCCGCGATAGCAAGTGGGATGACCGCCGGCAGGATGAGGAAGTACATCAATGCCATATTGAACAGGGCAATCTGTGCCCCAGGAACATCGATTCCCCTCCCCTGATAGACCATCACCACTGCGGCACCGACCATGAACAGCGGCAGGAAGATCGCCCCAAACAGGATCATCTTGTTGCGCAGCGATTCTCGCCATTCTTTTAAAAGGATCACGTTAATTCGGTGCATGGTCCTCCTCCATCAGGTCCAAGTAGAGATCCTCCAGTGAAACTCGCAGTTCGTTCACAAACTGAACCTTCGCTCCCAGTTCGACAAGCCGCTTCACGAGGATCGGGTTCTCTTCCTCCGGATCAGAAAGGGAGACGATAAGGGTATTGTCCACCCGTTCGATCTTCTTGATGAACGAAAGCTTGAGCGCGTCTTCAAGCCCGGGGTGCGGATCGGCGAGGTGGATTACGGTGCGCCGTCCGTACAGGCGCTCCTTCAACTCCTGGGGTCCCCCGACGGCGACGAGCCGCGTGTTGAAGAGGGCGACGCGGTCGCACAAGCGGTCGGCCTCATCGAGGTTGTGTGTGCACAAGAAGATCGTCCGTTCTTCGCTGCGCAGTGTCTCGATCAGGTTGCGCACCACCTTGGCCGCCTCTGGATCCAAGCTGGCGGTCGGCTCGTCCAAGAACAGGACCTGCGGCTCGTGCAGCATCGCCCGTGCAATGGCGAGCTTCTGGCGCATCCCCTTAGAGAAGCTCCCGGCAAGATCGTCCCGGCGATCCCACAGCTCGAACAGTTGCAGGTATCGTTCAGCCTGCTTGCGTGGTTCGGGTACCCCGTACAGTTTGGCGAAGAAGAGGAGGTTATCTATGGCCGAGAGGCGTTTGTACAAACCAGGCGTCTCGGTGAGAACACCGACATGCTCCCGGATTGCCCGGTTCTCACGCCCGAGGTGCAACCCGGCGATGGTCGCTTCACCGCTGCTTGGGGCGATCAGCGCCGCGAGCATGCGGATGGTCGTTGTCTTGCCGGCGCCGTTAGGCCCGAGAAATCCGAAGATCTCCCCTTTCTCGACCTCGAGGTTAAGGTCGTTTACTGCTACCAAGTCACCGAATTTTCGTGTGAGATTCTCTGTTTGGATCATGTTTGACTCCCTGTTGGTTCCATTATACGGGTATCTTATCGCCCGGTCTTTGTTCGAGCTATACGAGGAGACGCCTCTCTACAAGCTTGAGCAGTATCTCCACTTTAGGATGATTCGATCCCTCGCCATCTTCTAGCCTTCAGGCCAGTTCCTATAGACAGAGTCAAGCCCCAAAATCCCCGGCGAGGATTTTGGGGTTCAGCTCAACTTCTCACTCATTTTGCGCCTTCCCTCTTCTCCTACCCCAAGAGGGAGGAATGGCTCGTTGCATAATAAGGTTCTTCTTGTGCTCATCTACGTTAGATGTTAGCGAAGAGAGTCCTCAATGTACGACACCACACCATCTGCTACCGTCCAGAGATTTGTTAGCTCAACCGGCAACATGAGTAGCATCTCTTGAGGAAGCGCATAGAACCTGTTCTCGGGATTCTCAACGAATGTATGAACGTAGGAACCTGTCAATACTCCTGCTAATGTGAATACTTGTTGAGCTACCTTGACGTCTTCTGCCCCTGGAATTTTATGCGTGATGGTGTAAAGCAGAACTGCGTTTGTGCCTGTCTCGAGGAGCTTAATCACTTCAACAGTCTGTTCAAGCTCCACATGTTCGGCGACGCAGCCAGCTACTTCACCGAAAGCACGATACAAACCGGCCACTGCACCGAGTTTGGTTTCTCTAAACTGGGATTTTCCATTCGATGCGATCGGGTATTCGATGGTTTGCTCGGCGGCCGAAGAGGCTATGATTCCTCTTGTGATCTCCTCAATCCGAGCAGTGACCTCTTCAAAAGGAAAGTCCGCTGGGAAATCTGTGTTGAGAACGTTCCTGGTTAAATCGTTAAATTGATTCGCGATATTTAGTTTCACGGCTAAGGCTCCTGCAACGAACCCTTGCTTTACCCCACGGGTTACCTTTTCAGGAAGTAACAACATTGGGACTTCGCCCAGGCCGTTGAGCCAGTTCTCAACCACCCATCCGTAGTGAGTGGGACTGAAGTCCCGAAATCTGGTGGTAGCGTCCGCTGCCTCCAGCATCCTCTTTACAGATTCGATATAGGCAGGTCCATCCAAAGCACAGATAAGATTATTCCCGACTTGGCGAAGATCTTGAATCATTGCCATAGTGAGCAGCACTTGGCAGGCAGCTTCTGAGCCGGAAAGATGCTTTATATTCCTCCAATCGGTGAGCCTGGTAAGGATAGATACAGTGTCTTCAAGAATTCTTAGGGGGACACGAAATATGTCCGCCCATCTCTTTACTCGCCAGTAGTCCTTGACATCCGTAAAAGCTTGGGCTGTTACTTCAACGTCATAATCGACTTTCTGCAACATCGCATCTTTCAGTGCCCATAGCGCTTCTGTCATCTCGGCCTTCTCTTCGTCCTTCGGGCCAGCTGCTTCTTGCACAGACATGCTGGCAGAACATCTATAACAACTGCCTTCGCTCTGTTCTATCTTTGCCCAAACCTCTTTTTTGCCGCTTGTTGTGAAGGTCCAAGCCATTGTTTTAGTCCCGGCATCCCAATCGCCTGAAGAAATGTCCCAATCGTACCAATCTGTCCATTCCCCAGTGGGGTTACCGTCTTGGGACTCGTCGCTTGAGAAGCGTACTCGGTCAATATCGCCGGTGGAGGCTCCTGCATAAATATCAAAATATTCGTTAATGTCGATCGTATCTATTAAAGTGGAGCTATCTTGCTCTCTAAGCTCAATGGTGCAACTCAACATTTCTTTGATCCAAATTATAATTTCGACATCATCCGTATCCGTCGCATCATCATCATCGGTAACTGTTAGGGTTATCGTGTGCGTGCCAACGGATAGCGTTACTGTAGGATTAACCCCTGTCGCTGTTTGACTACCACCTTCCGTCCACACCCAGCTAACGATGCTTCCGTCACGGTCTTCAGCGCCACTGCCATTAAGGGTAACCCTCTCACTACCATTGCCATCGGTGTCAGCAAGAGTTTGGTCGGGGCCTGCGCTGGCCATAGGGGGTTGATTCGACGGGCCAGATGGACTTAGCTTAGCGACGAAGGCGTGTTTTTCTCCTTGGAACTTCGACTGGTAGGCGTTCTGGATAGGGAAGTCCCGAGATGTTGTGTATCCAGTCACATAGGCACAGCCGCTGCTATCCACCGCAATACCGTATCCCACGTCCCAATCCTCTCCGCCCAAATAGGAAGAGTAGACAAGCGAGGAGCCAGAGGGGCTTAATTTGGTGACATAGATATCATCACCTCCTAAGTTCAACTGATAACCGAGCGAGGTGGGGATGTCCGATGAGAGCACGTCTCTAATCACGTAGGCGCTACCGTCGCTGCCCACTGCGATGCCGTGTCCCACGTCCCAATCCTCTCCGCCCAGGTAGGTGGAGTAGACGAGCGAGGAGCCGGATGAACTTAGTTTAGTGACGAAGGCGTCACTCCCTCCTTGATGTAACTGATAGGCGTTCTGGGTAGGGAAGTCCCGAGACTTTGTGTATCCAGTCACATAGGCACAGCCGTTGCTATCCACCGCAATGTTGTATCCCACGTCGTCATAGCCTCCGCCCAAATAGGTAGAGTAGACAAGCGATGAGCCGGATGAGCTTAACTTAGTGACGAAGGCTTCTCTACCTCCTTGGTGCTCCGACTGGTAGGCGTTCTGGGTGGGAAAGTCCGATGAGCGTGTATCTCCAGTCACGTAGGCGCTGCCACTCCCGTCCACCGCGATGTCGTATGCCATGCTACTAGCCCAAGGACCCAAACAAGTGGAGTAAACAAGCGATGAGCCGGAGGGGCTTAGTTTACTAACAAAGGCGCCTCCGCGCGACTGCTGATAGGCGTTCTGGGTGGGAAAGTCCAGTGAGTATGTGCAGCCAGTCACGTAGGCGCTACCGTCGCTGTCCACTGCGATGCCGTGTCCCACGTCCCAAGACTCTCCGCCCAAATAGGTAGAGTAAACAAGCGAGGAGCCGGATGAACTTAGTTTAGTGACGAAGGCGTCACCCTTTCCTTGATACGACTGATAGGCGCTCTGTGTGGGAAAGTACGATGATTTTGTCTCTCCAGTCACATAGGCACAGCCGCTGCTATCCACCGCAATGTTGTATCCCACGTCCCAATCCTCTCCGCCCAGGTAGGTGGAGTAGACAAGCGAGGAGCCGGAGGGGCTTAGTTTAGTGACGAAGACATCAGCACGTCCTTGGAAGTTTGGCTGGTACGCGTTCTGGATAGGGAAGTACAATGAGCATGTGCGTCCAGTCACGTAAGCACTGCCGCTCCCGTCCACCGTGATATCGTATCCTCTGCCCCAATCTTCTCCACCCAGGTAGGTGGAGTAGACAAAGGCAGGGTCAATGACCAGCGGTTCTGTGGTGATGTAGTTTCCAAGAGCAAATGCCACTTTCCCATCTCCAAGTAAGTGGTAGTTTCCCTCAATGGGAATGCGCTCTTCATGAATTACCTGATATATGAGAGGCGGGGCTTCAACTAGCTCACCAATTGGTGTTTCTATCACCAACGCTCCGTTCTCTCGCAAATACATGTCGGAGATACCACTGTAGTCCATCAGAATCACTGTGGGATCAGCGCCTGGCGCAACAACGAATTCACTCTTCAATCGACCTTGTTTGCCGCTGTAGATAAGGTCAATACCCGGGTAAAGGTCGTGATAGGTGATGGCTGCATAGGTGGGTACGTTAGCCTGCCACTGCTCTGAATCGTTACCCAAGAAGAAGTTGGCGACCCCGGGAAGCCCTTTCTCTCCTTCTACCTTTACTTCTTCATTCGCTCCACTAAACCGAAGGCTCACTACCGAGCTGCGAACAAACTCGCCCTCTGTCCCTTCACTGGCAGCGAACACGACCTCTTGAGGAGTAAAGAAGACTGTGTGTTTGCCAGCTTTGACGATGAATCGCACATTCGCATCCGCCTGGCCAGCGTTGGCGATGAAGCTAAGTGGAAGCTCTGCCATGCTCGCTTGAATCCTCGCTTGGTCCACTTGACCCTCATCTTCCCGAAGATCGGGGAGGATATCTTGAATCAGGGCTCCAGCAGCGAAGGTTTGCGTTGCTGCAATAGCGAGGACAACGACCAGAAGCAGAAAGTGAGCCAGGGACAACTTTCCCTTAAAGGGCCTCAACATGAGCATCCTCCTTGAGTCAGGAAGCTCGCCGTAATTAAGAATATTTCCCTAATATCCTGCAATCACACCAATCCATACTACCACTAATGCAGTGTCAAAACCAAGCGGCTGCTATCTCAACACAAATGCTAATGTGTTGCAGGGGTGCTGTGTCGCCGAGATGCTGGGCACGAAACATTGCTGATGGAACGGGATTTCTCCCTAGCCTGCCTCTCATTGCTTGTCAGGAGTTCAGGGAGTCCGCACGCTTCCTTCGGTTTCCTTCCTCTTCTTGGCGATACATATCAACCGCTCACTCTTTGCGGTGTATGGTCTCTTGTCGAATCCCACAATTGCGTTGGCGGTATGAAACCCAGTACAAACATTGTGGCGGGCGTCTGAAACGGGTCCATTTCTAGCAGGGATCAGGGGAGCACAGCGCCAACAGTCGTTAGCGTTTCGCCTTATTCGGGGCTAACGAGAGAGAATACGCCTGATCAGCGCTTCTCTTCGTACTTCGAGGCCTCGATCTGCTCGCGGAGGCGATCCTTCTGTGAGAGGGGAACAGGCTCACTCTGAGGGGCCTCTCCTTTGTGGACCGATTGGCCCGCTGTCTTGACGAGGCCAAGCTTCTTTGCGATGAACTTGAAGTTGATCGTGATCCCCAGTGTCCAGGCGATGAACAGATGGTCTTTATCACTCCAAA
>JAGLXM010000103.1 GCA_023132915.1 Candidatus Bipolaricaulota bacterium
CGTAGGGTCCACCCCAGCGACCTTAGACCTTCGGTCTTTGTCGAGAAGCTGGTGACAAGCAGCCACAGAAAACCGAGGAGGATAAGGGCGCTAGGAACGATCAAGAAAAGGTAAGCAAAGATAGGCCTTAGCTTCCGTCGTACTGTCATCTTATTACCCTTTGCTCGTAGACATTGTTACAGCCGATCTATCTTCGGCTCCTCTACCAACTCACCGAACTTAAATACCCGCAGGTAGACAATGGCCATTACTATTCCAATGATTACCAGGATTACTGCCCAAGCCGAGCCATAACCCCACTGGATATTCCCGAAGTAGCTACTCAAGGCGCGGTGGTAGGCGGTCAATGCCCAAACTTCGGTCTGGTAAAGGCCAGGCCCGCCATCGGTGAGGAGCATGATGTACTCAAAGGATGTCAAAAGCGACAGAGTCTGATAAGTGGTGACGAAAAGGAGCGGCCACTTAATCATGGGGATGGTTACGTAACGGATGGTTTGCCATGTGGTCGCCCCATCCACTTTGGAGGCTATCAGGTAGTCCTTGGGAATGGCTTCGATGGCTGCAGAGAAGATAATTATCCCAAATGAAGCGCCGATGAACCCATTGACCAGGATGATGAAGACCCAAGGAGACATGTTAAGCAGATATTCCCCACTACCGATACCCAAAGGGCCGAATATACTGTTTATGACTCCCATAGGAGCTGGCCCGGCCAGGGCCTTCCACATCATTATGTAGACGACCACCGGCGTGAGGCGTGGTAGGAGCCACAGCGCCCGAAAGGCAAAGCCGGCCCGCCGGTTGATATGCGTGGTTATCAAGGCGATGACTAAGGCCATTCCCATATTGAAGAAGGCCAATGTCAAGGCCGTGTACATAGCCGTATTGCCCAGGATCTTGGGGAAGAATCGGTTGGTGAAAATCTTTACATAGTTGTTCAAATTCCAATTTGCCGGTCTCCACCACTCGAGGATTCCAAAGTTCGTCATATCCAGGTTGGTGAAACTCAAGATGAAAACCATCACTAGCGGAATGAAGAAGAACAGGAGCACTATGATAAGTGAGGGGGCAAGGAAGCCATAGGGCAGCAGTATTCCCCTTACTCGAAGAAAGAGATTCCTCTCCCGAAAAAGACCGGAGAGAGGGTGGATCCCTCTCTCCGGTTTGCTTACTTTCTTCACCCGGCGATCACCGTATGATCACCTTGTCGCCCAGCTCGCGCTGGAGTGACTCTACCACGAAGTCTACCGCCTCCTGAGGGGTGAGATCGCCCCCTACCGCCGCGGCCAAGGCCTCGTAGGTGATGGTGGCATACGCGCCCCAGTTGGGGTTGTTGGGCAGGAAGGTGGTGTAAGCCAGCATGTAGAGCGCCTCGCTTAACATGCGGGACGTCTTGTAGAACTTGTACTCCGTCTGGTCCTTGAGAACGCCCATGTGGTTGCTGGCGATTGCGTGCCGGGTGTTGGGCCCGTAATCGGTGACCTTGTCAATCAGGGCCAGTGCCAGGTCCGGATGCTCGCACTGGGAACTGATGGTATAGACCAACGGGTGCGTAAGGGAGTTCGGCTTGCCGCCCTTCTCCGCTGCCGGGATCAGTCCAAAGCCCCAGTTCTCCCACAGGTAGGCCTCACCGCCCAGCTCTTTGAAGTACTCTTCCGCCCATTCGGCCCACTGCCACGTCCCGCCGACCCAAAACAGTACCTTGCCATCGGTGATGGTGCCGTGCCACAAGGACCAATCGCCGTGGAGACAGCTCATTGAGCCGTAGTTCTGCGCGGCGTCATAGAAGAACTGGTAGTACTTGAGGCCGGCCGCTTCGTCGAAGACCAGCTTGCCGGTCGCAGTATCGATCGTCTCCCCGCCAAAGGCGTAGTACAAGGCGGTGAAGTCGTGCCCATTCTTCGGGCGCGTCCAGAAGCCGTTTCCCTCCTTGACCACACCCTTGTCCACCGCTTCCTTGGCCACTGCCAACATGTCGTAGAGGGTGAATTCGCCCTCCTCGATCTTCCCCGGCAGGGCCGCGATCTTGTTCGCGGACCAACCCAGTTCCTTCAACAGAGCCTTGTTGAAGTAGAGGGGGCGCGCCTCAGCGTCCTGGGGGACTCCCCAGATCTCGCCCTTGTAACTCGTGCTGTCCCACAGGCTATCGATGACGTTGTTAAACCCGGGGAACTCCTTCATCAGCTCATCCAACGCGATGATCCGGCCCGCCTCGGCCTGAACACCGATGTGTTCATGCCCGGTCAACCAGATGTCCGGCGCTTCACCGACCCCGTATGCCAACAGAAACTCAGTTGCGTACTTGCCCCAGTCCCTTGGATCGTCCTGTACGAGGTTCACCTCAACGCGCCGCGGATCACCCGCAGCCTCCAGATCGGCGTTGAGCTCCGCAACCGCCAACACTATGTTATCACCACGCCAGCTCTCCATCGGCGGTCTCGCCCAGCAGCGGACGTAGAACTCGACGATCTCCTCCTCCTGCGCCAGGGCCAAGAGCCCCCCGGCCACCACAAAACACCCAATCAACATCAGCAGAAATAAACGCTTCATCTTTTCTCCTCCTTGTCTTACGGTTTGTGGTGCACGTTCTGCCTAGAGGGTTGTTTCTCTGTGGATCACCTCCTTAAAAATAATATCTATTAGATATTAGCGCTAACAACACCTAATGGCAAAAAGCAATCGTCACTGCTCTGATACGGGCTCAGGTCTAGAATCGCCTCATCGGCACGATAACCGCGCTGCCAGGCAGACGCAAGGGTCTTATTACAGCCATTTCCTCTCAAAAAGGCTAACCCAGCGCGGTATGAGGTCTTCATATTAGGATCATGCAAACGATAGCACAAAGGTAAGCCTGTGTCAATAGGCAGATCGATCAGCAGTGATTCCAAGCGCGGTTAACTCGCTGGGAGATGCGGTAAAGAAGAGGCGTCCATCTCCCGCCGATCTGTTGCTCGTTACCACCCTTCATTCCTGCAGAAGCGCCTCCACGTTCTTCGCGGTCCCATTGAATGGGCCCGGAACCTCCATCTTGAGGGAGGTGACCGCGGCGGCGTAGCGGCTGGCCTGTTTGGCGTCTGTGGAGAGCCTCTTCGCCACGTAGGTAGCAAAGCAGGTGTCCCCCCGCCCGGTCCTCCCGTGTATCTCCCGGGGGCGAAACGGGGCCTCGTAAAATTGGCCCTCGACATAGACAAGGACCCCACCCTTGTGCGTGAGTACAATCTCACGTGGGCCGTAGGAGGCAAGGATAGACGCCGCTTTACGGGGGTCATCCACACCTGTAAGCACTTCCGCTTCAGTATCATCCACCTTGAGGATATCGACCAGGGACAGCCCTTCCTCCTTCTCCGGCCAATCCCGGAAGACGACCTCCTCACCTTCAGCAAAGCGGACGAAGCCTTGCGCGTCCAACGCGATCCGTGCTTTCTTGGAGAGCTTCCTGAGCAAGGAGAGATCGACCTCCCCAGCCAGGATAGGGATCACGAGGAAGGTCTTTGCCTCGACATCGGGGATCTCGTCCTCAGCAAACGCCCCGGCGAATCCCAGCGGCTTGCAGACCCTCTTATCCCGATTTTTAGTGAAGTAGATGTTCTCCATCCCTGAGGTCTCCACCGCCTCCTTGGCGAAGACCTCGATCCCTGCTTTCCGCAATTCATCAAGAAGAGGGAAGTCTTCCTCGTGCAGTCTTGTGATCACCGCCACCCGGTATCCGAGGCGGGCCAGGGCGATCGATCCGTAGTAGACGGCCCCGCCTGAGGCGGCCCTGGAGGTATCCTCGAATACAATCCTGTCCTTGGCAAAGTGGCCGATCATCGCGACGTCGAACGGCTCGGTTCTCATATGCAAACCTCCCTCTCGTAAAGCCTGTTGCGAGCGCTTCCAGGTAGGCTACCAGATTTTCTACGACATGATCCGCCTCGTCTAGTATCTCTTCCGGTGCAGTAGCCGTAACCACGCCGGTCCCGGCTTGACTGGATATCCCGCGATCCTCCGATAAACCTGATCTGCTTGTGGCCAAGCTTTACCAGGTGCTCCACCGCGAGTCTCGCTCCTTCCCGGTCGGCGGTCACCACAAAGGGAGCGTCTATACTGTGACAGAGGCAAGAAACGAGGATAAAGGGCGTCTTGGTCTGCGCCAGATTTCCTAGGTCTGGGTCGTCCATTGTTACCGAGGTGAGGATCAGTCCATCGACACGCTTTCGTCGCGGCAGGGGAATGTAGCTTGATTCTCGTTCAGCTTCGTCTGCTGTGTTGCATAAGATGACCCCGTAAATAGAGCGGTGAGCCACCTCCGCTACTCCGTGGGCAATATTGGCAAAGAAAGAATTGGTGATATTCGCAACGAGTAAACCCACCGCCCCCGACGAGCCCTTTACCAAGCCTCGCGCAAGCTCGTTTCTCTCGTAGCCTAGCTTCTGAGCGATCTTTCTAACTCTTCGCTTCGTCTTTTCGCTTATGAGAGGGCTATCACTCAGGGTTCGTGACACGGTGGAAGGAGAGACGCCCACCTCGCGCGCGATATCTTTGATGGTTACCATCTTTCGTTCTGTTTCTCCTTAAGGAGGATTTTGGGAATGTCCTCACGGTGCATAGAAGATCGGCCTGTTCTATCACCCCTTTTCACTTTTTAACAGGATTCTTAAGTATACTTCATCCATTTTGGAGGAGTCACTCTTGGAGTTCAAGTGCTTAAGAGCCTCCGTCGAGGAGGTATAAGTCTTCTGTCCTCATCGGCATTACTATGCGCCCTATTGTCGCAGTCTGAAAAGATCCTTTGAAGAGACATAGTGGGACTTCTCCTCTCTGCGAGTTTAAGGATAAAGGCGGTTGAGCTGCCTGGCGAACGGGATCGTCTCGCGGATGTGGGGCACCCCGCAGATCCAGGCGATGGTTCGCGCCATTCCCAGGCCGAACCCGGAATGAGGGACCGAGCCGTAGCGTCGTAGGTCGAGATACCACTCGTAGGGTTCGCTCGGAAGGTGGCGCTCCTTTAACTGTGCACTCAGTTCTTCTAGGGTGTCCACGCGTTGGCTTCCTCCGATCAGCTCGCCGTAGCCCTCGGGGGCGATCAGGTCAGCAGCGAGAACGCGCGATTGTTCACTTGGATCGCGCTTCATGTAGAAAGGCTTCATCGAGGTGGGAAAACGCTCTATAAAGACTGGTTTTCGGAAGTGCTCGCCGAGTGTCACCTCGTGGGGAGCACCGAAGTCATCCCCGAATGAGACCTCATGTCCGGCCTCCTGCAGGAGCTTAATCGCATCGGCGTAATCCACGCGTGGGAAGGGAAGGGAGACCTCCTCGAGAAGCTTCTCGGTATCGCGCTTTAGAAGGTCGAGTTCCCCCTTGCGCTCGGCGACCACCGCCTCGACGATATAGGCGATGAGCTCCTCTTGAAGGCGGTTGTTATCAGCGTAGTCATAGTAGGCCATCTCTGCCTCGGCCATCCAGAATTCAGTCAGGTGTTTGCGGGTCTTCGACTTCTCGGCGCGGAAGACTGGTCCGATCCAGTAAACCTTCCCCAGGGCCATCGCGGTCGCTTCGAGGTAGAGCTGGCCGCTCTGTGTTAGGTAGGCCTTCTCCCCAAAGTAGTCGACTTCGAATAGGGTGGTGGTCCCCTCAACCGAGGTTCCAGTGAGAATGGGGGCCTCAGTGGCGACAAATCCACGCCTGTGGAAGAAATCGCGGACGGCGCGGAAGACGGTGTCCCGAATGCGGAGGATGGGTACCTGCCTTCCGGTGCGCATCCATAGGTGGCGATGGTCCATGAGGAAGCCGGGTGTGTGTTCCTTTAACTCGATCGGGAAGGGATCAGTGGGCTCCTGCACAACTGTTATGTCTTTGATCTGGAGTTCGCACCCACCTGGGGCGCGGTGATCCTCGTGGAGTACCCCTGTTACGATTAGAGAGGACTCGCGGTTGAGGCGATCGGCATCGGTAAACAGGGAGAGTGAAGAATCTGATTCCGAAAGGACCCCTTGGATGACGCCGGTCCCGTCTCGGACTTGCAGGAACAGGATCTTCCCACTCGAGCGCTTGTTGTACAACCACCCGCGTAGGGTAACTTCCTCGCCGACAAATTTTGACGCCTCGTCGACTGTGATCGTCCGCATCGTGTCTCCTTAGGGAAGGATTGAGTGATTCAGCGAGTGAAAGATTGAGTGACTTAAGGAGTGAACGATTGAGTGATTTGACTTCCCAATCTCCCGATCATTCAATCTCTCAATCACCCGATTTCTCGATCATTCAATCTTCCAATCTCTCTGCGGTGGTATCCACTTTTAGAAGAGATTAGAAAGTGCGGCTCACCTTTGCAAGGGGAAGGTCTCCTCTATGATCGGTTCTCTTGGAGACACATTAGCCAAGACCGGTTCGATCGGCAGCGGCGCCTCCTTGATCACGCGGTGCTTCCAGTTCCCGGAGAGGAAGAACCCGAGAGAGAGAACTGAGGTTCCAAAGTTCGAAATAAACATCGCCCACCACACTCCGTCGGCCCCCATGGCAAGCGTGAACCCGAGGAAATAGACCAAGGGAATGCGCAACCCCCAAAGTCTGAACAGACTGAAGAACATGGAGTAGACTGTGTGCCCCGATCCCTGGTAGGTTCCGATGATAACCTGGAGGATTCCCATAAACGGGAAGGCCATTGCTGTGATGGCGAACATCTGTACTCCCAGAGCGATCACTTCGGGATCGGCGATGAAGCTGCGGATGAGCGAGGCCCGCAAAAAGTAGACCGCGACGCTCCCTGAAAGGAGGAAAGCAGTCGAGATCCCCATTCCGGTCCAGGCGGACCGCTCTGCCCGTCTTGTCTTCTCCGCGCCCAGGTTCTGGCCGACCATCGTTGCGGTCGCCTGACCAAGACCCATCGCCGGCATGACCATGATCGAGATGATCCTGTTTCCGATCCCGAAAGCGCTTACCACCGCGGTCCCAAAGCGAGCGAGGATTCCTGTCATGAGAGAGAACCCGAGCGCTGTTCCCGACTGGCCGAGGGAGGCAGGGATACCGATGGTGAGGATATGCTTCACCGTCTCCCAGTGAAGGCGCAGATGCCGAGGACGCACGTGAATCCCCACCTTTCCGGAGAAGAGGAGGTAAAGCCCAAAAAGAGCGATCGTTCCGCGGGAGATGATCGTTGCCACAGCCGCCCCAGCAACCCCCCAGGCAGGAAACGGTCCCCAGCCGAAGATGAACAGGGGGTCGAGCACGATATTAAATACGACCGAGGCACCCATCAGCTTCATCGGGGTGACTGTATCTCCGACTCCATTCAAGAGAGCAGTGACGACGAACATCCCAAACATCGCAGGGATGCCAGCGTAGATGATACGGAGGTAGGACGTGGCGGGATCGAGGAGGTCCGGTCCGGCTCCCATCACGGTCATCAGCGGTCGGGCGGCCATGGCTCCGCTTGCGGCGAGGACGACAGCGAGAATGCCGGTGAAGGTAAAGACCTGTCCTGCAGCGTGGTTTGCCTCCTCGTGGCGACGGGCGCCGGTGTACTGAGCAACGAGGGCTGTTCCAGCGATGGTGACCCCCGCCCCAAGAGAGATCACGAGAAACACAAGCGGCCACGCGATCGTCGGAGCGGCCACCGCTACCTTCCCTAACCGTCCCAGCCACAAGGTGTCGACGAGGTTGTAGACGGTCTGGAAAAGGTTGGAGAGCATAATCGGCCAGGCAAGAAGGAGGAGAGAATGGGCGATCGGTCCCTGCGTTAGCCTCTCTCGGTTCTTACGTATCCGTTCATGAGCCATGTGCGCCATTGTATCCCCTAAAAAGCGCTTCGTCTTTGTTGTTGACATTTGTCAACAATGGGATTACACTACCTCCTATGGCGAAGGTGCAATTCGGAGAGATAATCAAGAAAGCGAGGGGTAAAGCCGGATTGAGCCTGCGCGAAGTGACTGCACAGACTGGGATCGACTTCACCCGTCTTTCGCGAATTGAGCACGGGAGTCGGCCGGCTCCGGGGCTAGCCGAGATCCGCGCCCTTGCTGAGATTCTCTCCTTGGACATGGTCGATCTGTTGGTGGCGGCGGGGACCTCGCGTGAGGTAACCGAGCATCTCTTGTGGTCGGAGCGCCTACACCTTGCTCTAACCTATCCTCGCGTACAGCCGTACCGACCGGAAGGGTCTCTACTGTTTTCCAAGAACACTTTTCGCGTGCGGGTGCTTAAGCGCGAGGGGGCGCTGTGCCGGGTTGCTCTGGGAGAGGAGCGATTTACCGTCCTCTCCTTCTCCACGGAGGAGACCCTTTCGATTGAGATCCCGCCGGAGGCGGTCAGTGTCTATAGGCGAGATCCTCGCTCGCTATCAGCAAGTGTGGAAAACGTGTTCCCGGCTCAGGTGAAGAAGGTGCGCCGCCTTGGCCAGGTGACAAACCTGGTCCTTTCCGGAAACGGGTTTGAGCTAAACACGCTTCATACGGTGGAGCAGATCGAAGCCATTCGTTTGCAGGAAGGAGAGGAGGTCTTTGCAGCGGTGCAGGCAACGGCCGTACTTACTTTGCCGGTCGAGAGAACGCTATGAAGAAAACCTATAAAATCGGAGTGGCTGTTTCGCTTGCCCTGGTCGTTCTGGCGGGCGTGATCCTTCTCATTCTCCATCTCTGGCCGGCAGAGCGGCCCCCTAAGCAGTATGAGAAGGTGGACTTCCCACTCTTGGTTGTACGGGGCAAGCAGGTGGTGGAGGTAAACCTCGGGTCCTATTCCCAACAAGCAGGGACGGTCGCCTATCAGGGGCCGGTATTCAACGCGGATAACGAGAACTGGAAAGAGGCGCACACCTACTCCGGCGCGCTGATTCAAGATCTCTTAAGCGCGGTCGGCGAAATGGATAAAGGGGATCTGTTGGCGGTTGTCGCCACGGATGATTACTGCAAGGAAATTCCCTATGAGGTCCTCTATGGCTCGACCCAGATGGGTGAGGCGATCCTCGCCCTCGCTAAAGATGGGGAGAGTGACTTAAAAGAAGCTCCCATGCTCGTCTTTCTCCCTGAGGACGAACGTTTTAGCAATGCGGATATGTTAGCATCCTTCGGCGAGGATCTCTCCCACTACTACGCCGGCCGACCTTCCACCACAGGCCTTCTGGTGAAGAACGTCGCCTACCTGATCGTTAACTACGACGGGGGGGCGCTTCCCACACGAACGATGATCGGGGAGGAAACCGTTCTCACGCCGGGAGGAGTCCTCACCGTGGTCGCCGGAGAGAGGGCTTCAACCTACACGATCGCCGAGTTGGAGGCGCTTGATATCGTGACGGCTCCGGGGACGTTCACCAATACCCTTGGTGTAGATTATAAAGCGACCTACACCGGTGTGCCCATCACGACCCTAATCGGTAATGTCCCTTCAGATACTACTGTTCTCGTCACTGCCTCAGACGGTTATTCGATGAACTATAAAGCGGGGATGTTCCTCGACTGTACGCAAGGAAATTGGATCTTAGCGTATAAGGAGAACGGATCCTACATGCCACACGATCCTGGTCCGCTACGCATCGTCCTTGTCGGTGAGGATAACCCGCACTTCGAGGGAGCGATCTCCGCGAAGATGGTCGAACGGATCGACATTTTAGGAACCTATGAGGACTACTCCCTTAGCTTGCATGGGGCGATCACGCGGACGTTCAGCCGCAGCGAACTAGAGGCCGGGATCGGCTGTCCGTGTCATACGGCCACGGTGACCGTGACGAGCAAAGGGGAGACCCATACCTACACCGGCCTACCACTGTGGCGGCTCGTCGCCTACGTCGATGATGATCGCGCGCCAGGTGAGGAGGAGGGGATTCACTACGACGATGAGGACTTCAACGACGAGTTGGCCGTCTCTGGGTATACGATCACCCTCGTTGCTGAGGACGGGTATTCTCAAGTCGTCTCCTCACAGCTGATCGCGCATGATGCTCGGTTCATCGTCGCCTTCAAGCGGGACGGTCTCTTCCTCGATCCGGAAAAGAGCGGTTACATGCGCTTTGTCTACGATGACTCCGTCCTCCTCCCAGAGGGGACGAGCCTTAGAAGCGTTAAGTTCCTCTCTTTTATCGACCTTGATCTGCCGTAGGGAGATCCTATGTGCGCTCTAGCGAGGGCCAAGCGGCCGCTCTTGGATGCTCGCGAGGTCGTCCTTGTGGCGCTCCTCGCCGCGGTCGGGGGGGTACTCTCGACCTACGTCGGCTATATCGGGAACCTGATCAACCGGCTGTTTGGGGTTCCGTTCGGAGCTGGTCAACTGATCGCGGGGCTGCACATCCTGTGGCCGATCCTCGCCCGCCTGCTTACGGCCAAGTTCGGTTCGGGGACGCTCACCGGGGTGACTAAAGGAGTGGTCGAGTTTCTC
>JAGLXM010000104.1 GCA_023132915.1 Candidatus Bipolaricaulota bacterium
TTGATCTAATGGCTGGAGTGGGGATCGGCTTACCCCCTTCCGAGGTTGTAAGCTTGCTGAAGGAGGGGCCAAGATGAAACCTACGTTAGCTTTATGCTCTTCTCGACGGGGGAGAAGAGAACTAACGCATCTGCGATGAGATGATCCACAAGGCGATCATGGTCCATGGTTATGCACCGACGGCGCGACAGAAACGTCTGGACTTACAGCCTTCCACCCTGAGCTAAATCGCCAAACGAAGCGAGGAAGAGAGACAAGACGCAAAAAGCAAGGTTTAACCCGATGTTTTGTTTTCCTGTAAGTTCGAGTAACACAAACCCTTTTTCAGCCTGCTCCTTGAGGGATTGTGGTATGCGTCCCCGGCATTTCCAGGAGCCTCATCTCCCTATCGTGCCACGCAGCAGTTTTCCTGTCAATACCAGCCATGAAAAACCCTTAAAGGCTGTTGTGAACGTTATTGACATACAAAATAGATCACGGTAGTATTGAGCGGCTGTTCAGACTAATCAGTGTTCGTCGCGGAAGATCATATTCGGCCGAAGATTGCTATTCACGTGTTGCTCGCGTACACTGACCATATAGTCAAGATAGTGAGGTGCTCCCATGACGGCGCAAACTGAAGAGATTTTGTCCGAAGCCCTAGACCTATCACCTGTTGAGCGTGCAGAGTTGGTTGAACAGATTCTCTCCAGCTTCGATTTTCCCTCCCGAGAAGAAATCGACGCTCTATGGGCCGCAGAGGTCGAGGATCGAATTGATGCATACGATCAGAGTAAGATCAAAGCCACGCCAGCACACAATGTTCTCGAAAAGATTGACGGGTAGCGGTCCTCATGAACGTCGATTTTCTCGATCCTGCCGAAGCAGAATTCGTCGATGCCATAGCCTACTATAACACCCAGAGCGAAGGTCTCGGCTATGACTTTGCTGCCGAGGTGAAACGAACGATTGGACGTATCGTTCAGTATTCTGATGCTTGGGCCTCGCTCTCGCAACGAACCCGCCGCTGTCGCACGAACAGATTTCCATATGGCGTTGTCTACCAGGTCAGGGGTGACACGATTCTGATTGTTGCGGTCATGCATCTTCACAAGCACCCCGGATCTTGGAAGTCGCGGCTCGAACCAAGAGACATCTGAGATGCGGCGAACCAGAGGCTCAGCTCGCCGCGCGATAGCGCGCGCGAGTTAGCCTCATTGTTCGGACCGGTAAGGAAAGAGACGGTTAGATATGCGAGTGTTTCTCATAGGGGTCAGCTGTGTAGGCAAGACGACCATCGGAGTCAGCTTGGCTGAGCTGTTGGGTTGCCAGTTCTTCGATCTGGACAAGGAGATCGAGAGATTCTTTGGGACCTCGATCAAAAGGCTGCAGGATCGATTCCTCACAATGCATTCGTTTCGAAACGAAGCGGCCAAGGCTCTGGTGCATCTATTGAACCGCCCGGAGAGCCGGGATTGCGTGATAGCCTTGCCGCCGAGCGGCCTCATGGGAGGATACTTGCGTGTCGTAAAGAAGACCGGTGGAATCACCGTCGTGCTCAACGACAAACCGGAGAACATCCTGGAGAGAATCACGTTCTACGATGAAGACTCCCGGCCGATCGAGAAGAAACTAACGGCTGAAGAGAAACGCTTGTATCTGAGAGAGATTAAGAAGGATATCACCTACTTCCGCAAGACGTACGAGCGGGCCACCTTTCAGGTTGATATCTCCGGCCTGGACGCCGATGGAGCCGCCCGGAAGGTTAAAGAAACCGTGGAGGCATTCGCTAGCACGCTAGCAAGCGGCGAAATGTGAGAAGTCTGAACAATCGGCTGCAGCGGACGGCTAATCGCCGCTGTTGAGCCACACGTTCTGTCGGGAGATTGATGATCCGGACGGCAAGGACGGTCACAGATAAACAAGGTCAGTACTTGGCGTTCATCTACAACTACACCGTGATCAACGGGAGACCGCCGGCGGAAGCGGATTTGCAGCGATTCTTCCGTGTCACGCCGCCAACGATACATCAGATGATCCTGAGGCTGGAAGAAAAGGGATTCATCAGTCGAAGCCCCGGAATGGCCAGGTCGATCAAGTTGCTGGTGGATCCCGACCAGATTCCACGGCTGAAGAAACCGAAATAAAGGACGCTGGGGGTCAGAGGTGGGTCGCCTACCCTTCCCTGTGCCAGACTTTCACCAACTATACACCTCCGGCTTTTGACGGCGCTTCCAAAGTCTGACCCCGACGCCTCGACCTCAACATTAGTGAATTCAAGATTGTAATAGGCGAGCTCCCTCAGGCCGCATGAGCGTCGGTTACCAGCTCTGGTGGCGGTCCCAGGGGCCCTGCAAAGTCGAAGCCGTTGCATTCCTTGATCCCTCACGGGACCATACGGCAAAGGGCTCTTGAGAGGTTTTCATCTGCTGCATGAACTCCGCAGGCGTCTCTCCCTCATAAAGGATGATCGCCATAGCGCTCTCAGAGCCTTCTTGTCCCCAGCAGCGAATCCGTGACACACCACACTTCTTCATGAAGGCAGTAAAGTCGCTGTGTCTGGGACCCTCATGCAAATCCCGACTGAATGCTCTCCATTCGTCCAGCTTTCCTGGAAGTATCGGTGCAACTATCGCCGTTGCATCCATGGTATCACCTCCTTTCGACGCTGTGGTTAACGAAAATCTGTGAGTCTAACGAGCATTATTGTGACTC
>JAGLXM010000105.1 GCA_023132915.1 Candidatus Bipolaricaulota bacterium
TTGTAGTAGCCGCAGTGTGGGCAAGCTCGGTGAGGTAGCTTCGGCTCGTGGCAGTGTGGGCACTCACTCACTTTTTGGGGTGCTAGTTTCTGATGCGAGCGGCGCATGCGCGCCTTCGACCGCGAGGTTCGATATTTAGGAACTGGCATCTTTCCTCCTTACACTTCAGTAGGCTTTGATCTTAAGCAAGGCGGACAGTTTAGCCGCATTAAGCATGGGACGCAAGCTCAAGGATGAAGGTAACCGGGCCATCGTTCACCAGTTCCACTTCCATCCTTGCTCCGAAGACGCCGGTCTTTACGGGAACCCCCTTTGCCTTAAGAGCGCTGATGAAGGCATCGAAGAGGGGCTTTGCCTCCTGCGGTGAAGCCGCTTTGCTAAAGCTTGGTCGGCGCCCCTTTTTCGTGTCTCCATACAGGGTGAACTGAGAGACCGCGAGGATCTCTCCCTCCACATCGCGCAAAGAGCGGTTCATCTTCCCTGCTTGATCCTCGAAGATTCTCAGCTCAACTACCTTTTGCGCTAATCTGAGGAGGTCGAGAACCTCATCACCCTTTCCGATTCCGATCAACAGCAGGATCCCTTTGTCGATGGAGGTGATCTTTTGTTGCTCGACGCGGACCGTGGCCCGGCTTACCCGCTGCAGAACAATGCGCAATCTCAGTCCTCGCCTTGTAGGTGTTCTGCGTAATCGATTAGCCGCTCCATATTCTCCTTGCTCAACGAAGCGGCACATGACAATAGGCGTAACTCGAGGTGCTTTTGCTTTATCCGTGTCTGGACGCGGTTGTGAAATGCCAGCTCGACGAGGTGTGGTGCATGCCGGTTAGCGTTGCGATCGATGAAGTTAACCCGCCACTGAGGAAATTCGTTCAATAGGCCCTTGGCGGTCTCTATCAAGTGCTTCAAGTGCGGTTCGCGGGTTTCAAAGACCCCATTTAAGTGATTGGCTAGAAGCTGGTTATCGGTGAAGAAGATCACCGACTGAGGCGAGTAGGGGAGGGCATACCGACACCCTTCAATCAGTGCACGATACTCAGCCACCTGGGAGGTGGCCTTTCCGATCAGGCGCGAAACCTCCTCGATGATGTTTCCGTCCTTGTCGGTGATCGCGATCCCGATCCCCGCCTCACCGGAATCACCGCGTGTTTCACCGTCTACATAAACGAACAGCTTATTCATACTCGCAATTGGGCCCACCAGGATTCGAACCTGGGACCGACCGGTTATGAGCCGATTGCTCTGCCGCTGAGCTATGGACCCGATAGCCCTATAATGCACTATAGTTCAGGCGTGAGCCTATGTCAAGGATGTGGTTGACATTCCGCAAGGAGATTTGGTATACTGATGATGCCTATCCACTAGGTGTAAGTTTTTGGGCTTGACCACGGACTTTAAGACCGTGTGTCAGTGGCTGGTGAAGCGTCGACTGTTGTACGGATTGACGGTCAGTCGGTACCATTGTGAGGTGGTCTTGGCCTGCGTTCCTGGTGCAGGAAAACGAAACGTCGCATGATAGCCGTTTTCACAGCAGTGCCTCGATTTGACATCTGGATCTGGTGCCGATAAAGAGAGATTGGTTAGGGTGACCGACGTTTTGTCGGGCACAGTGTGCTTAATTCCCAACAGGACAAAAGCAGCAGATGTGAGTTAAGAAGAACGTGGAGTAAAAGGAGGAATGGAAATGCGAAAGCTAATTCTTTTAGCGATGCTTCTGGCGGTGATTCCTGTTGCATCTGTCTTTGGATACACAGGACTGGCACCTGATGAAATTGTGTTCTTCGAAGAAGTGGATCAGGCCAAGGTGCTATCGATGATGGAGACCGGTCAGGCGCACCTGTATGGAAATGCGTTTACGGCGGATCTGTATCAGGATATCCAAGGCGCTGGACTGCCGGTCACGTTCAGCTATGGGAGTTTCAACGAGATCCTGCTTAACCCGGCGGTCGACGAGAACGACGAACCGTTCTTCAATGACGGTCGGTTCAACCCGTTTGGAATTCAGGATGTCCGTGAAGCGATGTACTGCCTGATTGACCGAAACTACATCATCGATGAGTTCCTGGTTGGTCTTGGTGTTGCTCGCTGGACGATGCTCGACCCGAACTTCCCGCCGTACGCCTCGGCGATTGAGGCAACACGCGGCATCGAGCTGACGTACCAGCACGATGAGGCAAAGGCTAGCGCGCTGATCACGCAGGGCATGGAAGCGGCCGGCGCGGAGAAGGTCGATGGCAAGTGGATGTATAACGGTGAGCCGGCCACGATCATCGCTCTGATTCGTATCGAAGACGAGCGACTGGAGATCGGTAACTACGTTGCCGACTTGCTCGAAGCGCAGGGCTTCACAGTGGATCGCATGGAGCGGAAGTCGTCGGAGCTGGCTCCGCTGTGGCTGCTTGATGACCCGGCCAACGGTGCGTGGAGCTACTACACCGGTGGTTGGATCTCCAACCTGATCGACCGCGACCAGGGAAGCGATTTCGACTTCATGTACACACCACGCGGATGGACGGTTCCGCTGAACCAGGGCTTCCCGATTCACCTGTTCCCGGAACTGGATGCAGCGGCTGATGCCCTTGGTAAGCGTGACTACAACACGGTTGCGGAGCGCGTCGACCTGCTGGGTCAGGCTGAAGAAGGTGCGGCCGAAGCCGCGTGGCGTCAGTGGATCTTCAGCTCCGCGTCGCCGTGGGCGACCGCACCAGACGTTCGCGTAGGAGTGGATATCGCCGCTGGTGTTTCTGGCGCGTATATCTGGGCACATACGGCACGCTTCGTCGATGAAAACGGCGCACCAGTGGTTGGCGGGACGATACAGATGGCGTCCCCGAGCATGTTCACGCAGCCATGGAACCCGGTTGACGGGTCGAACTGGCTCTACGACGCGATGATCCAACGCGCGACGGAAGACTGGTTCGGATTCCCGGATCCGTTCACCGGCCTCATCCAGCCACACCTCATCGACAGCGCCACGTGCACGGTGCTGGACACCATCCCAATGACGGCTACGCTCGACTACGTCACTGTGGAGAGGGTCTCCGAGATCGTTGTTCCCGCCGACGCTTGGGTCGACTGGAACGCGACGGATCAGGTGTTCATCACCGCTGCAGAGAAGTTCCCGGACGGTCTAACTGCGAAGACGAAGACGGAAGTTGTCTTTGTCGACGACCTGTTTGAGAACCCGTGGCACGACGGATCGACCCTGTCGCTCGAGGACATGCTGCTGCAGTTCATCATGACCTTCGACCGGGCCAAGGAAGACAGCGTGTACTACGACGAGGCCGAGGTTGACGTCTTCAACCAGTTCATCAGCGTCTTCAAGGGTGCGCGTGTCACATCGACCGCTCCGTTGACGATCGAGGTGTACCACGACTCGTTCTACCTTGACGCGTCGGTCCAGGCATGGAACCGCATTGGCGGGCTGTTCTGGCCTTACTACAGCCAGGGTATGTCCCCATGGCACACGATGGCCGTTGGTTTAAAGGCCGAAGGCGCGGAAACGACCGCGTTCTCTGAAGACAAGGCCGACAAGCTCGGCGTCGATCGCCAAAACTGGATCAGCGGTGAATCGTTTGTTCTGCTGCAAGACCAGCTCGCTATTGCAAGCGGCGAAGGGTTTATCCCGTACGAACCGACACTCGGCGCGTACATCACCGCGGATGAGGTGTCGACGCGCTACGCGAACCTGTCGAGCTTCATCGAGGAGTATGGTCACATGTGGGTCGGCAACGGTCCAATGATGATCTCGGAAGTTAATCCTATGGCGAAGATCATCACCGGAAAACGGTTCGATGGATATCTTCACGAGATGGACAAGTTCCTCGTGTTCGCTGCACCGCGGTTTGCTGACATCAAAGTCAACGGACCGATGACGGCGACCAAAGACGTAGCACAGGTCCTTCAGGTTCTTCTAACAGAGGACGGCGAAGCGTACCCGGCCGAGGACATCGATACTGTTAAGTTCCTTGTTCTCGATGCAAACGGAGAAATCGCCTTTTCCGGCGAGGGCGACGTGATGTATGACGGCGAAGTTCACATTATACTTAGCCAAGAGGATCTGGCTGCGTTGCCCAGCGGTTCAACGACCGTTGAGATCATTGCTGTACTGAAGCCGGTGGCTTGCCCGAGCATCGACTCGTTCTCGTTCGTACTTCAGTAGGGAACAGAGTGGGCCACGCTAGCACTGACGGCGTTGAACGAGAAGCGCAGTAGTGCGAGTAGTAGATAGAACTGCAAAGGGTTTGGGGGTCGTGGAAGGCTGTTCTTTCTACGACCCCCACTTTTCTATCGTCTGGAAGGTGCAATATGGCTCAAGAATCGAGGACACCTCCAAAAGCGGAGTCCGCCGCGGGGAAGTGGAGAGTGTTTTCTCCGGCTGCGCTCAGGTTCGCTCGCTACACGCTGATTCGGGGGGTTGCCCTTGTTGTGACGGTCGCTATCGGCGTGTACATCGCTGTGTGGATCGCCAATATGGGGGGTCACGTTGATGAGATTCGCAAGGCGGAGATTCGCGAAGCCGTGGGAGTAAGCTTTCGTGGAAACCCGGCCTACCGCGACTTGACGCCGAGCGAGAAACGCAAGTTGATGGACGCGGAAATCAAGCGTCAAGTCGAGCGTCTCGGCCTTGACAAACCATTTATTGGTCGGAGCTTCGCCTATCTTGCCAACGCGTTGACGTTGTCACTCGGACGTGCCGAACGCATGTCCAGTGATACAGGATCGAAGCAGGTTCGCTCGATCATCCTCGAACGGCTTCCGGCGACGCTGATGCTATTCGGAACAGCACAGGTGCTTGTCTTCTTCGTCGGGCTGTTCATCGCGTTGTTCCTGTCTCGGCGATACGGCAGTTTTCTCGATCGCCTATCGGTCTCGCTAGCGCCGATGTCAGCGGCACCGCCGTGGTTCTACGGCATCTTCCTCATCCTTATCTTTGCCGCCATCGCCGGAATCTTGCCGTACGGAGGTATGCTCGATGCACCGACGCCGGAGACAACCTTCGGAACCGTACTCAATGTAGTCAAACACATGATCCTTCCGTTGATGGCGTGGCTGCTGAGCACCGTTGCGATCAGCGTGTACACGTGGCGAACCTTTTTTCTGATTCATTCGAGCGAAGACTACGTTGAGTTGGCCAAGGCAAAGGGGCTTCATTCGAACGCGATCGAACGGCGGTATATCCTTCGCCCTGCGCTGCCAACCGTCATCACGCAGTTCGCGCTGACGATGATCTACGCGTGGCAGGGAGCGATTATCACGGAGACCGTTTTCAGTTGGCCCGGTTTGGGACGAATGCTATTCCAAGCGATCGGCATGTATGAAGTTCCGGTCATTATCGGCTCGGTTGTCATCTTTGCCTACCTGTTGGCCATCAGCGTGTTCTTGCTCGACATCCTCTACGCGATGGTCGATCCACGCGTCAAACTCGGAGCGAAGCGGGCATGATGCGGCTTTGGAGAGGAGTTTCAGACGCCATTCGCCGGTACCCAACGGTACTAGTGTGCGTTTCCATTATCACCGTGTTGATCGGCCTGTCGATCTACGCGGTGGTTTCTATCCCGTATTCAGAGGTTGTCGTGTTGTGGCGAGGAGCCGGTGACATATGGAGCGACACGCCACGATACGCTGCACCGGCATGGACGAATCTGTTTCGCAGTGAGAAGCTACCCGAGACGTTTAAGCTGTCTTCATCGGACCACAACACCGTCACAGAGCAAACCGGAGACACATCTTGGAAAGCGACGACCACCTATACGTTCGAGTATGAATACACGCGGTTCCCTCAAGAGATGAACGTCTTCTTCGAGGCGCAATTCGAGAAACGGAGGCCGTTTGTCATTCTCACATGGACAAC
This sequence comes from Candidatus Bipolaricaulota bacterium, assembly GCA_023132915.1. Classification (GTDB taxonomy): domain Bacteria; phylum Bipolaricaulota; class Bipolaricaulia; order UBA7950; family UBA9294; genus UBA9294. The sequence continues at coordinate 5,855 of JAGLXM010000105.1, forward strand.
ACCGGACGGCCGGGAGTACTCCATATTTCGAGATGCTCTCCGTCCGTCTCAGCGGTATGCCATCTCGCAAGATACCAAGTTGACCGACCAGTTCGACGGGGAATATCCGCATGTGGGGTTGCTCGCTGACCCGGATTCGATCGGGCAGTCCGGCGCCGAGCCGGAAGTACTTCCGGGTGAGTACGAGCTGCGCGTTGAAGTGCTGACGTTTGAGGAAGACTCGCATGTTGACAGCCGGTTCGTTGTCTATGGCAACGTCTACGGCATCGCTGGGACAGATCATCTACGTCGGGATCTTGCGATCGGCCTGTTGTGGGGGACACCCGTCGCGTTGCTGTTCGGGCTGCTGGCAACGATTGGTGCAAATATCACGACGTTTATCATCGCCGCAGTCAGCACGTGGTTCGGCGGCTTCGTGGATGCAGCGATTCAACGGGTTACAGAGGTCAACCTAATGTTGCCGTTCCTGCCAATCCTGATCATGGTTGGAACATTCTATAATCGAAGCATTTGGACGATGCTGATGGTGATCATCGTGCTCAGCATCTTCAGCGCGTCGATCAAGACGTACCGCGCGATGTTCTTGCAGGTAAAGAGCTTGCCGTATATCGAAGCTGCACGTGCCTACGGGGCGAGCAATACGCGGATCATCTTCCGGTACTTGATCCCCAAGATCGTACCGGTTCTAATCCCGAACTTCGTGATCGGCATCCCCACGTTCGTGTTCCTGGAGGCATCGCTGGCGGTGTTGGGCTTAGGCGATCCCATTCTTCCGACCTGGGGCAAGATGCTTAACGACGCATACCAAGGTGGTGCCTTGTACCGCGGTTACTACTACTGGGTACTTCAGCCAGCCGCCCTGCTTATGGTGACGGGCTTGTCGTTCGCGATGCTCGGATTCGCCCTGGACCGCGTTTTCAATCCACGACTGAGGGGAACCTGATCGTGGTGGACAAACTACTGCAGGTGAAGGATCTATCGCTGTATTTCAAGACAACTAAAGGCGTCGTCCAAGCGGTCGACGGTGTCGCTCTCGACATGGACTCTGGAGAAGCTTTAGCCATCATCGGGGAGTCCGGATGCGGGAAGACGTCGCTCATTCGAGCGATTCTCCGCCTCCTGCCGAATAACGTCCACACGTACAAAGGAAGCGTCGTTCTGCTTGGTACCGACATCATGAAGCTACCCGAAGAGCGCTTCCGTACTCAGGTCCGTTGGCGACAAATCTCGCTGGTGGCTCAGGCAGCGATGAACGCTTTAAATCCTGTCGTTCGTGTTGGTGACCAGGTGTCGGAGCCCCTCGTAATTCACCAGAGGCTGGGCAAGAAGGCAGCACTTGTACAAGCTGCCGAGGTGTTCCGCATGGTCGGCGTTCCCACGGATTTCTTGAGCCGCTACGCGTTCGAGCTCTCCGGCGGCATGCGACAGCGAGCCATATTGGCGATGGCACTCATTAGTGAGCCCAACCTAGTGGTGTTGGACGAACCTACCTCAGCGCTGGACATGCTTACCCAGGCAAACATCATGAACGTTCTTAAAGGCATCAAACGAGATCTTGGTCAAAGCTTCATCTTCATCACCCACGATGTTGCCACTACAAGCGAACTCTCGGACCGCGGCGTTGTGATGTACGCTGGACAGATCGTCGAGATCTCTAGTACTGCTGAGCAATTCTACCTTAACCCGCTCCATCCGTATTCACAGAAGCTGATGGCAAGTGTTCCTACGCTGAAGCAGAAGAAGGAACTCGAGTTCATTCCTGGACAACCTCCCAGCCTGATCGGCCCTCCCACCGGCTGCCGATTCGCGGAGCGATGCCATCGTCGGTTCGATCTGTGTGACCAAGAACCGCCTATGTTCTCGTTGGAGGACGGGCGACAGGTCAAGTGCTGGCTCTACAAGTGAAGGATATGATGCTCATGGAAACACAGCAACCGGAGACAACAAGCCAGAGGTTGTTGGAAGTCAACGACCTCCATCAGTGGTTCGAGTTGCGCAAGTTCGTGTTCGCTCATGCCGGCTACGTGAAGGCGGTGGATGGCGTCTCTTTCTCCTTGCCACGCGGCGAAGCGCTTGCCCTCGTGGGGGAAAGCGGATCGGGGAAGACCACGCTGGCGCGTACCGTGCTCGGTCTGCACAAACCTACGTCCGGAGACGTGATCTTCGAAGGCCTGCGTCTGAATGACCTTTCGAGGAAGCAGATGCGCAGGTACCGTGCCAATCTCGGCTATGTACAGCAGGATCCTTACGGCGCATTGCCTCCGTTCATGTCGCTGCGCAACATCCTTGCCGAGCCGATGAAGATTAACGGCATTCGAGACAAGAAGGAACAGGATCGTCGCATTCGCGTCGTGCTTGAAGAAGTCAAGCTGACACCGGTCTCCGATTTTATCAATAAGTTCCCGCACATGCTCAGTGGTGGACAGCAGCAACGCGCCGTCATCGCTCGCGCGATGGTGCTCAATCCGAAGCTCATCGCGGCTGACGAGCCAGTGTCGATGCTCGATGCGTCCGTTCGGGTCGAGATCCTCAAGCTCCTCAGACGCATCCAGGAAGAGCATAATCTTGCTGTGATCTACATTACACACGATCTGTCTACGGTGCGGTACTTCGCCGAGCGGATCTTCATCATGTATGCGGGTAAGACGGTTGAGAAGGCGCCGGTGGAGTCTCTTATCGAGAACCACTTCCATCCTTACACGCAGGCATTGCTCGCTGCGATTCCAGATCCCGATCCGGAGAATGCCAAGAAATTCCGCGACATTCCCGCGGGAGAACCACCTAGCCTGGTCAATCCTCCCACAGGCTGTCGATTCCACCCCCGGTGCTCAAGGGTTATCAAAGGCCTGTGCAATGTGAAGGAACCACCGGAGTTCGAGCCCGCGCCGGAACACTACGTGAAGTGCTGGCTCTACCGCAAGGAAGAATGAGGGGACTACGAGTCAGTTCGCTCAACCTGATGATCGGGGGAGGACTGCTCCTAGTGATTGGGGCTGTCTTGCCCTTTCTGATGGTGACTCAGATCATCGAGTCGACCCTTGCACTAAACTTCGTGTCCGCCATCGCCTCGCTTTTAGGGATGGTGATCGGACTTTACGGTTTGTTCGAGTACTACAGAGCGAGCAAGAAAGGTAGGGGGGGCTGAGCGCTGCCTTTCCTCCTTGGTGCGCTAGGCATCTCAAGATGGTCCACCTTGTCCTGTTCTTGGTGGTCGCGATCTTGGTCACCTGTTTGCGTTCAACTTCCTGGGAGGTTGGGTGCGCGACGTCCTCGACTCGAGACTCAAGTAGCGCCGATACGGTTCGGCCAAGTCCCGGGACGATTCTTCCCGAAGCTGTCGGGAAAGAGGATTGCTTTGTCCGTGGGGAAACTCACCTTGATCTGCTCGCCTACAGAGAGCACGCTTATCTCCGTGTAACTCGCTCGGATGCGGAGTGAGCCAAGTGGACTCTCCAGGTGGACAACGGTCGCCTCACCGTGGTACTCTAGCGAGATCACCCTTGCCTGAAGGACGTTGTCACCTCTTTCATCCAGTTGCAGATGCTCCTCCTTGATAAACAGGGCGACGCGGTCGCCCACAGTCACCGGTGTGCGACAAGCGGAAACGACGAATGTGACATCACCCGCCTGCACCCGGACGGTTCCTTGCTCGACAGCTGCCACTTTTCCCTCCAGGCGGTTTGTTCGCCCGATGAACGAGGCAACAAACGCGGTTTGCGGCCGCTCATAGGCCTCCTGTGGTGTTCCGATTTGTTCGATTGCCCCTTCGTTCATGATCACGATCCGGTCGGAGATCGCCAGAGCCTCCTCCTGATCGTGGGTGACGTAGATTGTGGACAAGGCAAGCTCGCGCTGGATACGGTGAACCTGTGTCCGTAGTGACTCACGCAGCTTGGCGTCGAGGGCGGAGAGAGGTTCATCAAGCAGGAGAATCCGTGGCTGTGGGGCGAGGGCACGGGCGAGGGCGACCCGTTGACGTTGTCCTGCTGAGAGCTCTGTTGGGCTTCTTTGCTCCAAACCGGCCAGATCCACCATCTCCAATAGCTCTTGCACTCTCGCTCTCTTCTCAATTCCACGACGGAAACGCAACCCATAGACAACGTTTTGTTTTACACTCATGTGGGGGAACAAGGCATAGCTCTGGAATACCATACCCACACGGCGTCGCTCCGGCGGGTCTGAAAGGACACTTCTACTATCAAAGAGGATATCACCGGCATCTGGTTGTTCGAACCCCGCGATTAACCTTAGCGTCGTCGTCTTTCCACAACCGGAGGGGCCAAGCAGGGTCAGAAACTCTCCCGGCGAAGCGGTAAAAGAGATCTCCTTCACCGCTACTGTCTCGCCGAACCTTTTGGTCACTCCTGCAAGTTTTACCTGGACCATCGCGTTCCTCCAAAGAGCCTCTCCCCGAACCTCTCGATGATGACAAAGGCTCCGGCGGTTACCAGAATCAATAGGGAGCTCATCGCACTCGCCCCGCCGAAGGACCTTGCCGCACGAAGGTCGTTGACCACCAGGGGCATCGTCTTTAGCCCTGGCTGGGCAAGCATGATCGTTGCGCTCATCTCCCCAAGCGAGATGGCAAAGGCAAAGATCGCCCCTACCAACAGTCCCCGGCGGATCAGAGGCAACTCGATGTCGCGGAACGCTTGCAATCTGGTTGCTCCGAGGCTCCGTGCGGCCTCGACCAGACCCTGCTTCAACCCTTCAAGAACGGGCACGACAGCGCGGATGACGAAGGGATAGGCCAATATGGAGTGGGCTAAGACAATGGCAAGCCATCCACTCCCAAGCTCAAGCGGCGGGCGAAGAAAAGCTGAAAGCAGTGCCGCTCCCAGGGCCACTGAGGAGACTCCTAGTGAGGCCATTACCAAAGTGTCGAATAAGCGCCGCCCGCGAAAGCGGTATCGCGCGATGACAAAGGCAATCGGCAGCCCCACTAAGCTTGCGAGTCCCATCGCCGATAAGCCTAGCTGGAGACTGTTGACCACCGAACGTAGAGGTGCTGCCCCGATTAGTGCCTCGTATTGTGACTGGAAGATATAGGAATACCAATGAAGCGTGAAGACCGTCCGTCCTGCCCACTCACGGGTGATCGAGTCGTAGAAGACACTCGCCATCGGCCCGAGGAAGAGAAGGCCGCTTATTCCGATGAAGAGCCACACGATACCCTTTCCCAAAGTGAATCGGCGGAGGAGTGGGACTGTCGAGCGGCTATAGGTTACTTCTACCTCGCGGGTGAAACGCCCTTCAAGCAGGATGTAACCGTATGTGAAGAGCAAAGATAGCGCAATTTGGATGATCGCCAGCGCCGCGCCAAGCTTGTGCTGGTAGAGGACGATGAACTGGGTGTAGATCTCAACCTCGATGGTGGAAAACCTTGCTCCGCCAAGTGCAAGGACGATGGGGAAGCTCAAGAAGCAGAAGATGAACGCAAGTGCCGCGCCGGTCATCAAGCCCGGTAAGAGCAGCGGGAGAGTCACCTCGAAGAATCGCCGTATTCTCCCCGCGCCAAGGGCTTGGGCGCTTTCCTCGTAGGCTGGGTTAAGCCGCTCCCACTGGGCGTGGACCATCCTCGTGATGATCGGGGCATTATAGAAGGCATGGGCCAGGACGATCCCCTTGAGGGAGTAAAGAAGCCTGAGCGGCGGGCCCTTAAGGCCGAAAAGTCCCATCAACAACTGGTTGAGGTGGCCATTGTTTCCGAAGAAGAGGATGAACCCAACTGCAACGGTGATCGAGGGGAGAACAAAGGGAACGATGGTGAGCGAGCGTAGGGTCTCCTTTAGAGGGAATTGATAGCGGGTGAAGATGTAGGCCCAGGGAAGACCGATGATCATCGCCAACAGAGTGCTCAACAAGGCCTGCTCAGCCGTGAAGAGGATCACATGGCGAAAGTAAGGCTCAGCGAAGACCTCCCCGATGTACTTAAGGGTGAGATGACCCTCCTCCACTACCCCCTCCTGAAAGAGACGCAGGAGGGGGTAATAGAAGATGAGGACTAAAAAAGCCAGTGGAGCGGCGATGAGCGCCGCGCGGCCAAATCTTTTGATCCTAGCCTCCCACAATGACTCCGGCCCACTCCAGCAGCCAGCGGTCGAGGTTCCCCCCTATCCGTTCTGCGGGTATCATTACCGGATCAGGCGGAAATACCGCGTTCTGGTAGAAAAGAACCGGTAGCAAGGTCTCCCGATTAGCGGGGAACATCCATTCCGTAGTGGAAATCATCTCTTGGACTTCGGATGAGAGGACGAAGTCCAATAGCTCCTTACATAGCCCCTGCTGCTTTGTCCCCTTGACGATTCCCATAAGGTAGATACTGCGATAGCCCTGGCTGTTCAGCAGCATGATCTTATAGCGTGTGCTCCCTTCTTCGATTACCGAATAGGCGGTATCTGTCGAGAAACTGACCACGATTGGCGCCTCGCGAGCGAGGAAGAGGTCATAGGCTGCACTCCAGCCTTGTGTGATGGTGAGGACGTTCGGTAAAAGCTTGCGCCAATAATCAAGATAGCCTGGGTCGCCGTATTGATGGATGGTCCACAGTAGGAAGGCAAGGCCCACCGAGGAGGTTCGGGGATCCTCCAGGATCAACATCTTCTTGTACTTTGGGTCAAGCAATTGCTCGAAGGTCAGTGGAACATCTTCAGCGGCTAGTACCTGACTATCATAGACAAGTGTGATATAGCTATGTTCGTAGGGGATCAACGAATTCGTGGGGTCGATCAATAGATCCTCTCGCACCGAGGCGAGGTTGGGAATACCCTCTCCTGTTAAGGGTACGAAAAGGTCTTTACCCCGGGCCATGGAGAGATCCACTGATCCGACTCCGATAAATACGTCCGCGCCGGGTCTTCCCGCTTCCTGCTCAGTTAATAGCTTGGTTAACATCATTCGTGCGTCCCCGGTAGCGACGAACTGCACGTCCACATCGTGTTCCTTCTCAAAAGCCTCCTCGATGAACGGTGCCGCACCCCAGGAGGCAAAGCTACTGTAGGTGTAGACAACAAGCTTTTCCGTACCCACGCCAATCACCCCGATCACCATCAGGGCGATCAGGATCAGTAGCAGAGATCTTTTTTGCATCTTGATCATCTCCTTATTTAGTGTTCGTATCCTCGGTTGGGGAGCTCGTTGCCGTCGAGGAGAACCCCTCCTTCGGTGACCTTACCGATCACGCTGTAACACACCTCTTTGTCGATGGTAGAGATTAAGCGCTCAGGGAGGGTGAATAGAAGCTCGTAGTCCTCCCCGCCGAAGAGCAGCGCTTCGGAGTGCTCCGCCGGCGCGAGAACCTCATGCAGATCGGAGATCACAGGGAAGCTAGACTCCTTGATCGCGTAGCCGACCATGCTCTCGCGTGCAAGCAGGTAAAGCGAGTGGGCCAGGCCATCAGAGATATCGATCATGCTCGTGGCGAGTCCTGCGAGCTTGCATCCCCAAGCGACTCGGGGTGAGAAACAAAAAAGGGCGTTTGCCCGCTTGAGACTCCCTGCAGCAAACAGATGTAGCGCGGCTTGGGTGCGACCAAGTTCGCCTGTGACACACACGAGGTCGCCTAGTTGTGCGCCTTTTCGGAGCACTGGTTGTGTGGCTTCGCCGATCCCCATACCCACCAGGGTCAGCTCCTGATGTCGGTCAAGATCTCCCCCTACGAGGAGAGTTCCCGCCTCCTCGCAGCAGGCAATCGCTCCGTTGAGTAGCTCCCTGACGAACTCTTCCTTAAGGTCAGGATCCCCAAGAGCGAGGAGCACACCGAGGGGCCGTGCCCCCATTGCGGCGAGGTCGGAGAGGGAGACTGCTACCGAGCGCCACCCGATGGTGTATGGGGTCGTCCCGGAAGGGAAGTCGCTTGTGCGGTGGAGCATGTCTGTGGTGAGAATGAGATTGGTGTCACGAAACGGAAATATCGCTGCGTCATCCCCGGCCCCGGCGATGCGTGTGCGAATGATCTTTAAGATCTCAGTCTCCCTCATCGCGGGCGACCCGTTCTCTGCTCTGGGCCGCGAGGGATATGTGTCACTTCCCTACGCTGGCATTACCCAGATCAGGTTCGAAGGGTCGAGGTTAAACCTCCTCTCAGCCCAATTGCTTGAGCTCCCCTGATGAGATTACTATACTCCTGTCGCAGATTTGGATCAAGCTCGCAAAGATAGGATGGTCGCTATTATCGCCAACCACTGCTTTTCAACTTCGGTGCAGAGATAACAAAAACGGAGGTAGCGTCGGAGTTTATCTCCGACGTTGGGCGGGGCACCTCCCCGACGTTAAGGTGGCACTTCCCGGGTAGGAATAAGGGCAATGGTTGTCTTTGCCCGACGTCGACAACCGAACATCGCTGGCAGAGCTCTTTGGCTTGGTACCAACTAATAGCGGCGAATCTTCGCTTTCCTCCCCTTAAGCTCGCTTAAGGGTATAAAGCGGAGGCTCTTTATGAATAGGGGCTCCTCGCTGCTTTAAGTGGGTAGCCAGATGTTAGGCTTACCTACAGTCTTGTAATAAGGAAACCAGGAATCCACCGAGAAGGGACAAGACCGCAGTTCCGCAACAAGGAAGCAGGAAGTTGATCCTTTTCCTGGTCTCCTGGCTTCCTAAGAACTCAAAAGGCTGCGGTCCAAGCCGGTAACCTGAAATCGGGCTTGCTTACGCGGGAGCATCTCTTGACAGGTTGCCCACACTAAATAGCGAAGAGCCTGAATAGGGAACCGCAAGAATAGGCCCCCAAGCGATCTTTTAGGTACTTGTCGTTCTACGACGGGATGAAGTCGGTTCTCTCGTCGATTCTTACCACCGTGTGAGCGATCAGTCGGGCGATGTTCTCAAGGTCGCCTAGGTGCACGATCTCGCATGGTGAGTGCATGTAGCGATTGGGGACGGATATCAATCCTGTTGCCACCCCGGCGCGGGTGAGTTGGATGGCGTTGGCGTCGGTTCCAGTTCCCCGTGGAGCTCCCTCGATCTGGTAAGGGATCTTCTTCTCCTTGGCCGTCTCCACGAACAGCTTGAATAGCTTCGGATTGATGTTCGGGCCACGGGCGATAATCGGTCCCTTTCCCATCGTTACCTCGCCGACCTTCTTCTTCTCTTTATCCATCCCCGGTGTATCAGTGGCGAAACCGACATCGACAGCGATCCCCACCTGTGGATCGATCCCAAATGCACTGGTGCGTGCTCCGCGCAGGCCGACCTCCTCTTGCACAGTCGCTACGGCGTACACAGACGCCTTGGGGTTCATCGCAGCGACGAGACGCGCCGCCTCCAGGACGAGGAACGCCCCCACTCGGTCGTCAAACCCACGAGATACGACAAGGTCATTTCGCAACTCAGCGAACGAGTAGTCGAGCACGGCTGGGTCCCCGATCTCTACAAGGGAGGCCACATCTTCTTTGTCCTTCGCTCCGATGTCGATCCATAGATCCTCAATCTTGACGACCTTCTTGCGCTCTTCCTCTTCTAGCAGGTGGATCGGTTTTCGCCCGATTACTCCGAGGATCGGTCCCGTTATCCCTTGAATCCAGACCCGCTGGCCGGGGAGGACTTGCGGGTCCCAGCCACCGATACCGGCGAAGGACAGGTAGCCGTTATCATCGATGTAGGTAATCATTAGGCCAATCTCATCGGCATGCCCGGCGAGCATCACCCGCGGGGTTCCGTCCTCGTTCACAACGGCGAACGAGTTGCCGTGTGAATCGGCCCAGGTTCGCTCGGCGAACCGGTCCGCCTCCTCCCGCCAGACATGGGAGATCTCCTCCTCGAAACCTGACGGGCAGACCGTCTCCATACACCGACGCAGAAATTCCACTCTCTCTTTCTCCATTACGCCTCCTCTCTTAAGCGTGGATAAGAGCTTAACCGCTCTTGTACGAAGCGTCCACGGTCAAATAGGACCAGGGAGCCCTCAGCATGTGAGGTGCAAGCAGCAGGCGACCTGTTCCCCCTTCTCGACAAGCTCATCGTATGCCTCCACCGCCTTGCCTGTCTTGTAGGCAACAAGGGTGACTCCTTGAGCTGCCAAAGAAGCGACTATCCCCTGTGGGATTGCCAGTCCTCCGAAGGTGCCGGTTCCCACAACGATGACACGCGGATGGTGAGCAATAGCCCACTTTAGGTCCTCGACGTGGAGGCAGTGCCCCTCTTGCCGTATCCATGGAGAGAGGATCTCCTCTTCAAACACAATTAGGTCGTGCCTATACGTACAATCGTCAACCTTAATGTGTCCAAAGGAATAATCGCTCAGACAACCCATACCCCTATTCTACCCATACAGTAACCCCAGCCAAACCTTAAGAATAAGAAGCGCTCACTCCTCGCCGCCACCTCTTCCAGCCCTCTTTAACAGAAGGCTTCGACTCTCCGTTCTGCTCGACCCGGCAGAAGCGAAATACAGAGGGCTTGGCAGTCTTATCACACCCTACCATTTACATTGCAGATGTAGCATCGGACAGATCATTTTGCCACTTCCCCTTGACAAGTGAAATTTTTTCACTATAGTAAAAACGTGGAACACGAAAAGCTTGGCGGCAGCATCCGTGACCTGCGCCAGAAGAGGCGATGGACCTTGGAAGAGCTCTCTTCTCGTTGTAAACTTTCCGTGAGTTTTCTCTCGCAGGTAGAACGCGGTCTTTCCTCGCTTTCCATCTCCTCACTCAGTGCCATCTGTGAGGCGCTTGATGTTCCAGTGAGTCATTTCTTCGCTGCACCGACAAACGGGCCCCTGGTACTCAAAGCGGGGTCTCCTCGTAGTCGTATCTACCTTGAGGACTCCCAGGTTACCTATAACCTGCTCTCGGGTTCCATGGCCGATCGAGTTCTTGAGGCGCTGATCGCCGAGTATCCGCCTCATTACGACCCACCTCTCATCACACACGAGGGTGAGGAGTTCGGTTACGTGCTTGAGGGAGAGGTTTTACTCCAGGTCGAGGATAAGAAAGAGACTCTTGAACCAGGAGATAGTTTTCACATTTTCTCATCCCAGGCTCATACCATTCGAAACTCCACGGACCATCCCGCGAAGATCTTGTGGGTTCAAACGCAAAAAATCTTGGAAGGGGGTGATGCAGGGGACGATCTGAACGTGATCTCTGCCGGTTCAATTAGGAGATAATGCGCCAAATGGGCGAAAGGAGCAAAGATGTTTTACTATGACTATGAACTGGGAAAAGCGACCGATGTCTTGGTCAATGAACTGCTTAAATTGAAGGAAGGCGAGACCTTCGTGATCACGGCCGATACGGAGAGTGATCCAACGGTGGTCGATGCGACCGCACGGGCTGCCTTCGCCGCTGGTGCAAAACCGATGGTGATTTGGCTCGCCTCACCGTTGGGTGTGGGAAAGGCCGCAGACCCCATGTTGCCAGTGGACGCACTTACCGCCGTATTGAAAGAGGCGGATGCATGGGTCGAATACAACAACCAGTGGCTGCTCTATTCAACCCCCTATGACATCGCGATGAAGGAGAATAAAAAGCTTCGCCATCTGTGTCTTGTGGGAATGAGCGCCGACATGATGGTGCGCTGCATCGGGCGAGTGAACTATCCGGTCTTGAAGGAATTTGAGGAAAAGATCACCGAGATGACCAAGGCCGCCAAGCACGTACGGATGACCACGCCAGCCGGTGGAGACGTGGAGTTCGATCATGCAAAGAAGAACGGACGACCTGATCCAAATTACGTCTTCAGCGCCAGCCTTGGATACGCCAATGTGCCTGGATCCCATATGATGGCCGGGCAGATCGGGTGGTCGCCAGCTCTTGAGACGATAAATGGGACCATCGTCTTCGATGGGTCGCTCGTACCGCCGTGTACCGGTAAGCTTGAAGCCCCGGTCCGTCTCACTGTCAAAGACGGAGAGATCGTCAAGATTGAGGGGGGGGCACAGGCCGCGGAATTTGAGGCATGGGTGGATAGCTTTAACCATCCCCGAATGAGAAGGTTGGCCCATGTCTGCTACGGATTTAACCCCGGCGCCCGGCTTTGTGGGGACATCTTGGAAGATGAGCGGGTTTGGGGGTGCACCGAGTGGGGCCTTGGCAACGTGGGTGCCATCCTAATTCAACCGGACGGGATCCCCGCTCCCTCTCATAGCGATGGCATTTGCTTAAACACCTCCGTTTGGCTAGATGGGAACCAGATCATGGATAAGGGGAAGGTGTTGGACAAAGACCTGAAAAGGCTCGCCAAGGAACTCGGTAAAGAATAAGGAGGGAGCGCCGTGCCAGTATACTACGACTATGAATTGGGTAGAGCAGCAACCACCCTGACGAAAGAGCTGTTTAAGCTAAAGCCGGGGGAGACGTTCGTGATCACGGCTGACACGGAGAGCGATCCCCAAGTCGTTGACGCCACGGCGAGGGCCGCTTTTGCACTTGGAGCCAAGCCGATGGTGATCTGGGTGGCCTCTCCCTTGGGTGTTGGGAAGGGTGCCGATCCCATGTTGCCGCTTGCGGCGCTAACTGCCGCGTTGAAGGCGGCCGATGCGTGGGTCGAGTTTAATAATAAGTGGCTGCTTTATTCAACGCCGTTTGATATCGCAATGAAGGAGAACAACCGGCTTCGGTATCTCTGCCTTGTGGGAATGGATGCCGATATGATGGTGCGCTGCATCGGCCGGGTCGATTACCCGATCTTGAAGGAGTTTGAGGAAACCATTACCAAGATGACCAAGAAGGCAAAGCATGTTCGCTTGACCACCCCTGCTGGGGAAGATGTCGCCTTCGACAACGATCCAGAAAGACCGATCTCGTGTGAAACCGGCTATGCAGATACCCCTGGGCCCCACATGATGGCCGGTCAAATCGGCTGGGCGCCAGCCTTCGAATCGATCAACGGGGTCATCGTCTTCGACGGCTCGTTGGTCCCTCCGTTTTTGGGGGTCCTTGAGGAGCCGGTCAAGCTCCATGTCGAGCGGGGAAAGGTCGTCAAGTTCGAAGGTGGCAAGGAAGCGGTGGAGTATGAGGCCTGGCTTCGGAGCTTCAATGATCCGATGATGCTCCGGCTGGCTCATGTCTGCTATGGGTTCAATCCCGGGGCACGTCTTTCCGGGGATATCCTGGAGGATGAACGGGTCTGGGGCGGCACCGAGTGGGGCCTGGGCCAAGTCGGTTTGATGTATATCCCACCCGATGGCATCAAAGGGGCCTCGCATACTGACGGGATCTGCCTCAACACCTCGGTCTGGCTTGATGGCAAACAGATCACCGACAAGGGGAAGGTGATCGCTCCAGAGCTTCTTCCTCTGTTAAAAAAGCTAGGTAAGGGCTAAGTTTTATTGCCGCTTTTGGGAAAAGGGGGCGTCGTGAACGAAAGGTTAGTCAATACGTTTTTTGAGATGGTGAAAATCGACAGCGAATCGGGAGAGGAAAAGAAGTTTATCGCCTACTTAAAAGACCTCTTCACTCGAGAGTTCCAGGCGGAATGCACCACCGATGATTATGGGAATCTCGTCGTGAGACTCGCTGCCAAGAATTCCACCCGTACGGAGCCGGTCTTCTTCAGCGTCCATGCGGATACGGTCAAACCAGGCAAAGGGATCGAACCCGTCCTGGAAAGCGGGGTCATTCGCTCAAAGGGGGATACCATCTTGGGAGCCGATGACAAGGCCGGTATTGCTGAGCTCGTGGAAGCCCTAAGGACTGCCGATCGACACCCCCCGCTGGAGATTGTCGTCTCGAGGGAGGAAGAGATTGGACTGGTGGGGGCAAAGCATCTTGACACCACGTTGCTGAAATCAAAGATGGGATTCCTGATCGATATGGATGCCTTGGACGCTGTCGTCATCGGTGGGCCATCCCACATGATTATCGACATTGAGATCACCGGCAAAGCGGCCCACGCTGGGATGGAACCGGAGAAGGGAATCTCCGCCATCAAGGCGGCAAGCTATGCGATCGCCATGCTGAAGGAAGGTTGGATCGACGAGGAGACGACGGTCAACGTGGGGATCATCGAAGGCGGTGAGATTCGAAACGGGGTTCCGGAGAAGGCCAAAATCAAGGCCGAATGTCGCAGCCTTACCCATGAAAAATGCCTCACGCAGAGTGAGCTGATCAAAGACGTCTTCGAGACCGCTGCCAAATCGATCGGCGCGCGCACACAGGTCAAGATGGAGTTGGCCTACAAGGTGGTGAGAATCCCCGAAGACGCCGAAGTGGTCACCATCGCCAAGAAGGCTGTGGAAGCGGTGGGGCTAAAACCCAAAGTGCGGGTGATATGTGGCGGCACCGATGGTTCCATTTACAACGAGAAAGGGATTCAGACAGTCGTCATCGGAATGGGCGGGGTGGCAGAACACTCCAAGGATGAGCACATCGCCGTAGCGGATATGGAGAAAGCAGTGGGCATGATCCAACACATCTTGGAAGCAGTGAGTGAGTAGAGCCATGGATCTCCAGGACGCAATTCGAGGACGCCGAAGCATAAGAGCATTTCGTAACGAGGAAGTACCAAGGGATTTGCTAGCCCAACTCATAGAAGCGGCGATTTGGGCTCCCTCGGCCAGCAATGCTCAAACGTGGCGTTTTGTGATAGTGACTGAGCCTAAACGTATCCGCAGCATCAAGACTGTGAGTCCAGGGCTCCTTGGGGATCCAGCGGCGGTGATCGCCGTCTGTCAGGACTTAGCCGCGGCGCGTGAGCGGGGCGGAACACTGGGTGAGACGTTCTTAGCACCAGTGGACGCCGCGATGGCGACCGAGAACCTCCTTCTGGCTGCGTATGCAGAGGGCTTGGGGACCTGCGTAATTGCCTCCTTTCATCGCGGTGCAGTTGGACGAGTTCTTGGCCTGCCAGAGGGGATCGAGCCGATGCTGCTCGTCTCCGTAGGCTGGCCAGCAGAGGCCCCTCCAGCCCCCTCACGCAGCAGAGAAGGCAGGGTATTCTTTGAGGTGTATAATGGGTCAGGCTGAGTTGGAAGAGCGCCTCTTCGAGCTCGTCGGCTACATGGTGACAAGCGGGCGGAATCTTCTCGATGAGACCTCGCTTTACGGTCCCTTTCGGCTGCTGGACGCCGCGAGTCGGCTGATCTTATTACTGGAAGATGAAGAAATAATTAGCTCTCGTCTCTCCACTATTCGAGAGCGGATCGACGCGGGCAAGTACTCCGTCATGACGAGTCCCGGGGAGTTTCGAACGTTCCTGGACTCTCTGGTGGACGCCCTGGTCGATCACATGAATCCCGGCAAAGAAAAAGGAGGTGATCAATTAGGAAAAAGAACTGAAATCAGCAGAGGGTAGTACACACGTTGTTTCACGTTGTTTGGAGGTGAAAGGTATGAAGCGCGGTGCAGTGTTTTGTCTAGTTGGTTTGCTTGTGTTAGGCGTTGGTTTGATTGGCTGGGCCGGAGGAAGCCTTCGAGTCACCTTTGCCTGGCCTACATACGCTGATCCGGCGGTGGGTTCAGACTATTCGAGTTCTTCCACTCTAGTCAACCTCTATGACTCGCTCGTCTACCCGGTCCTGGGTGGTTACGTGACAGCTAACCTGGCCCAAGTCTGGGAAGTATCGGGCGACGGGTTGACCCGGACATTCTACCTGAGGTCGGGGGTCAAGTTCCACGACGGCACCGAATTCACCGCTGAGGATGTCAAGTTCAGCATGGATCGGTTGCAGACTATCGGTGAGGGATATGCCTACTTGTTCGATGCGGTAGAGAGCACCGAAGTCGTCGATGGCTATACGGTTAGGTTCCATATGTCTCGACAAAGTGGGCCGTTCCTTACCAACATCGTCAGGCTCTATGTTCTAAACAAGGACCTCGTGATGGCGAATCTCGAGGATGGTCCTTACGGGGACTTCGGCGACTACGGTAAGAAGTACCTCCTGACCCATGACGCTGGCTCCGGGGCCTATACGATAAAGGAGTTTCCCCTGGAGGAGTACGTGCTCATGGAGAAGTTCCCCGATTACTGGGGGATGGTCGATCCCGATGCTCCTGATCTGGTCAAGTTCATCGCCACTACGGAACCCATGACCGTCAGAACGATGCTGGCCAATAAGGAGCTTGAGATCTCCGACCAGTGGCAGACGTCGGAAAGCTTGGCGGCGCTCGATGCGATGGAAGGAGTGGATATCGCGAAGTTCTATATGGGTGGTGTTTTCTTCTACATGATCCACAACAAAAAGCCTCCCACTGACGATATCCACTTCCGCAAGGCCATGGCGTGGGCGTTTGACTACGAGACCGCGGCTGCGCTGGATCTGAGCCATCCGGCGCATGGACCAGTTGCCGTTGACTACCCTGGATGGAATCCGGATGTATTTACCTATCATCAAGATCTGGACAAAGCCATGGAAGAGTTGCGGCAATCGAAGTACTATGACCAGCTTGACGATTATCCGGTCGATCTACACTGGTGTTCCTTAGTACCTACGGAAGAGAAGCCAGCACTCCTGTTTCAGGCGAACATGGCCGAGATCGGGATCAAGGTGAACGTCATCAGAACCCCATGGATGACGATGATCGATGAAATGGCGGACATGGAGAAAAGTCCGCACATCGAGACGATCTACGTCTCTCCTCACTGGCCTGAGGCTGGTTCGATGCTGGAGTCGCGGTATCTCTCAAGTTCCGCTGCAACATGGGAGCAAAACGAATGGCTGCTCGATCCGTACTACGATGAGGCTGTTGCGGATGCTTTAGCAACCGTCAATATGGAAGAAAGGTTTGCGAAATACCACGACCTTCAGGATTACATTGTGGACCTCTGCCCCTCAATTTTCGTGAACGATCAACTGGAGAGACATGCCTACCAGAGCTATGTTGACTGGCCGGCAGCCAGGGGTCTGGTCATTAAAATAATGGGATACAACATGGACGCGCGCTTCATCAAGGTACTGCCACACTAGTGAGCCGGCAGTAGGGCGCGTTCGAGGCTAGATAGAGAGGAGAAGCTTTAAGAACGTCAGGGAGGGGGCAGCTCAATCCTGCCCCTTCTCTACTGGAGGCAAAGCATGAGGTTTGGAATCTTTCTTCTAAAGAGGTTACTGCACTCGGTCTTTGTCCTTCTCGGGCTCTCAATCCTTATTTTTATCATCGCCCGGGTGATGCCGGGAGACCCGGCGAGGGCAGCCCTGGGACCAAGAGCTCCGGAGTGGGCTGTGCAGAGGGTGAGGGAGAGTATGTACCTAGATAAACCCCTCTATGCTCAATACTACTATTGGTTGAGGGATGCGCTTCATGGCGACTTTGGAGAATCGCTGGTGACGCGCCGCGACGTTTCAACCGATGTCAAGGAATTCCTTCCAGCAACCATGGAGTTGGCCCTCTTCTCCGGTGTGATCATGGCAGTCTTTGGGATACTTCTGGGGGCGATCTCTGCGAGATACAGCAACACCTGGGTCGATAATGTGGTCCGAGTGGGCTCTTACGTCGGGGTCTGCACTCCCTCCTTCGTATTTGCGGTTCTCTTTTTGCTGGCCTTCGGCTACGTTTTACATATCCTACCCAGCATTGGTAGGCTCAGCCCGGGGGTGACCAAGCCACCGGTGATCACTGGCATGATCATCTTTGATGGCCTGATCACCGGCAACTTCCACGCTGTGGGCGACACCCTGTGGCACCTCATCATGCCCGGCGTCGCTTTGGCTTTAGGGGGTATGTCGCAGGAGGCCCGCATTACGCGTTCGGCCATGTCCGATAACTTGAAGAAGGACTACATCGCTGCCGAAAGGGCGCAGGGCATTCCGGAGCGGGTCATCAATCTGCGCTATCTCCTACGGCCATCGCTCATTCCGACGGTCTCCATACTGGGCCTTGACTTTGCGGCACTGTTGGCCAATGCCTTTATCGTCGAGTTGATCTTCAATTGGCCCGGGGTGTCTCGCTACGGGATCAACGCCATGCTGAGCAAGGATCTGAACGCCATCATCGCCGTCATCATGGTGATGGGGGTGGTGTTTATCATCATGAATATCATCGTGGATATCGTGGTGACGTTCCTCGATCCGAGGATCCGACTGGGGGCGGAAAGGAGCAAGTAGGATGACACGCAACTCGCAGCCGACGTTTTGGTCAAGAAAACGAGAGGGATTTGGACGGGGTTGGTACAAGTTCTCCCGAAATCCCCTGTCTCTTGTGGGACTGTCCCTTGTCCTTCTCATTGCCTTCTTGGCGGTTTTTGCCCCGTTTGTTTCGCCTTACCCCAGGCACGCGGGGGTGTTTGTGAACTTCGCTGAGGCAAGCCAACCTCCCAGTTTGCGACACCTCTTTGGCACCGATGTATTCGGCCGAGACATCCTGAGCCGAATATTCTTTGGATTCAGATTTTCCTTGATGATGGGGGTTGTTGTGCTCGCACTGGTTGTCCCTCCAGGAGTTATCTTGGGTTTAACTGCCGGCTATTTCAAAGGATCCTGGATAGATACGGTGATCATGCGGTTTACGGACGTCTTTCTTGCTGTTCCCCCTCTCATTCTTGCCTTAGCCATCTGCTCGGTCTTGCCCCCGAACATATTCAATGCCATGATGGCAGTTTCTCTGATGTGGTGGCCCTGGTATTGTCGATTGGTGTATGGGCTCTCCTCATCGCTTCGAAATGAATTCTTTGTAGAAGCCGCCGAACTGACCGGTGCCAGCCGGTTCCATATCCTCTTCAAGGAAGTCCTCCCCAATTGCGTCTCCCCCATCTTCACCAAGATAAGTTTAGACATGGGCTGGGTGATCCTGATCGGTGCGACCCTGAGCTTTGTTGGGCTTGGGGTGCAGCCACCGAAACCGGGCTTAGGCACGATGGTCGCCGACGGTCGTATTTATATGCCGGATCAATGGTGGATCACGGTATTTCCGGCGCTGGCAATCATGTTCGTCGTTCTGGGGTTCAACCTGTTAGGGGATGGATTGCGCGATCTGTTTGCAGTAGAGGAGGTCTAGATCTTGATGTCTGAACCTCTGCTTACGATACAGAATTTGCATGTCGGCTTTGATATCTACGGCGGACACCTCAAGGTGCTCGATGGGGTGAACTTCGCCGTCGGCAAGGGAGAGAAGGTTGGCCTGGTCGGGGAGACCGGGTGTGGGAAGACGACTACCATGAAGTCCGTGATGAGAATCCTTCCTATGCCACCGGGGAAGATCACCGATGGAGAGATCGTCTATAAAGGGAGGGATCTTCTGCGTGTGAACCTAAAGAAGGTTTGGGGGGTCAAGGGTAAGGGGATATCAATGATCTTCCAGGATCCCACAGCGGCTCTCAATCCCGTGTTCACGATCGGACGACAACTGATGGATGTGGTTAAGTACTCAAGGGACACGGGTAAAGACCACTCCGGAGACAACATACGGGAACGAGCTATCCGTGCGCTCAAAGATGTGGCCATGCCCGATCCAGAAAGAATATTGTCGAACTATCCTATTCAATTAAGTGGAGGAATGCGGCAACGAATCTGCATCGCCATGGCTCTTGTCACCGGATCGGAGCTTCTGATCGCTGATGAGCCTACAACGTCGCTGGATGTCACCATTCAGGACCAAGTACTCCGTCTGTTGGGAAACTTGGTAGAAGAGAAGGGGAACTCGACGATCTTTATCACACACTCGCTAGGAATCGTCAGGGAGTGGACCAACCGGGTGTATGTGATGTACGCTGGGAGCATGGTTGAAGCCGCACCGACCAAGGAACTCTTCTCCAAGCCACTGCATCCGTACACCCAGGGCTTGATGAAGGCCGTCCCCAAGCTGACCGGGGAGGGGATTGCCGAGGGCGTCACCGGGAGGATTCCCAATTATCTCACACCGCCGTCGGGGTGTCGATTCCATCCTCGCTGTCCGCATGTGATGCCAATCTGCAAGGAGAAAAGACCCCCCTTCTTTGATGTCGGGAACACGCATCAAGTAGCCTGTTTCCTTTATAAGGAGTGACACCAGTGACAGAAGAGATACTAACCGTTAAAGATTTGAAGAAGTACTTTCTCACCAGCCGCGGCACGGTGAGAGCCGTCGATGGGATCAGTTTCTCTATTAAAGAGGCAGAGACGTTAGGATTGGTCGGGGAATCGGGTTCAGGGAAGAGCACGGTGGCCTATACCATCATGGGAATGTACCGCCCCACTGCAGGAGAGATTTGCTTTCGGGGGCAGGATATCAGCAGAGAGGCCCGCAAGCGTTCGAAGGCTTTGAAGAAACAGATCCAAATCGTCTTTCAGGACCCGGGCTCCTCGCTCAACCCTCGAAGAAGCATCAAGCAGATCCTGGAGCTGCCCTTAAAAGTCCACGGACTCTCTAAAGATAGGTCGGGAACACAACAGGTGGAGAGGCTTCTAGAGATGGTCGAGCTGCCGCTTGATTATATGTATAAATACACGGAAGCGATCGGCGGTGGGGAGAAGCAGATGGTGGCGATCGCCCGGGCCCTGGCCACCGATCCCTCTTTCGTGGTCTTAGATGAGCCGACCTCGGCGTTGGACGTTTCGGTGCAGGCCAAGATCATCAATCTGCTGCTGAACTTGCAGCGGGAGCTTCACCTCACCTACCTCTTCATCACGCATGATTTGAGTCTGATGCGGAATGTGTCAACCAGGGTGGCAATCATGTATTTGGGCAAGATCTGTGAGGTGGCTTCTGCAGCAGAGTTCTTCCAGAACCCAATTCATCCCTATACTCGAATGCTACTTTCCTCGATCCCGGTTGTGTCTGAAGAGGAAGAGGCGTTCAAGCCGAAGAAGGTCCTCTCTCGGGGCGAGATCCCCAGTCCGGTGAACGTTCCTCCTGGGTGCAGCTTCCATCTGCGCTGCTCTGTGAAAAAGGACATCTGCTCCACAGACGATCCGGTAATGGTGGAAATCGGTGAGGGGCACACCGTCCGATGCCATTCCTCCCCCTAGTGAGTGGAACCGCACGCGAGGACGGGCAAATACCCCATGAGGAGGCAGGTATGACCAACCGTATCCTGTTTATCAATCCTTTCAAAGGAGAGATCTTCGATCAGCCCATCAGAGCGTTCATTGAAAAGGAAAAGAGAGCTGATACCGAGGTTGAGGTGGTCTCTTTGGAAAGAGGGCCAGAGCATTTGGAATACCATTACTATGAAGCATTGACCCTCGTAGATACCCTTAAGAAGATCGAGCAAGCCGAGAAAGAGGGATATGACGCCGCCGTCATCGGCTGTTTCTATGATCCCGGTTTGAGGGAAGCCCGCGAGATCACAAACAGCTTGGTGGTCACCGCGCCTGCAGAGGCCTCGATGCACATTGCAACAACGTTAGGTCATAAATTCTCCATCATCGTTGGTCGAGAGAAGTGGATCCCAAAGATGTATGAGAACGTAGTGAATTACGGATTTAAAGATAGACTTGCCTCATTTAAGTCTGTTGGCTTAGGGGTGCACGATTTTCACAAGGATGAGGCAGAGACTGCCAAGCGCTTGAAGGATGCGGCCAAAGAGGCGGTCAAGCAGGATCTTGCAGAAGTCGTTATCCTCGGTTGTACGATCCAGTTTGGGTTCTACAAAGAACTCCAAGGATACATTGGTGTCCCGGTCATCGATGCCATCCTCGCGGCGTTTAAGTATGCGGAATTTCTCATTGAACTGCGGAAGAGGTTTAACTGGGGACACAGCAAGGTCTATGGCTACGAAAGCCCTCCTCAAGATGAGATTCTTGGCTGGAAACTTGAGGAGCAATACGCAAGACAGGCCACGCAGGAGCAATGATATGCCAAACCGCATCTTGTGGATTAATCCGATCGGCTCAGCTGATTTCGATCCGCCAATGCAGGCGTTCCTTGAGACAGGCAAGCAGTCTGACACAGAGATCAACGTCGTTTCTTTGAAGCGAGGGCCGTTGCATCTTGAGTACCACTACTATGGGGCATTGATTCTTGCCGATACGCTTCATCGGGTCAGACAAGCGGAGAATGAGGGCTATGAGGCGGTTGTGATCGGTTGCTTTTATGATCCTGGCCTGCGGGAAGCAAGGGAAATCACCGATAGGCTTGTTGTTACGGCACCGGCGGAATCCTGCCTCCACATCGCGGCAAGCCTGGGCCATCGCTTCTCGATCATCGTTGGGAGGAAGAAGTGGATCCCCAAGATGCGCGAGAATGTGGTCAACTACGGCTTTGAAGATCGTCTCGCCTCATTCAAATCAGTCGATTTAGGGGTCTATGATTTTCAAAAAGACCCCGCTGAGACAGCAAGAAGGCTGAAAGCAGCTGCTAGAGAGGCTGTAGAGCAGGACTTGGCTGAGGTCATCATCTTAGGCTGCACAGCACAATTCGGTTTCTATAAGGAACTGCAAGAGGAACTGGGGGTCCCGGTGATCGATGCGATCCTCGCACCGTTGAAATACGCTGAATTCCTGATTGAGCTGAAGAAGCGGTTTAACTGGTCACAGAGCAAGCGGTACGGCTACGAGAGCCCACCCCAAGAGGAGATCAAACAGTGGAAGCTTGAGGAGCAGTACGGCACCTCGGGGCTTTGGGGGTAGGAAGGAGAAAGATGACCGGAGAGTTACGCGTTGGATTTGATGTTGGTGGTACCTTCACCGATGGTGTGCTCATGCGGGGGAGGGATGTGGTGGTCAAGGCCAAGTCCCTCACCACGCAGGACGTAACCGCAGGGATCGTACAGGCATTGGATGCACTATTGAACAAATCTCGAGTGAATCCTGCTGAGGTGGCGATGGTCTCACTCGGCACAACGCATACGACAAATGCCCTCATTGAGCGACGAAACCTGAATAAGGTGGGAATCTTTCGCCTTGGGGCTCCTGCCACCACCGCGATCCCGCCCCTCACCGGTTGGCCGGAGGACCTTAAGCAGGCGATCAGTGGAACTGAGCTGGTACATGTGATTCGTGGTGGGTCTGAGTACGATGGACGAGATATCGTTCCGTTGGATAAACAAGCGATCGCTGAGGCGTGTCGTAACATGAAGGGGAAGGTAGACTCGGTGGCGATCACCGGGGTCTTCTCCCCTATCATTTCTGATCACGAAGAACAAGCGGCCGAGATTGTGCGAGAGGTCCTCGGGGATGACATCCACATTACCCTCTCCCACCGCATCGCGACTATCTCGCTCCTTGAGCGGGAGAACTCAGCCATTTTGAACGCCTCGGTGATCACCGTGATGCAGCGGGCGGTCAACTCGTTGAAGACGGCGGTGAGTGAGAGAGGGATCACAGCGCCACTGTTCATCGTGCAGAACGACGGAAGCGTTATGTCCGTCGATTATGCCGTAGATTACCCCATCTTTACCGTTGCTTCGGGACCCGCGGCCAGTGTCCGGGGGTCGGTGTACCTCTCCGGGATCGAGGATGGTGTGGTAGTCGACATCGGTGGAACCTCCACCGACGTGGCCTACATTGTGAAGGGGTTCCCTCGCGAGTCGTCGATCACGGTGACAATCGGCGGGGTCAAGACGAACATCCGCTGCCCTGACCTCCTCTCGATCGCCTTGGGCGGCGGAACGATCGTCAAACACCAAGGAGAAGAGGTGAGTGCCCTTGGTCCTGAGAGTGTGGGGTACAACCTCGTCCGGCTTGGCAAGTCCTTTGGTGGGCCACTGCTCACAGTGCACGACACTGCAGTGGCTTTAGGCAAGCTCGATCGTAAGCTTGAGGTGTTTAAGACCGACTTTGTCACCCATCCGGAGAAGGTAAGTGCCTTGTCCAAGCGTTTGATAGAAAACGCTTGGGCAGTGATCAAGGCTGCGTTAGAAGAGGTCATCGACAAGATGAAGACTACTGTCGAGCCGGTACCAGCGATCTTTATCGGCGGCGGCGCGATGGTTGTTCCCAAGGAAGGGATCGCCGGCGTGAGCAAGGTGCTGTGTCCCGACCACTTCGAGGTGGGTGGGGCGGTCGGCACGACCATCGCCGAGATCGGGGCGTACGCCGAAGGTGTGGTCGATTTGGAAAAAGAAGATCGGGATAACGCTATCGCGCGGGTTACGGAACAGGCAAAAAACAACGCAAAGACAGCAGGAGCCATCCGGGAGACCGTGGAGGTCATCGACGTGGAAGAGATCCCGTTCACGTATATGCCGGGAAAACGCGAGAAGGTACGTATACGCGTGAAGGGGAAGATCCTCCGATGAAGGAAAAGAGAGTGAGCGCACGCGATATCCTGCAGGAATGGGATATCAAGGACTTTCGCGTCATCGACAAACAGGCGATCAGTGAGATCACGCTGGGGGCTTCGATCCTTGCCACCGGTGGCGGTGGAGACCCAGAGATTGGGCTTCTGTGGACGTACAAGGTGCTCGATGAAGGCAAGGAAATCCTCATGGTGGACCCGATGGAGATCCCTGATGAAATCCAGACAGCCAGTACAGCCTGCTTGGGAGCCGCACTTGTGCTGACAGAAAAGCCTCCAAGTGGAGGCGTACTTAACCTAGCGATACGTCGTCTTGAGCAGTACCTGGGGCGGCCGATCCAGGCGACTATCCCCATCGAGTGTGGGGGGGTTAACTCGCCGGTGGCGTATGCCGCAGCCGGAGAGCTCGGCGTTCCAGTGATAGACGTCGATGGGATGAACCGCGCCTTTCCCGAGCTACAGATGACGTCGTGGGTTACCCACGGGGTGCACTCGTCCCCGACTGTTTCAGTAGACAACCGGAAGAACATCACCGTGATCGACACTGGCGATGACGACGTGCTGGCAGAGACCCTTGCCCGTCGAGTGGCGATGGCCTACGGCGGCATTTCCTGGATTGCCACCTACCCGTTGACCGGGCGCCAGGTGAAGGAAGCCTCGATCCTCAATTCTCAAAGCATTGCCTGGGCCGCCGGTCATGCGGTGATGTGCGCTCGACAAGAGCATCTCGATCCGATCGCGGAACTGTTGAAAAGCCTCAAAAAAGAGCGCGATGTGGAGGGTTTCCGGGTGTTCCGCGGTAAGATCGTAGATATACGTCGGGAGTTCGGTTCTGAGACCAATAAGGGATTTACGTTAGGGCAAGTGATCATGGAAGGGATAGACGAGTATAAGGGACAAACCGCTTCCCTCGACTTCCAAAATGAGTGGCTCAACCTGCGTGTTGACGGGGAGGTACTCTGTCTGCCGCCGGACCTCATCGCGATCCTGGATTCAGAGACAGGAGAACCGATTCGCACGGACATCATGAAGTATGGCTACCGAGGGACGATCGTCCTTATCCCGGCGCATGAGCGGATGCGAACCCCCAAGGGGATCGAGATGTTCGGCCCGCGACACTTCGGCTACGACCTGGACTACGTTCCGGTCGAGACACTGAACGGATGAGGAGGTGCTGATGAGCGTAGATTTAAAAGCCTTGGTTGAATCCGATCCACGCATTGGCAGTGTGCTTAGAACTATCATTGAAACTGCCTATATCGAACGGCAGCGGCTGGAAGAGGTGGTGAACATTCCCCACGGGGAGATGGAATCATTGCTTTCGATCCTTTCCGAGAAGATGGTGGTCCTGGAACTTGCTAGTCAGGCCGATTCCAGTGTGGAATCCCGCGTTCCCAAGAAAGTGTACCTGATCAATCCCGAGCTGGAACAGGCAGTTCGCGAGCTCATCTAGGGAATGGACTGCGTAACCCGGGTAGATGCCTTCGCGGCGAAGATGGGGAAGTATGACCTTGACCTTGCTCTTCTGTTTGACCGCGACAACATCAGATATTTCACCGGCTT
This sequence comes from Candidatus Bipolaricaulota bacterium, assembly GCA_023132915.1. Classification (GTDB taxonomy): domain Bacteria; phylum Bipolaricaulota; class Bipolaricaulia; order UBA7950; family UBA9294; genus UBA9294. The sequence continues at coordinate 31,447 of JAGLXM010000105.1, forward strand.
TCGCTTAAACCGGGTTGTTAGCTCAATCCTGGCGGTATCGCGCAATGGGAATACTACCTACATAGTTGCTCAATTAGACCTCAAGCGAGCGAAGCGGGACTGTTGGATTGAGCATGTGATCCCCTTTCCCGAGGATACGCCGAACTATCTCGCGTCCCTTGCTCCTTTGTTACGTGGGTCTCCAAGGCGAATCGGGGTGGAGAAGGACACTCTGACCCTTGCTCAGATGGAGTACATGATGGAGATAGCTGGGGCGGGCGTTGAGTTCGTGGATGTGCGAGGGCTCACTGCGCAGTTGCGGATCATCAAATCCGATGAGGAGATCGCTTGCATCCGCCGTGCCGCTGACGTGGCCAGTCGAGTGATGGATAAGGTGCGGCAAGAGATCCGCCCCGGCGTTCGCGAGGCAGAACTTGCCTCCTGGACAGGCTATCTTATGGGAAAAGAGGGTGCGGAGGGACCCTCTTTTGAGCCGTTCATGATGTCCGGGGAGAACGCGTGGCTTCCACAGCGGGTAGCCTCGCAGAAGGCCCTAAAGGATGGGGAGCTCGTTCTCCTGGACATGGGGGCGGTCTGTGACGGGTACTGTTCAGACATCACGCGCACCTTCGCGGTGGGAGAGGTTTCGCAGGAACAGAAGAGGGTCTTTCAGGTTGCGTGGAAGGCTCAGCAGGCTGCGATTGAAGCTATCCGACCCGGCGTACACGCCTTTGAGGTTGACGCTGCAGCGCGTGAGATTGTGGAAGCCGAAGGCCTAGCTGCTTACTTCCCTCACCTTACCGGGCATGGCGTGGGGGTCTCTGTACACGAAGCGCCCATCTTGGATAAAGGGGTGGATACGGTGCTTCAACCTGGGATGGTCGTCACTGTGGAACCCGGAGTGTACCTCCCCAGGGTGGGAGCAGCTCGTGTTGAGGACATGGTGCTTGTGACTACCAGTGGCTGCGAACTGTTGACGAGTGCGGCGCGTGACCTAGTGTAAAAGGAGTGAGTGTTGAGTGTAAGAGAGATCCTGTCCGAATGGGGAGTCGGCGACTTCCGGGTGATCAATAAGCAGGCGCTTTCGGAGATTACTTTGGGTGCGTCGATCCTGGCCACGGGGGGCGGAGGGGATCCTGAGATCGGTCTGTTGTGGGCGTATAACGTGGTCGATCAGGGGAAGGAGATACTCCTTGTCGACCCCGAAGCGATGCCAGATGAGGCACTGGCGACGATCGCCGGTTGCCTTGGGGCGGCACTTGTCCTTACTGAGAAGCCTCCAAACGGGCAGGAGCTGTTCTGGTGTTACGATAAGCTGCGACGGTACATGGGGAAGCCGATCCAGGCGGTGATCCCTCCCGAGGCTGGTGGCGTGAATACCCCGGTTCCAATGGCGGTTGCCGGCGCAGTCGGGGTTCCTGTTATCGACGCCGATGGCATGGGACGCGCCTTCCCGGAACTTCAGATGACATCGTTTTATATCCATGGCGTCTCGCCGTCCCCCACGGCGGCGGCCGACGAAAAAGGGCATGTCACCATCTGTGATGCCAACGACGCTTTACTCACTGAACATATCATCCGTGGTGCGGCGATGGCATACGGCGGTATCTCGTGGATTGCGGGGTATCCGATGACCGGGCGCCAACTCAAGGATACGGCGATCCTTAGATCCATCTCCATGGCGTGGGAACTGGGTGAGCGTGTGTTCAGCGCGCGGCGTAAACACCTTGACCCCATCGCTGAGGTGCTCAATCTCACCGGAGGGTATCGTGCCTTCCAGGGGAAGATCGTCGACATCAATCGAGAGTTCGGAGCGGAGAAGACCAAAGGATTCTCTTTGGGTGAGATCTTGATCGAAGGGATCGACACCTTCAAGGGACATAACGCTAAGATTGGCTTTCAGAATGAGTGGTTGACTCTGGAGGTGGACGGTGCAGTGCGTTGTATGCCTCCTGACCTGATTTGCATCCTTGATCCGGCTACTGGGGAGCCGATCCGTACAGACATCGTCCGTTACGGCTACCGCGGAACAGTGGTTCTTATCCCCGCGCACGAACGGATGCGTACAGAGAAAGGGATCCAGACCTTTGGTCCCCGCTACTTTGGATACACCCACGACTATGTACCCGTGGAGAAATTGATGGAGGGGAAGGAAGGTTGAAGGTTCGTCGCTTGGTGCAGGTCGTGGATACCCACACCGCCGGTGAACCAACGCGTGTTGTCATCGGCGGTCTTCCTTCAATTCCCGGCCTGACAATGGAGGAGCGACGTACATGGCTTACGGCTCACGCCGATGACCTGCGTCGGTTTCTCCTTAAGGAACCGCGGGGCCACCTCGACATGTTCGGGGCGATCGTTACACCACCGGCCGATCTCACTGCGGACTTCGGCTTAATCTTTCTCGATGGCGAAGGGTACTTGAGGATGTGCGGCCATGGCACGATCGGAGCGGTGACAGCCCTGGCATCGCTTGGCCAGATCAACAAGGAGACAGTGCTCCTCGACACACCTTCAGGCCTTGTGACCTGTCACCTCCGTTGGGAGGAGGGTGAGGTGTGCGCCGTCACCGTTGAGAATGTTCCCTCCTTTTCCCTTAGGACCCTTGAGTGGAAGGGGGTACCCCTTCACGTGGCCTACGGAGGGAACCTTTTTGTGTTAGTCGAGGCAAGCTCCCTAAACATCAAGCTGAGGCGGCGCAATCTGCCCGAGATTGTAGACCTTGGGATGACGATTCGGCGTTGGAGTAATCAACATCATTCCTTCCAGCATCCGGCCACCGGAGTTCCTCTGACAGTTGATCTTGTGGAGTTCTACGAGGAGGGTGCTCCTCCAAGGAACGTAGTCGTCTTTGGAGGTGGCCAGGTGGATCGCTCACCCTGTGGAACAGGGACGTGCGCTAAGATGGCGTTGCTTTATGCTAAAGGCAAGCTGAGCGTAGGGGAAGATTATCGCTACCAAAGCATCTTAAATACGGAGTTTGTTGGACGGATCATCGCCGAGACCAAGGTGGGAGATACGCCCGGGATCCTTCCCGAGGTGACGGGATCCGCATACGTAATGGGGATTGGCTCCCTAATGCTCACAGACGGTGATCCGTTTCCGACCGGATTTGATCTGGTGCGACGGGATATCGAATAGCTTAAATATGTGATCCCTAGTAATAGATAGAGGAGAGGATGACAGAGCATCGAATCAGGCAACATCCAATCCTGCGAATCGAGCCGCGGGAGAGCGTGGAATTTTATTGGAAGGGGCGCAAGCTCATCGCCAAACAGGGAGAGATGATCGCATCGGCGCTCTTTGCACATGGGATTCGCATCTTCGGACACCATTACAAGGACGGGGCACCGCAGGGGATATTTTGTGCAAACGGCCAGTGTGCTCAGTGTCTGGTGTTCGCTGACGGCGTTCCTGTGAAGTCGTGCATGACGCCGGTGCGCCCGGGCATGCGTGTCGAATCGGTCGATGGTCTGCCGGAGTTGCCCAAAGTGGAGGAAGTTTCGCCGCTTTATGAAACAGATACTATCGAGGTTCCCGTCCTCATCATCGGTGGTGGGCCGGCTGGGATGTCAGCGGCAATCGAGTTGGGAAAGCGTGGGATCGACGTACTCCTCATCGATGATAAACAGAGACTGGGGGGAAAGCTCGTCCTTCAGACCCACCGTTTCTTCGGTTCGATCGATGCCGTCCACGCGGGAACACGAGGGATCGACATCGCCACGCTGTTGGAGCGCGAGGTGCACGATGTGGGTAACATCGATGTCTGGCTGAACAGCACGGCTCTGGCCGTGTTCAGCGATCAAAAGATAGGAATCCTGCGTGGTGGCGATACCTATACACTGGTCAAGCCGCAGGTGCTGTTGGTCGCTACGGGTGCGCGAGAGAAGTCACTTGTATTCCGTGGGAATACGCTACCAGGCGTCTACGGCGCGGGTGCGTTTCAGACGCTTGTCAATCGCGATCTGGTCAGGGCGGCCGAGCGCCTGTTCATCGTTGGTGGAGGGAATGTCGGGCTCATCACCGGCTACCATGCCCTGCAGGCGGGGATCGAGGTGGTCGGTTTAGTCGAGGCGCTCCCTGAGTGCGGTGGCTACAAGGTGCACCGGGATAAGCTTGCCCGTCTGGGGGTGCCAATCTATACCTCGCACACGATCCTGAGTGCTAATGGAACCGATCAGATTGAGTCAGTGACAATCGCACAGATCGACGAGCGTTTTCAACCGATTCCCGAGACAGAGAAATCCTTTGCCTGCGACACGGTATTGATCGCCGTGGGCTTGGATCCTGTGAACGAGTTCACAGTGAAGGCGAAGGAATACGGCATGTCCGTCTTCACTGCAGGCGACGCCGAGGAGATCGCAGAGGCCTCGGCAGCGATGTATACCGGTAAGATCAAGGGGTTGGAAGTAGCCTGCACCCTCGGCGTTGTCGCAGGTGAGGTTCCACCAGAATGGAAGCGCACCGCGGAGATCCTCAAATCACATCCCGGAGAGACGGGGAAAGAGCAGATCCCACCGTGGGAGGAAGGTGTCTTCCCGATCCTTCACTGTTCGCAGGAGATCCCATGCAATCCCTGCACCTCTGTCTGTCCTCTGAAACTGATTCGCATTGATGAGAGGGACATTCGTCAGAGTCCTCAGTTCACTGGGGATGCGCACCAGTGCATCGGTTGCGAGCAGTGTGTCACCATCTGCCCCGGCTTGGCAATCACGCTCGTCGACTATCGAGAAGATCCTAAGCTACCTACGGTGACAATCGCTTACGAGTTCTTAAAGGAGAGCGTTAACGTGGGGGATACCATGACGGTCTTGGATTGTGAGAGCGAGGTGCTGGGCGAGGTGAAAGTAGAAAGCGTTCGCGCCATCGCGCGCAACGACCGTACGGTTCTGATCAAGGTGCGTGCACCCAAGGCTTATGCCAAGCGCATCGCTGGTATCCGTGTGCAGGAGCCTTCGGTCTCGCAGCCGCTCCCCGAGGTGCTAAAGCGGCTGAGTGACGATACCATCGTCTGCCGTTGTGAGCGGGTGACAGCGGGCGAAATCCGCGTGCTGATTCGCACGGGCTGCCGGGATATGAATGAGATCAAGGCGGTCACGCGCGCCGGGATGGGCGCGTGTGGTGGCAAGACCTGCACTGCGTTGATCACGCGCCTCTTCCGCGAGGAGGGGATTCCCGTTGACGAAGTCACGGAGAACGTGAAGCGTCCACTGCTTATCGAAGTTCCACTTGGGATCTTTGCCGGAGTAAAGGGTGACTAACTATGATGTCGTCATCATCGGCGCGGGAAGCGTCGGTGTACCTGCTGCGCTAGCCATGGCGCACGCAGGCGTCAACGTGCTGGTCCTCGATCAGTTTGCGAGTCAAGGTCAGGGCTCCAACAAGTCTGCTATCGGCGGCATCCGCGCTACCCACTCTGATCCGGCTAAGATCCACCTCTGCCTACGAACGTTAGAGATAGTCTCCACCTGGCAGGAGACCTACGGCCACAACATCGAGTGGACTACGGGCGGCTACACCTTTGTCGCCTACCGCAAGCAAGAGGAGCGGACCCTCAAGGACTTGCTGGAAGTTCAACACTCCTACGGCCTCAACATCGATTGGTACGATAAGGATGATTTTTTAGAAATCGTCCCTGATCTGAATCAAAATGGACTCATCGGTGGTACCTTCTCACCTAAGGACGGCCACTGCTCGACCCTTTTGGCCGGGCATGCCTTCTACGAGGAGGCTAAGCGCGCTGGGGCGACATTCCACTACAACGAACGCGTCACCGGGATCGTGGTTGAGAATGGACGTGTAAAGGGTGTAAAGACAACAAAGGGCGAATACGGCACCAAAGTTGTATTGAACGCCGCCGGGCCGTGGGCAAGAAAGATCGGGGCGCTGGTAGGACTTGACCATCCAGTGAACCCAGATTCGCACGAAGGAGGGATCACCGAGCCGGTGGCACACTTTCTCGATCCGATGGTGGTCGACATCCGTCCCGCACCTGGATCGGCTAACTACTACTTCTTCCAGCTTGCCATCGGCCAAGTTGTCTTCTGCATCACGCCCCAGCCTCCTATCCCCGGCTTCGACCGCCGTGAGACGAGTGTTTTCCTGCCACAGGTGGCCCGCCGCATGGTGGTGCTAATGCCGCGACTCACCAATATCCGTGTGCGCCGCACCTGGCGCGGCCTCTACCCAATGAGCCCGGACGGGTCCCCGCTCGTCGGCTGGTCAGAGGAGATTAAGGGCTATCTCATGGCGATCGGGATGTGCGGCCAGGGGTTCATGCTCGGGCCAGGTCTGGGCGAACTTCTCGCCCGCATGGTTACACAGGAGACCCTCTCCGCCGAAGATCAGGAGATCCTTCAAATTCTTTCCCCCTACCGCCGATTCCGAGGCCAGGAGGCGTTGAAATAAACTGACAGCATCCAGAGAATGCGATGCGCATTGAAATTTTAGGAACCGAGTCCCTCGGGGTGCGCGGGCTTTGTTGTCTGGTGATAACCAAAGAGCAACAGACTACGCTGTTACCCGATGTCCAACTGCTCTAGAGTTAATTCCAGTGATCCCCCTTTTCGAGGATGAAGTCGGTTAAGTGGTTGTGGTAAATCCCTTGCTGGAATACGACGCTTCCACGTACTGATTCCCTTTACAACCAGATTCTCCTTGTTACTTCAATTCTATCGTTTTTTGCTACAGAAAGCACCTGGGACCGAGGCATTCGATTACCCCCGCTATAATAGTTGTACAAAGACCTACTGCCTGTTTCACTATTACTGAAAAGCGTTTTACAAATACTTGACTTTTTTCACTAATTTCACCATGCTTGTTGCATGCAGAGTGAGAGAGCCCAAGAAGTAGGTCAGCGAATTCGCATCCTTCGCCAGCGGAAAGGGTGGACCTTAAAGGAGCTTTCCAACCGATGTGCGCTTTCCGTTAGCTTCCTCTCTCAGATAGAACGAGGCCTATCCTCTTTCTCTATCCCCTCCTTACGCTCTATCTGTCAAGCGTTGGCTGTTTCACTTCCTGCCCTACTTGTAGTGTCGAACGGGCCTGGCCTGGCAGTCCTGGCGGATCCGAGACCCCCCGAAATCACCAAAGGTGATAATCAATCGTATATCAATCTGTCTGATACATCGATCAAATACCGATTCCTGAGTGGAGGGTTCCCCAGCCGGCAGTTTGAGGTCCTGATCGGCGAGATGTCTTCTGGAAGTCACAATCCGCCCTGTTCTCACGAGGGAGAGGAATTCGGCTACATTCTGGAAGGACGCATCAAGCTGACGATCGGTGACGAGTCTTATGATCTTGGTTCCGGCGATAGCTATCACTTATTGGCAACAACGCGGCATGGCTGCGAGACAAGCGATGAAGAAGGTGCCAAGGTCCTTTGGGTTCAAACGGCGAAATATGCGAAATCGCTTAGCTTCCTTCGCGATGGGAGTTCCAACGCAGGGCGGCCAGGTTTCTCACAGATTAAGTCGTCCCAAAGCAACGGGGATGGCAACCAATCACATATCAATCTGTCTGATACATCGATTAAATACCGCTTCCTGAGTGGCGATTTCCCCGACAGGCAGTTTGAGATCCTCATCGGCGAGATGTCCGCCGGCTGTCGCAATCCCACCAGCCCTCACGAGGGAGAAGAGTTCGGTTACGTCCTGGAAGGTCGTGTCAGGCTAACGATTGGTGAAGAGTCGTATAACCTTGGCCCTGGCGATAGCTATCACTTGTTGTCAGCCACTCCCCATATTTGCGTAGCAAATGACGAGGAAGGTGCCAAGGTGCTCTGGGCACGAACTGCAACATACCCCAAATTACGTATGGATATCAGAAGCGAGGATCCGAACAGGAGGGTAGCAAGAAAGAGTGTAGTTGGATCTAAAGAGTCAGTATAGACGAAAGCGTTGGGAGGCGATAATGTATAGGCTGAGCACGGACGTAGGGGGCACGTTTACCGATGGTGTGCTGCTAGATGAAACCACCGGGAAGATTGAGGTAAGCAAGGTTTCCTCCACACCAGATAATCCTGCTATTGGCACGATTCAGGGCATCGAGAAATTTGGCATCCCGCTAAGCGAGGTCTCTTTCTTAGCTCACGGAACCACCGTGGTGATTAACGCATTAATTGAGGGGAAAGGCGCTAAGACCGCTCTGATTACCACAAAGGGGTTTCGAGATGTGTTGGAGATCGGACGTTCCAACCGTACGGAGATGTACGATGCTCTGTACAAGAAACCCACACCACTCGTTCCCCGGCACCTTAGGCTGGAGATCAATGAGAGGATTGGATCTGACGGGCTGATATTGGTCCCTCTTGCCATAGGAGAACTTCCCCAGATCCTTGAGTACATGCGCAAAGAGAAGGTTG
>JAGLXM010000106.1 GCA_023132915.1 Candidatus Bipolaricaulota bacterium
CACATCGGTGACGAACTTCAGGAGGTGCTCGCTGGCAAAGCCACTGTCCGGACCGGAGAAGTCACTGCAACCAATGTCGTTACATGCCTTCAGTTCGTACCAGTAGGTGTCGCCAGGCGTTACGTCGTAGTCATCGTAGGATGTAGATCCGGTCTCCTCGATCTTGGAGTAGGTGCCGACTTGGGATGTGGCGCGGTAGAGTTCGTACCGGGTCACGTCGTTCACTGCGTTCCACGTGATCCGTACCTTGTTCGAGTAGGTCCCGTCGGTGGCATCGACACCTGCCGGCGCACCTGGAAGAACACCGATCTTCACCGTCTTGGTGTAGGACCACTCGCTCAGTATCAAGGTATCCACCGAACAGCGGGCCTGCACTCGCACGTGATAGACGCCGTGAGTCGAGTAGGCATGGGAAGCGGTGGTAGAGGCGTTCCAATCGGAGCGAGTCCCATCATCCCAATCGAACGAGTACTGCACCGTGTGCCCCAGGGGGCCGAGGGTACAGGTGGCCCCAGACGTGGAAAAGGCGAGCGTCTGATCGACCTCTCCGGTAGCAGGGCCGGTTGGCATGTCTGGCGTGCTTACGGTGTGCGCCTGGGCGTATCCACTGTCCACGTTGGAAAAGCCGCTGCACCCGCAGGCGTTGCACGCCTTAACTTTGTACCAGTAGGTCTGGCCGGGCGTCACGTCGTAGTTATCGTAGGAGGAAGTGACAGGCTCCTTGATCCTGTAGTAATCTCCATACTGCGAGTTGGCACGGTACACTTCATAGTAAGCCGTACCGGGGACCGCGTTCCAGGTGATTCTCACCATCTCTGTGTGAGCACCGTCTGTGGCGCTGAGTCCGGCGGGAGGGGGAGAAGGAGCACACCCGACATCCAGTTCGACGGTCACGTAGTGGTAGATTCTAACATTGTTGGGGTGATGGGCAGTGATGGTCACCGTGCCGGTGTAATGGTTGGGAACAAGCCCTGTTCGGTCCACGGTAACCGTGATCGGTTCGTGCTCTCCTCGGCTGGTACCAGAGACCGGATTTACCTCAATCCAACCACGGTTATCCCCAACGGTAAAGTCGAGCGTCCCCCCGCCACAGTTCCACACCTCAAAGGTCTTTTTCGTGGTTGTCGTCCCGAAGTTCAGGCTGTCTGTGCTCTTGCAGAGCTCTGCACCCAAGACCAGCTTCGGCCGCACAGGATAAAGGTGTCCATCACCAGCACGCAGCACGATAAGTGGGTTGCCGTCTTCGTTCCCTACAATTGCGCC
>JAGLXM010000107.1 GCA_023132915.1 Candidatus Bipolaricaulota bacterium
ATACGCATCCACACTTGCCATTGGCCACATCGGTTGCCCACAGATGATCGGAGTGGTTTGCGGCACCTCGGGAATGGCTCTCCCTCCCGAATAGTCCCCATCGACCACAGGCACGCCAAACACAGCACCTGCTGCCAGGGCGCTGGGGGTAGCTGCACCACCGATCTCTAGCGGGACCAAGGCCGCCAACGTGGCATTCGCATATCGTGAGAGCTCACGCCCGGCCTCAGCAGCCATGTGATCAATCGTTCTCTTGGTTAGCCCAAACCCCTCCTTTCTTCTCGTGATCTCGTCGGTTTGAGGGGCAATCGATCCCATGAGATAGCAGCAGACCGTCCAGACGTCGTCTGAAACCTCGTCTGCAGGGACCCACGCCAGCTCCTTCCCTTGGTCAAGAAGCTCGGAAAGCCACCGAACACCAGCTTCAGGTGGACCACCTCCACCGGTTCCAAAAAACGTGCAGCCCCGCACGAAATCCTCAATGTCCCGTATCGACTTAAGTGCTCCCATAGTACACCTCCTTAACGATATTCTAACTACAATGTCTATCTCTTACCAGTTTGCCCTGACTCTCGCCTCCAAGCTGTTCATGAAATCATCGCCATCGTGGAACCCCATTTTCATGTTTAGCCTGTGACCTGATTCTCAATGGGCGTATATTCCAAATCGAAATTGAAGTGTTTTGGGCACAAGACCTCAAGACCCTTTCCGCTGCGGAACGTCTCATGCGCTTTCATTCCAATCACGGCGTAGCTTTTGCCTACGGTGACGTCTGGGTTAACGGTCGGCTCGCAGGTCGCCGCTTCCACCACCGTAATGATGTCTGGACTCGTCACATACGCCTTGTCATTCAGCCAGGTGATGTGGTTTTCATTCTTGAACCAGATCTTGAACTTCTGACCAGCAAAGGTGCCCGATCCTTCGAAGAGGTGCGTTCCCCAGTAGTATCCCACCTTGCTCTCAGCGTCCTTCTCTGTGCACTTCCCTTCAAACAGCTTCCAGCCGTCTGTGTAATCGATCACAGC
>JAGLXM010000108.1 GCA_023132915.1 Candidatus Bipolaricaulota bacterium
TGTCAAGGACGATCTTAACGATTCGCGCGAACCTCGATGCCTATAACTTCAACCTTGCCAGCGAGTCCTTGTATGCCTTCATCTGGCATGACTTCTGCGACTGGTACCTCGAGCTCGCCAAGGTGAGGCTTGCCTTCAAGCAAGATCAAGCGGTGAAGGGGATCCTCTACCACGTTTTAAAGGAGATCTTAAAGCTCATGCACCCATTCGTTCCCTTCATCAGCGAGGAGATCTGGCAGATCCTTGGTGAGGAGCCGGTATCCCTTTCCATCGCCGCCTTTCCGCAGCCGGCGGCGAGTGATTCGCAGGCTGAAGAAGAGATGGCGGCCTTTCAGGAGGTGGTCAGCGCGGTCCGGACGATCCGTGCCGAGTTGAATGTTCCCCAAAACGCACGCCTTAAGGTCCTAGTACGGACTTTCAACCCTGAGCTATCGGCGCTTTTAAAGCGCAAATCTCAGGCGCTTAACGCCCTCGTCGGAGCGGAAGAGTGGCAAATCAAGGAGGACATTAGTGCCCCTCCAGGTTCGGCCCGGCAGGTTCTCACTGATGCAGAGCTATTCGTCCCCCTCACCGAACTGATCGACATTAACGCAGAGTGCTCCCGTCTGCGTAAGGAGTTAAATCAGGTAAAAACCGAATTAGCGAAGGCCATGAGAAACCTCACGAACCCCTCGTTTCTAAAACAGGCACCGCGTGAGGTCGTAAAAAAGGAGCACAAGAAGCAGGAGGAGCTCCTCGCTAAGCAGGAGCGACTGCAAGCGAACCTTACCGCGCTGGAGGAGTAGATGAAATATACCGAGGCCCGCTGTGTCTTAGATGGTCTTCCCTCTCTTGAAGTGAAGCCGGGTCTTGCGCGTATCAACCGTCTTCTCGATGTGCTGGACCACCCGGAGCGTGCCTTTCGCGCAATTCATATTGCTGGGACAAATGGGAAAGGTTCGGTTGCAGCAATGCTCTCTAGTATCCTTTTGCAGGCTGGCTACCGCGTGGGGCGCTTCACTTCTCCTGACCTGATAGACTTTCGCGATCGGATCAGCGTTAATAATCGCTGGATCAGCGAGGAAGATGTTGCGGGGAGAGTAGAGCAGATCCTTCCAGTCTTAAAAAGCGCAGAGGATCGGCCGACCCTCTTTGAAGTACTGACAGCAATCGCCTTTGCCCACTTTGCAAAAGGTCGTGTTAAGCTCGCTGTGGTTGAGGTGGGGCTTGGGGGGCGGTTTGATGCCACGAATGTTTTGGATCCCCTCTTAACGATCTTGACTAACGTCGGCCGCGATCACCTCGCCCTCCTGGGGGAGATGCTTAAACGGATCGCTTGGGAGAAGGCTGGGATCGCCAAGGCTAGCGTCCCCTTCCTCGCGGGGGAACTTCCGCCTGAGGCGGAGGAGATCATCATCAAGGAATGTGAAAAGGCGCGAGCGCCTCTTGCTCGCTGCGATCCGGTGGCAGTGGAAAGGATCGCCTATGACTGGAAACGGACAACCTACCGAATCGACGCAAGCGATCTTCCCGAAACGATCGACCTTCCTCTTCTCGGGGGCTATCAGGCCGAGAATCTGAGGCTCACTTTACGAGCGGTGGAACTGTTGCGTAAAGTCGGCTTTAGCTTGCCCAATGATGCCGTTACCGCTGGCTTAGCCGATGTTTCCTGGCCCGGTCGGTTCGAGGTGATGAAGCTTAATCCAACGATCATCCTCGACGGAGCACACAACCTTCCAGCCACACTGGCCTTGGCCAAAGATGTTAAGCGCTACGTTCCGAAACGTCTACATCGTCATCTCCTGTTCGGGCTCCTTTCCGATAAGGAGGCAGAGGCGATTTGTCACGTCCTCTTTCCTCTGTTTGCTAAGGTAACCCTCACATGTTCGCGAAGCCCACGCGCCCTCCCGCTTGATCTTCTGGCTAAGATTGCTTCATCCTTGGGAGTTAGGTTTAAGCAAGCGTCCTCTGTAGAAGAGGGGTTGATCAGTGCGCGTAGGTGTCTTGAAGCTCAAGATGTACTCTTCGTCACCGGTTCGCTCACCATGTTACGCGAAGCCAGGCCGATCTTGATGGAGGTCCCGTGTCGACCCTGATCGAACAGGTTAAAGCTGACGGACTACCACGCCACGTGGCGTTGATCATGGATGGGAACGGCCGCTGGGCTAAGGCGCGAGGCCTTCCACGCGTTGCCGGTCACCAGGCCGGGGCCCAGGCGGCGGAGCGACTTATCCGCTTCGCTGGAGGAAAGCTTGGCCTCAAAAACCTAACCCTGTTTGCCTTCTCCACCGAGAATTGGAACCGCCCAGCCGAGGAGGTTGACTTCCTGATGCACCTCCTTGACCAATTCATCACCGAAAAGTTGAAGGAGTTTATCAAAGAGGGAGTCCGGATCATCGTCTCCGGCGACCTAGGAGGGCTTCCATCCCAGATACGAGAGACTGTCAGAAACGCGATCGAACAAACGGCGGAGAACGACCGACTACTTCTGAACGTAGCCCTGAACTACGGCGCCCGACAGGAGATCGTCCGCGCCTGTCAGAGGGTCGCCTCTGCTGCGATTGCAGGGAAGCTCGACTTAGTTGAGTTCGATGAAGATTCCTTCGCTCGCTTCCTCTATACCGATGGGATTCCCGATCCTGACATTATCATTCGAACAAGCGGGGAGATGCGCCTCTCCAACTTCCTTCTCTGGCAGGCAGCCTACGCCGAGCTCTATTTCACTGGCACCCTTTGGCCGGACTTCACCCCGGCCGAGTTGCTTAAGACCATCGCCTCATACCAGAAACGAGAACGCCGCTTCGGCGGGGTAAGGGCTAGATAATGAATGTGATCAAAAGGTTAGTCAGCGCGCTCATCGCAGGGGGGATCGTCTTTTGTGTGCTTTACGTAGGCACGCAGTTTGAGTCACAGTGGATCGTGGGGATCCTCATTCTCGTCGTGGCCTACCCTGCCGCGGTGGAATATCTGCAACTGATGCGGCGACTGGGAGTTCCCCTCGCCGCACCGGAGTTCCTCATCTGGATACCGGTGCTAATCTTCAGTTACGTCGTCTTCGATGGCCGCTATGGCGACGTCGCCCTCCTTCTGGCGATCGCCTATCAGGTGCTACGTTACCTGGGAAGCATGCCACATCGCACGGGATTCCTGCAGGCTGTGGCCGGGGTGTTCGGCCTCCTGTATATTCCCTGGCTGCTGCGTTTCTTCTATCTCATCTACGTCAGCGGGGTGGTGGACAAACCGTATATGGGCGCGGCGCACGCGCTGGTCATCCTCCTCATGGTCTGGGGCTACGACACCGGCGCCTACCTCGCCGGGAGCTTGCTGGGGAAGCATCATGCCTTTCCCAGCGTCAGTCCGAAGAAGACGTGGGAGGGCATCATTGGTGGGTTTATATTGACCGTCGGTGGTGCCGCGGTCGGGGCGACGCTCTCCCCTGTGTGGCGACAGTTCGCCTTTTGGAAAGGCTTCCCTCATATTCTTGTCGTTTCGTTCCTCGTTGGGTTGGCAGTCCAATTAGGCGACATCTTCGAGTCAAAGCTGAAGCGAGCCGCCGGGGTCAAGGACTCAGGGACGTTTCTCCCTGGCCACGGTGGGGCTCTAGACCGAATTGATGGGCTCCTGTTTGCCTTGCCCGTTTTTTTCTTCTATTATTCCTACGTGCTTTTCCCGCGTTTTATGTAAGCGCAACCCGATTGATTCATGCTGGCGTCCCCTATAACATCGCTGTACGATGAGCCTATTTCTGCGGTCGATCTACCTCTCCTCGGGGCTTTCCCTCTTATATATCTTCCTTCTCTACCGAAGTAACCCGCTACGACGGCTGCCCACAACAACGGTGACGCTGATCTTCATTCTGGGAATGGCGGCGGTGATTCCGGTCGTTCTGATCCGCTATCTTCTCCCACTGGGAAATATCACGACCCCTTTCTCCGCCTATGTGGCCGCGGGGCTAATCGAGGAGGGGATCAAGTTCTTGGTGATGGCATGCACGGTCTGGCAGCTTGGTTTCCCCGACCTCGCTGAGCCGATCGACTTTGCCATTTACTTCGGGATCTTGGGGGTGGGTTTTGGGATCTATGAAGACTTCTGGTACATTTTTAGCGGTTCCTACGAGGTGTGGACAGCCGGTGACATCGGACGGTTTCATGAGGTGTTCCGGGTTGTTGTTCTTGCCCGCACCTTCCCCGGCCACATTTTGTTCAACGGGCTTGCTGGATACCTCGTCGGTCACGCGCGCTTTCTTCGAATGTGGCGTGCGCGGCTCCTCTGGCTTTTTTTGGGGTTCCTCTTTGCAGTAGCCTTGCATGGCTCATTCAACCTGATCGCAAGCACTGGGGGCGCTATCCCCCTCCTTACTTATATTCTCCTGCTTGTTGGTCTCTTCCTCCAGCTGCGTCGGGCGGCACTCGCCCGCTCACCGTTCCGGGCGTTGATCTACATGATCACGGAGGGAAGAGACAAGTGGCCGTACCCGCGCCCGCCGATTGACTACCTGTTCGCTGAGGGCTTCTCCTGGCCTGGGAAGAACAAGGGTGGTATGTTCCAGGTCTACCCGGTGGTATTATCGCTTCTCATCCTCTACCCACTCCTGGTCGCGGCGGTCTACTTGGCCAATCGATTTCTCATCTGGGTGCTTCCTGTTTGAAGTGCAAGGGCGGCCAAGCTGGATCGCTCGACCGCCCTCTCCGGGTGGTGAAAAAGATGAGGGGGTTTCTTCATCGCAATCACTATAGCAGATCCCGCTACGTTTGTCGGTAATGTATATTACGCAATTGCTGAAAGGAACGGTGTAGTCTATATAATCTTGGCCGAAAAATGGGTTTTTGCTGACGAAATTTTGCTTAACATTGGGGCTATCTCGCGTCGCAGTCCTTGTTCGATTGATCCTATCTTGGACGCGGGGCCTAAAGCGAATTCGCTAAGTTGGGAGTTCACAAGAAGCTGTGCGGCATCGATCCGCAAATTATCTCTCACCCTTAAGTACGCTTTGCACGGTAAACGCTATATTATTCATTTCATATATTAGATGGAAACAAGCGGCATAGTGTCCCGTTACGGGTGTCTCCCCCACAAGTACGGAGTGCGAAAAAGCGCATGAGAAACGGATCTTCGAGCTTACCCTTATAAATAGGTGACGAACTTCCTCCCGGTGCCCTATATACCTTTTTTTCAGGCTTTCAGGTTTTTAAAGAAACCAAGACCGTCCCCTCAAGATCCCTAGTGATCTGGGGTGCTGGCACTTTGGAGTGCTGTGAATAGACTTGGCTTCTCCGCTTGACATAGCAAGACCAAGGGCTGTATTATGCGCTAAGCGCATACAACAATGGCGAGGTACAAAAGCGCTTTTATCCTGTAAGAATCTGAGGATATTGTCAGGTTTCTCCCTGTAGAGGAGGTAAGGAGGAGTGGAACATCGATGGGCCCCCCATGGCAGTGAGGTGATTGATCCAACACTCCTCCAAGGTTTAGCCATTCTTTCCAAGGCCACTGGTCGATCTGTCGTTGAGGAATTAAATAACGCGGTTTCGGTCTATCTTGCCCAAGAATTACCTTTGAAATTGGGGGAGGATGGGCTGGCTCTTCTCGTTGGAGAAATGCGCGAGGGGGGACAAACAACGCGGGCATAAAGCCCGGTCCACGCTTGATTTTCGGGGACTTCCCATCACTTATTGTTCCTTAGTTTTGTAGCAAGATGTGAGGTTTCATGAATCTAGCTTTTGATCATTAAGGCAATAAATGTTTCGTAGAGACGAGTGATGCGATTCTTGTAGAATGGCAAGACTTTACCTCTGTCAACTTTGTTGTATCACCAAATCTTGGTCTTACCCCGTGAATGCTTAATTGTAAGCATTGTCGCTACCCGGTTTGAATGCTTCAACGATCGTCTCTGCCATATTATCGCGGGTGGAAAGCTTAACCCGGAAAAGCTCAAGCTCCTGATTAACGCGGTGTACCAGCGGGTGGTCAGTGTGAGCGTGGGTGGAGATCAAAAGGTGTCTTGAGCTTGCTAGCGCTTTCTCGACCGCCTGGATAAACGCGGGCGAGCATAGTTCCATCGGCGCAATCTCATCGATTACTATCAGATCTTTTTCCAGAACGGCACGACGGATCGCCGCCACTCCAACTTCTTCAAGGTCGTGCAGGTTGACCGTGTACCGGCCTATCTTGGGACCTTTGCCTTGATGCAGATGGGCAAGAACGCCGTTTCTGCCAGTGGCAATATCGATGACGTAGAACCCGACACGATGCCCGCACTTGCGAATCTCCTCGGTTAACATCCCTCCGGCGCTTAAGGGGATCCGAGCGAGGACGCGTTCGATCACCGTTGTCTTTCCTACCCCCGGTCGCCCTGTGATTGCAATTCGCACCTTGACCGTCATCTTGCACCATTCTATCCTCTCCTTCGTGGATGAGAAAGGAACTCTCTTACAGATAGTGAAGACCGAGGTTGCACTTCACCCGCGGATGAATCCAGGAGATCTACAGAAGCTGGTCTATCAGGCGGTATTTGGGATTGATCACCTTTTAGGGGATCGTCGGCGCTTTAAAGAAGACTTGAAGCAAGAATGGGAAAGAATCGACCCCACGGGAACGGTCGGAGAAAATCCGTTGCAGGTGATCGACCCTGCTGGAGAGGCGGCGCGGCTCCACCTTTGTCCGTGCAAAAAGCGGGGAATGGAGCTTGGGAAGCTCACTACCTTTCTTGTCTCACAGTCACTTAAGAACGGGGAGAAAAAACGCTTCGACCGATTGTGGGCCCTTGCGGGCGAGCTGGCAAGGGAGGGTGGGATACCGTTTGCTGTGGAGGAGCTTGCCGGACTTTGCTTCCCGACATTCCCTCCTCACCACAGCCCTGGATTTGGGTTTTCTGCCTATCGGGTGATTAATGACGTTACGCAGCCTGGGACTATTGCCTGGCTCAGGCGGGCTCAAGGGAAAAGATGAGAGCTAAGCCTGTTCGCAAGATCGCTCATCTGGACATGGATGCCTTCTTTGCCGCGGTGGAGCAGCTCGACCATCCTGCCTATCGAGGGAGACCGGTGATTGTTGGCGGGCTGGGGCCGCGCGGGGTCGTATCTACTGCTTCCTACGAGGCTCGCAAGTATGGAGTGGGGAGCGCGATGCCGATGGCCAAGGCGCGCAAGCTCTGTCAGGACGGGATTTACCTTTCGCCGCGCTTCTCTCGCTACCAGGAGATCTCCGCGCAGGTGCGCGAGATCCTGTATGCCTACACGCCTCTTGTGGAGACGATTTCACTCGATGAGGCGTTCCTCGACCTGACAGGAAGCGAGAGGGTGTTCGGCCCGGCGGAGGAGATCGTCGTGGAGATCAAACGCCGCGTACGGGATAGGACTAAGCTCACCTGTTCGGTTGGCCTTGCTTCCAATCGGTTCCTGGCCAAGCTTGCCTCCGAACTCAATAAACCAGATGGCCTGGTGGTGATCGAGCCGCAGCAGGTGCAAGGACTCCTCGACCCCCTTTCGGTGGGGATGATCTGGGGGGTGGGGAAGGTGACCGAGCGGCGGCTGCGTGGTCGCGGCTTTTTGAGGATCCGCGATCTGCGAGAAGCACCGCTTGAGCTTCTAGTGGGTGAGTTCGGAGCGACCGGGAGAACCCTCTACCGCCTTGCCCGCGGAGAGGATGACACCCCAGTGCAGCCAAGCCGGGAGGCCAAGTCGGTCTCCCGCGAGGTGACCTTTCCCCAGGACATCCGCGAGATGGCAAAGATCGAGAATCTCCTGCGGCGTCTTGCCCGCGAGGTTGCGGCGCAGCTGCGTCAGGAGAAGCTTCGAGGAAAGACGGTGCGGATAAAGGTCCGCTTCCCTGACTTTCAGACTATCACTCGTCAGGTTAGTGTTGGAGTGGGAACTGACTCCACTCATATTATCGAAGGGTTGGCCGTCGATCTCTTTCGCCGCCGCGTGTCCCTCAAAGGCCGCGGGGTGAGGCTCCTCGGGGTGGGGGTCGGTCGTTTGAGCGAGGCAAATACGCGTCAACTCTCCTTATTCGATAAGGAGGAAGCATTCCTTGAGGGCACCCTCGATGAGCTTTCCGCGCAGTATGGGGAAGGAATCGTGCGCAGAGGCGACGAGGGCTTGTGAGTCGGAACGGACATTCCTCACTCAAGCAAGGGAAGGATTCAGTTGTCAGCCCCTTATCGTTATCCTACTTTCTTTAGACGAGGTGATCCGCATGAAACAGTGGCTGCTTGTTTGTCTTGTTTTGCTCCTTTTTGGCACGACGGTAGTGGCGATGCCACTTTGTAACTACCGCTCCCCCCGCACGGATATCTCCGATTTAGCGATTAGCTTCTCTTACCATTACTACAACGATCCCTATGGGTTTGCTGACTATGATATCGACACCGGACAATTGAAGGTCGACTATACTCGCCTGTTCGACTCACCTGAGTTCGGATTCGACATCGCCGCGAAGAGCGATATAACGATCTCTGTATCGAGCCTCTCCTCATTTTTGACAACGGCTGAAGGGAACTTTAAGCGCTATTTCTCGCCCGAAGTCCTCTACTTTGGCTTTGCCGGGGCGAGCGGGAAGAGCGCCTCCTCCTATAAGACGATAGGGCTGGAGGTGAAGCTTGGGGTCGGTTACGGCCGGTTTACCGATGTTACCCCCCTCGCTAAGGCGATGAAGATCGACGCCTATCTAGTGAAAAAGGGGAGCATCTCCAAGCATCTGGACGATCTCGACCTAGAGGCGATCGCGTACGAGATTGACAGTATCGCAACTTACGAGACGTTCGCTGACCTGCTAGATGTGCTTCAGGAGATCATAGAGGGGACCGGGTTCATCAGAGTGGGGGAACTCGACGCACTCGATATCTATGAGATAGCGGGAATCATCGAGGACGAGAACTACGTCCGCTATTGTGGGGGAGACGTCAAGGTCGGTATCGGCTACGAACTCTTGGATCCATTGGGCGAACCGAACGACCTTTTGGGTACAGTGTCGTTTAACTACGCCTTTACCACCACTCCACAGGCGCAGTTCCTTCTCCAGGGGGCCCTCTCTACACTTTCCGGATCGTATGATATCCTTCGCACTCACGAACTGGAGATCACCCTGGGGTATAATTATCTTATTGCCAAGAGGGTCACTCTCTTCTCGTCCTACTCCTTTTCACGGCAGATGTGGGACGGTACCCCCACCGACATTCATAGCCTGTCGCTTGACTTGGTATTGACCCCTGTCGAGTACGCGCGTGTGACACTGGGCATACAATTTAGACATGAACCCTATTTCTTGGAGTGGAGTCAAGATATCGAACTTTTGATCAGCATGGACCTTCTGTAGCTTTAAAGGCATCTAAGTGAGATGCGATTACCTCGCGCATGAGGTCATCGAACAGGAGTTCCTGTGCTCGAGGAAGTGGAAAATATTCTGCTGCCATGATCTCGTCGGGATTCGGGGCTGGCTCGCCGAAGAGGGAGATTCGGTAGAAGACCATAGTCCAGTGAAGGCGACTTTTTTTTCCTAGCTTTGCTTTGACATCGAGGAGCCCAGTGATCTGCGCCTCAACGTCGATCTCTTCTCTCAGCTCGCGTAGGAGGCCTTCACGTGGTGTCTCTCCAAAACGGAGGAACCCCCCGGGTAGCGACCATCGTCCCTTAGTCAGGCCACGGCTTCCCTTTACCAGAAGGACGTTACTCCCTTTAAGACAGACTCCCTCGACCACTACCCGCGGCATCCCGGCGTGCACCGCCTCTCGCACAAGCGGAGCTATACTAGGGAGGCCGATGATCTCATCCTTCCCTAGCCACTCACGGGGGTGTTTCTCAAGTTTCGGAGTACAGAAGATGACGGGGGTACTCGTGGCAAGTGGGGCGATCTCCTGTAGCGGAAAGGGGACCTCTGCTTTTCGAGGTAGATCGAGGGTCCCCTCTCGGCTGACCAAGAACACTTTCCCGTCGCTTTCGATGTAGTAGCGCATTACCCTCCGTTTCCTATTGTACGCCTGCGGGGGTAGGGATTTCAGGGCTATTCCGTAGGTTGCACCTTCCCTTTGTGGAATGGATAATCCCCACAGCCAGGGAACAGTCCGGTTACAAAGGACGAACAAAAGTAGTTCAAGAGTTGCTAAATAACGGGGTGTTGTGATTAGAACAGTAATCTGAAAGGAGATACATGTCAAATCCGACCTCTCAAGATTCAGAAGAAAAAACGGTGGGGATAGATTCGTTCCGCACCTTCACTTCTTCTTCAGCAAGCGTTATCCCTCTCTTACAACAGATCCAGAACCGATACGGATACCTTTCGGAGAGCAACTTAGAGCGTGTTTCTAAGTATACGCATGTCCCGTTAAGTTCCATATACGGGGTGGCTACCTTCTATTCGCAGTTCCGTCTTTCTCGTCCGGGGAAACACCTGATCCGCGTTTGCCAAGGGACGGCCTGCCATGTTCTCGGAGCGGGAAAGATCATGGCGCATTTCCAGGAACAACTGGGAATAGAGGAGAATGAGACCACAACGGATGGGCTATTCACCCTTGAAAGCGTACGTTGTCTTGGGTGTTGCAGCCTTGCCCCGGCGATGATGATCGATGATGAGACGTACGGGCGTCTGACGCGCGATACGGTGGACGAGATCCTCTCCTCGTACCGCGAGCAGGAGGAAAGATGAGCCACGTAAGTGAGATAAGAGTGGGGTTAGCAACCTGCGGGATCGCTGCTGGCGCTGAACCGGTGTACTCCGCCTTTGAAAAGGAGCTGGCTGCGAGTAATGCATCGGTAAAGCTGAAGCGGGTCGGGTGCATCGGTATGTGCTACAACGAACCGCTGGTCGACGTAGTTTACCAGGATGGCAAGCTATCCACATACGGACACGTACGGGTTGAGGACGTAACACGCATTGTAGAAAAACATGCCGTTGGCGGGCAGCCTATTCAGGATCTCCTCGTTGCTACCGATGGCTTTTTCGATAAACAGGTTCGCATCGTGCTCGAAAACTGCGGTTTGATTGACCCCGAATCGCTCGACGAGTACCGGGCACACGCAGGATACGAGGCGTTGAGGATCGCCCTCACTGAGATGACCCCGCAACAGGTGATCGAGAAGGTAACTGCCTCTGGGCTGCGTGGTCGTGGCGGAGCCGGTTTTCCCACCGGCGTTAAGTGGGGCTTTGCCGCGCGTGAGCCTGGGCCGGAGAAGTACTTCATCTGCAATGGCGACGAAGGGGACCCCGGGGCGTTTATGGACCGTAGCGTGCTCGAGGGAGACCCGCACCGTGTACTTGAAGGTATAGCGATCGGAGCTTACGCGATCGGCGCCCCGCACGGATACTTCTACGTACGCGCCGAGTACCCGTTGGCGATTAAACGGTTGGAGAAGGCACTAGCTGATGCAACCACCGCTGGTTTCATCGGGGAGAATATACTCGGCAGCGACTTCTCATTCGAGGTTAAGATCAAGGCTGGAGCAGGGGCGTTCGTCTGTGGGGAAGAGACCGCGCTGATCGCCTCGATAGAAGGGAGACGCGGCACTCCACGGAGGCGTCCTCCCTACCCTGCTGTCTCCGGACTGTGGGAAAAGCCGACGAATATCAACAACGTGGAGACCCTGGCCAACGTTCCGTGGATCATTCGTCACAAGACGGAGGAGTTCACACGCTACGGGACGGAGAAGAGTAAAGGGACAAAGGTCTTTGCCCTGGCCGGGAAGGTGAACCACAGCGGATTGGTCGAGGTCCCAATGGGGATGCCAATCAAGGATATCGTCTTTGATATCGGCGGCGGGATTCGCGATGGAAAGGGGTTCAAGGCGGTGCAGATCGGAGGCCCTTCCGGTGGGTGCATCCCCTCCTCCCTTGCCGATGTCCCAGTCGACTACGAATCGATCACCGAGACAGGGGCGATCATGGGTTCCGGCGGGTTGATCGTCCTTGACGAAAAGACGTGCATGGTCGATCTAGCTCGCTTCTTCCTCGACTTTATCCAGAAGGAATCATGCGGAAAGTGCACCTTCTGTCGCATTGGCACGAAGAGGATGCTTGAGATCCTGACACGGATCTGCGACGGCGAGGGAACTGGTGATGACCTAGAGCGGTTACTAGAACTGAGTGAGAAGGTCAAGACCTATTCCCTTTGCGGTTTAGGGCAGACAGCGCCCAACCCTGTTCTCACCACAGCAAAGTACTTCCGCGAGGAATATGATGCCCACATTGTCGATAAGACCTGTCCTGCACACGTGTGCAAGGCGCTGATCCACTACGAGATCGGCCCCGAGCGGTGTAAAGACTGCAAACTCTGCACGCGCGACTGCCCGGTGCAGGCGATCTCGCAAGGTGAAGGCGTGTTTCAGGTAATCGATCAGAAGATATGTATCAAGTGCGGCCGTTGTTACGAAGTCTGTCCGTTTGGAGCGATCGATGTTCAGTGAAAAAGGGGATGGGATGCTTTCAGTCACGATAAATGAAAAAAATGTCTCCGCAGTCGAGGGGGAAACGATCCTTGTTCTTGCTCGGCGCGAGGGTATAGAGATCCCCGCTCTTTGCGCTGAGGAACGTCTTGCTCCATACGACTCCTGTGGTGTGTGCGTCGTCGATGTAGAGGGAATGGGAGTTGTCAAGTCCTGTTCAACGCCTGTTCGCGATGGGATGGTCATCCATACCCATAGCAAGGCGGCCGAAGATATCCGCCGGACCGCCCTCGAACTGCTGCTTAGCAATCACTGGGGGGACTGCATCGCTCCCTGTCAGCAAGCTTGTCCTGCACATACGGACTGTCAGGGGTACGCAGGTCTGACGGCTAACGGTCTGTTCGAAGAGGCACTACACCTCCTCTACGAGAAGCTACCGCTACCGGCAGCGTTCGGCCGAATCTGTCCGGCCCCGTGCGAGGACGCTTGTCGGCGCGAGATCGCGGAAGAGCCGGTTCAGATCCGGCACATCAAACGTTTCCTCGGCGATAAGGAGTTCGATTACATCCCGTCGGTTGCCACGGATACCGGCAAGCGGGTGGCGATCGTTGGTGGTGGGCCAGCGGGATTAAGCGCAGCCTATTTCCTCCGGCGTAACGGTCATGCTACCGTGGTCTTCGACGCGATGCCGAAGATGGGAGGGATGCTGCGCTACGGGATCCCTGACTTCCGCCTCGTACAGAAAGGCCTCGATCGCGAGCTCGCCGTGCTAGAGAAGATGGGCATAGAGTTCCGCAACAACGTGCGCTTAGGAGAGGAGATCACACTTGCGCAGCTACAGAGCGAATTTGATGCGGTCTTTCTCGGCCTTGGTGCCTGGCGTGTACGCGGCCTCAGAATACCTGGGGAAGACCACTCCCCTGTTATGCAAGGGATCGAGTTCCTGCGACGGGTGAACGAAGGGGAGCGGACGCTACTCCCGCCACGGATGGTGGTAATCGGTGGCGGAAATACCGCGATGGACGCCGCTCGTTCCGCTCGGCGCCTTGGATCAGAGGTAACGGTCATATATCGTCGCAGCCGCGAGCAGATGCCGGCCCTGCCACGCGAGGTCGAAGAGGCAAAGGAAGAAGGGGTCAGCTTCCAGTTTCTAGTTCAACCGATCGAGTTCGTCATCGAGAACGGAGACCTCACCGGAATAAAGTGCTCTAGGATGAAGCTTGGTGCCCCAGACACAAGCGGACGGGCAAGACCGATCCCGATTGAGGGCTCCGAGTTCGTCATCCCTGTTGCAGGGGTGATCATTGCTGTAGGTCAATCGCCGGAGACCGACTGTCTTAGCGGAAGCGAGATCGCTATCGACCGTGGCGGGAGGATTATCGCTGACGAACAGACTGGGCTGACCAAATGTGTAGGGGTATTCGCCGGTGGCGATGTTGTCACCGGGCCGTCGATCGCGGTCGAAGCGGTCGGAGCGGGTCACCGCGCCGCGGACGCGATCGAACAATACCTACGTGGTGAGGATGTCGGACCTGCCCAGTTCATCTATCACCATGAGAAGATCGATGTTACCCGTGCCGATATTGGCGATGTGGAGGAGGTGCCGCGCGTCCCAACATATGTTCGCTCTTATGATGAACGAGTCCGTGATTTCGAGGAGTATGAGACGAACTTCACCGACGAGGAGGCGACGAAAGAAGGGGATCGTTGTCTCGGTTGCGGTTGTTCTGCTTTTAACCATTGCGACCTGCGCGACTACGCGACCCTGACCCACGCAGAGCAGGAAAGGTACGCCGGCGAGGTCATGCATAGGCTCCCAGATGAACGCCACCCGTTCATCATACACGACCTTGGCAAGTGCATTTCCTGCGGTCGGTGTTTGCGCATCTGTTCGGATGTTTGCGGGATTTCGGCGATCGACTTCGCCGGTCGAGGGATCGATGTCGAGGTTCAGGCTCCATTCAACCGCGCGTGGCAGGAGTCGGATTGTGTCTCTTGCGGTGCCTGCGTCGATGCCTGTCCGACCGGAGCGTTGACAGACCGCACGGCCCTGAAGAAACAAGTTCCACTTCACATAAGAGAGGAAAAGACGATCTGTACACTGTGCGGTTTTGGCTGCGAGGTTGTGGTCCAGAGTCTGAACAGCCATTACCTACGAACGCTTCCGGGTGATAATGGTGGGATCCTCTGCGCGAAGGGGCGTTACGGTTGGCAGACACTCCTCTCAGAGCCCCGCCTGCGACGCCCCCTCATCCGGCGCGGCGAAGAGCTCGTTGCGACCACGTGGGATGAGGTCTTTTCCTTTATTGCGGAGAGGCTCCCGCAAGACAAGAGCAAGGTGGGGATCATGGCTGCACCGCGCATCACTGAGGAAGAGGGGTATCTCATCGCGCGACTAGTAGGGGAAGTCCTGCAAACAGACCACATTATGGTTGAGGGGA
Source organism: Candidatus Bipolaricaulota bacterium (assembly GCA_023132915.1). GTDB lineage: Bacteria > Bipolaricaulota > Bipolaricaulia > UBA7950 > UBA9294 > UBA9294. Next base: position 14,795 of record JAGLXM010000108.1, read on the forward strand.
CCTCCGCGAGGAGGGCGTTTACCGTGTCACGAGGAGCCATCGCGCCGATTAGCGCGATTGAGACGAGCGATCTGATCGTGGTAGTCGGACCCCGCTCCCACTATGAACGGTTCTTGATCGATCTCAAAGTACGCGTCGCCCAGCGCGCAGGGGGGACGATAATCAGCCTGCAGGGTGACCTCCCAGATGCCGATATCGTAGTCGATGATCTCCCCGCAACACAGGTGATAACAGCGTTTCTCGGAGAAGGAAATGGGGATCTGCGGGTCGCTGCTATGCAGGCGGCGATTGTGGCGGCTACGGCACCCCTCTTCGTCCTAGAGGGACGAGAGACCTCTGATGAAACGGTATCTGCCCTCGCTCACCTCGTGGAGAGGGAACCCCGTTGGCGGATCGCCGTCCTGCGTGCGGCCCCTGTGTGCGGCTCACTCTTTAGGGAAGGGAGGAACAGAAGAGAGGATCTCTTCGTTCAAGGCGGCGCGTGCTTCTCCTTTGGCGCCGATCCGGCATGCGATCCCGTCCTCGCCGAGCAGATGCGCACGTTGGACCTAGTCGTGGCAATGTCCCCTACACTGAACAAAACGACTGCCTATGCTCATGTCGTACTGCCAATGTCGCTTCCATTCGAGACATCCGGGCAGCTGCACGACACGAATGGAAGGATCAGACACTTCAAGGCGGCAGTCGAAAGTCCTGTGGCCATGGAGAACTGGAGAATCCTCGTGGAACTGGCCAACGCGCTCGGCACCGATTGGGGGGAGATGACACTTGGCACGGTGAGTGACGTGGTCACCGCTTCAATGCAAGGTGCACCGGAGACGGGCGGCCCTTGGTGGGTTGGTGATACTCCGGATTCCCTCGCCCTTGCGATTGAGGAGGAACTATCGCGTCTGAAAATATGAACCTTCATAGTTGGTGCAAAGGAACGTGGCTATGGACTCCGCCCGCACCGCGCTCCGGTTGGGGGCAAAGGAGTCGATAATCGTCTACCGAAGAAGCGAGCAGGAGCTCCTAGCGCGGGAGGAGGAAGTGGAGCACGCCAAGGAAGAGGGAATCCATTTCCAACTTCTCACCAACCCGATTCGCTTTATCGGAGGAGATAGGGCGCTAACAGGAGTGGAGTGCATCCGCATGGAGCTCGGCGAGCCCGATGAGTCTGGACGGCGTCGGCCCGTTCCCATCTCCGGCTCCGAGTTCACCATAAAGGTCGATACGGTCGTGATTGCCATCGGTAACGGGCCGCATCCATTGGTCCCAAGGACAACGAAGGGGCTTAAATTGAGTCAGCGCGGGAACATAGTCGCCGATCCGAAAACCGGTCAGACGAGCAAAGAGGGGGTCTTCGCCGGCGGAGACATCGTCACTGGTGCCGCCACAGTGATTGAGGCAATGGGGGCAGGTAAACGCGCTGCCGCAGCGATCGACCGGTATTTAAAAGAGAAGAAGGAATGATACCTTTAATTGCATAAACGCCTTGGCGTAGGTGCGCGAAGTCCATAAAAAGTTTAACTCATGTCATGGCAGTAAGTATGTCGGTTGTCCACTATATATTGGAGACAGTTAGCACCACCCGGTGCTTCCAGGCGAAGGGGGAGACAAGGGTCTTCCCTTTTGCTTTAGCATATTGCCTTGATTTATTTCATAAAGAGCCTCCGCTGGATACCCTAAAGCGAGCTCAAGGTGAGGAAAGCGGAGATTCGCCGCAGGCGAATCAGCTTGTTGTCTGTACTGGCTACATGAGTTCTCACAAGGATAACCCCTCAACGTCGGAGATAAACTCCGACGCTACATCCGTTTTTGTAGCGTCGTACCTTGTGTGCGACGTTACTTCTTCTGAGCGACCGAAGGCTGAAACGCTGGAGGCTCTTCTTGTTGGGGAAAGCTTTTTGAACTGGCTGCTTCTATAATTAAAGTGGGGGTTGGTAAGCCAGAGTTCTGCATCCCTTAACGTTGGGTCAGGCGAGGGTGTGATTGTATCTAGCAGGTGGATACAATCCCCTATTGGCTTGTAAAAGGAGGTTGTGGTGGAGGAAGATTCGAGAGAGAAGGTCTGCCGGGAGACTCAGGAAAAGGGGATACGTTTCGTCCAGCTCTGGTTTAGCGATCTTCTGGGCAATCTGAAGAGCGTGGAGATTCCAACGGCGGAACTGAGGGAAGCGTTGGACGAGGGGTTCGGCTTTGACGGTTCCTCTATCCATGGGTTTGCGCGTATTGATGAAAGCGACATGATCGTCAAGCCCGATCCTGACACCTTTGCCATCCTTCCTTGGGGGAGTGTTGCTCGTCTGATCTGCGACGTGGTCAAGCCAGACGGGAGTCCGTACAACGGGGATCCACGCTGGGCTCTCAAGCGAGCCTTGGCCCGAGCGGACAAAGAGGGTTTTACAATGGATGTGGGACCGGAAGTGGAGTACTTCTACCTTCGCTCCGATTCTTTTCCTGAAACCTTGGATTCGGCCGGGTATTTCGACTTGATGCCACCAGACCTCGGCTCAGAGATACGAAGAGAGACCGTACTTGCCCTCGAAGGGATGGGAATCGGTGTGGAGGCCACCCATCACGAGGTGGCGCCGAGCCAAGAGGAGATCGATCTTCGCTTCTGTGGGGCTCTTAGAATGGCCGACAACCTCATGACCTGCCGATACGTTGTCAAGGAGGTTGCACGGCGCCATGAGATCCATGCCACGTTTATGCCTAAGCCTCTCTTCGGTCAAAACGGCTCAGGAATGCACACCCACCAATCCCTCGCTCGCCAAGATGGCCACAACGCCTTCTTTGATCCTGAAGACCCTCTATATCTCTCCTCTATTGCCAGGGGGTACATCGCTGGGATCATGAAACACGCCAAGGAGATCATCGGGGTCTGCGCTCAATGGGTCAACTCTTATAAACGTCTCGTCCCCGGTTACGAGGCTCCTGTCTACATCACCTGGGCGATTCGGAACCGCAGCAACATGGTCCGCATCCCCATGTACAAGCCCGGCAAGGAAACTGACACCCGTATCGAGTTCCGGGCGCCGGATCCGGCGTGTAATCCCTACCTTGCTTTTGCAGTGATGCTTCACGCGGGCCTTGAGGGGATTGAACACGGTTACCCACTTTTGGATCCCATGGAGCGGGATGTTTACGCCATGAGTCCGAAGGAGCGGGATGAGCTGGGCATCGAAGCGCTTCCGGGGAGCCTCAACGAAGCAATCGCGTACATGGAGAAAAGCGCGCTTGTTCGCCGAGCGTTGGGTGACCATATCTTCGAGAAGTTTATCCAGAACAAGAGAATCGAATGGGATACCTATCGCTCCCAGGTCCACCGCTATGAACTCGAGCGCTACCTTGCCGTGCTGTAGTTTCAGTTAGCCCACAATTTAGGGCTCTCCGGCAAGAAAGGCCGAATTCGGGAGGGAGTCGATTCCGATCTCGTTATTCTTAATGAGGATCTGCAGGTCGATCGAGTATTCGCCAAAGGGAGGTTAATGGTGGATCACGGTGAGGCTGTAACAAAAGGGACCTTCGAATGCCAAGACAGAAACGGGTAATCGGCATCTTAGGGGGGATGGGCCCAGCAGCCACACTGGCCTTGTATGAACGCATCCTCGCTCTCACATCGGCCGAGCGTGATCAGGATCATCTTCACGTGATCATTGACAGCAACCCCAAGATCCCTGATCGTACGGCAGCTATCCTTGGGAAAGGCGAAAGTCCGCTTCCTGCGATGATCGAGAGTGCAAAGGCGTTGGAACGCGCCGGAGCAGACTTCCTTGTCATACCCTGTAATACCGCTCATCACTGGTTGTCTGAACTCAGCGAAGCTGTCTCCATCCCAATCATCGACATGATCGGCGAGACCACCTCCCTCATTGCATCACACCAACCGCCACTGCGGAAGATCGGCCTCCTGGCAACATCAGGACCTCTTCGCACCGACCTTTACCATAATGCTCTAAGAAAGAAAGGGATTGAGGTTATCACACCCTCAACTGAGGAGGAGACTCAAGTCATGGATGCCATTCACCGCATCAAAGCGGGAGACCACACCGTGAAGGTTGCAATCCTCGACGTCGTACAACGCTTACTGGATTGTGGGGCGGAGGGGATCGTTCCGGGTTGCACGGAGCTCTCCCTCGTGGTTGGAGAAAACGACCTTGCTTGTCCTCTATTTGATCCGCTCTCGATCCTTGCCCGAAAAGCGGTAGAATGGGCCAAGGAGAGAAACCACCAAGAGCAAGATGTCTAGGCTATTAGAGAAACATGGGATTCAGGTTGGACGGATGACTCCCGGTGCGACGAACAGTATCACTGACGTCGATGGTGTAATGGTTGGGCACACCACCCTCATCGAAGGGGAGAATGTCCGAACTGGCGCTACCGCGATCGTTCCTCATTCGGGCAATCTCTTTCACGAAAAAGTTAAGGCCGGTGCGCTAACGATCAATGGGTTCGGCAAGGCGGTCGGATTGCCGCAGATCAACGAGTTTGGTATGATCGAGACCCCGATCTTGCTCACCAATACCTTAAACGTAGGGAAGGTGAGCGACGCCCTGATCTCGTGGGTCCTTCCGCACTATCAGCGTCCAGATTGCTCGATCACCTCGCTCAATCCAATCGTTGCTGAATGCAACGATTCATATCTGAACGATATCCAGGGGCGGCATGTTGAAAAAGAGCACGTCTTTCACGCACTCGATACAGTTTCTGCGGATCCTGTGGCGGAAGGTGTAGTTGGGGCTGGAACTGGCGTCTCCGCGTTTGAGTTTAAGAGTGGTATTGGAAGTGCTTCACGAATTGTTCGCCTGGATGGAGAGAACTATACCGTTGGTGTTCTCTCGCTTCCCAACTTTGGCCGGCGGGAGGAGTTGGTCATAAAAGGAGTCCCGATCGGCCGGGAGCTGCGGGATTACGAGCGGGAGCCACACGATGGGGAAGAGGGTTCGATCGTGATAGTGATCGCGACCGACCTTCCCCTCTCGCACCGTCAACTGGTACGGATTGCAAAGCGGGCGAGCTTTGGCATCGCCCGGACCGGGGGGATCTGTCATAACGGAAGTGGGGAGTTCGTCATCTCATTCACTACGGCGAATAAGGTGCCACACGATCCCAAGCGGATATTTCTCGAGGAACGAAGACTAAACGACGCGCACTCCGTGATCAACGCCGTCTTTCAAGCCACGATTGAAGCGGTCGAGGAATCGATCCTTTCGGCCTTATTCTCCGCTGAAACGATGGTAGGGATCGATGGGCATCGGCGGGGCGCGTTGCCCATTCCTGAGGTCCTTTCTTTCCTCAAAGCCTCGGGTCACAGCTATTCTTGAAACGTTCCGATCTGCCCCTCGGCGAACAGCCCGGCAACTCCTCCTGTGTGCAAGAACACAACGACGTCGTCCTTCTCGAATCGTCCCTTTCGAACTAGATCAATCAGACCGGCCATCGCCTTTCCTGTATAGACGGGATCAAGGATGATCCCTTCCTTTCCAGCGATTAGCTGGACGGCTTCCTTCATCTCACCTGTAGCCACCCCATAAGCTTCCCCGATGTAGTCATCATATACTGTGATTTTCTCCGTGCCGATTTTCTGCTTCAGGTTAAGAAACTCCGCAACCTCAGCCAGGCTTTGGGTAATTCTTTTGCCTAGTTCTTCCTTGTCCCCGGAGATACTCATCCCCAAAACCTGTGTTTCTCCCTGAGCATACAGAGCCGATCCAAGGATCAAGCCGGTCTGAGTGCCGCATGTGCCGCTGGCTGTCACGATGTAGTCAGGAGCCAGGCCTAATGCCCGAAGCTGAGTGATTATTTCAAGGACACAGGTGGAATAACCTAAGGCGCCGTGGATCGCTTTACACCCGTTTGGTATGTAGTATGGGGATTCTCCCTTTTCCCGTAGATCCTTTTCCAGTTGCTCGGCCCTCTCCTCCAACATGGTCGCCATTTCGTCCTTGTTGGAGTTGCTCGGACCCCCTACATAGTGAATCTCCTGTGCGCCCAGCAGCTTATCCAGGAGGAGATTCCCTGTCGCGATCTTCGGTTCTTCTCCTTTGAGCACAAGGTAAGTCTTGAACCCCAATTTGTTAGCAGCGGCCGTGGTCAACCGGGTGTGATTACTCTGGACAGCGCCCGTTGTAATGATCGCAGTTGCGCATTGCTCTATTGCCTCGAAAAGTGCGTACTCCAGTTTTCTTAGCTTATTACCCCCCAAACCCAAGCCGTCGAGGTCGTCCCGCTTGATAAAGATCCGCGGGCCATCGAGATGCTTTTGCAGATTCTTAAGTTCCTGCAGGGGGGTTGGAAACTCACCTAAATGAACGCGTTCTAGCCTGCCAATTTGCATTTGTCCTCCCTTCCTTTCCCATCATACCGGATCGAACGTGCTGGGTGAACAGTCACCGGCATATGTGGCGCTTAAAGGAGTTGAACTTCCTCGCAAACTCACTATCATGGCAAGCAACTGAAGAACATACCTGGTGATTCTTGTAACTGCCTTTCCTGAAGGAGGAGAGATGAACGATTGGAAGGAGAAGGTCTGTGCCCACGTTGATGAAATAAAAGAACATCTGCTCACGGTTAGCAAAGAGATCTACGACCACCCGGAGCTGAAGTTCGAGGAGTACAGGGCCTCGCGCCTTCTCGCCGACGAACTGAAGAAAGAGGGCTTTTCAGTTGAGCTTGGCGTGGCCGGCTTGGACACGGCGATCCAGGCATTCTATCCAGCAGCGAGTGACGGACCGACGGTGGCAATCCTCGGTGAGTACGACGCTCTCCCTGAGATCGGACACGCCTGCGGGCACAACTTGATCGGAGCCGCCGCCCTTGGTGCCTGTCTTGCCTTAGCGCCGATCAAGGCGGAGCTCCCCGGGAAGCTCGTATTATTCGGGACCCCGGGCGAGGAAGGGGGCGGGGGAAAGGTGAAGATGGTCGATGCAGGGCTGTTTGACGGGATCGACGCCGCGATGATGTTTCACCCCTCCTCCCACACCGTGGTCGATCGCGGGAGCTTGGCAGTCACGGAAGTGGCGATCGAGTTCGCCGGGAAGGCGTCCCATGCCTCGGGCTCACCGGAGAAGGGAATAAACGCCCTCGACGCGGTGCTCCAGACGTTCAACGGGGTAAATGCCCTGCGCCAGCACATAAAGGATGGCGCACGTATCCACGGGATTATCACAGATGGTGGAGCGAAGCCGAACATCGTCCCCGAGCACGCCGCGGCCTGCTTCTATGTGCGCGCACTGGAGAACGGATACCGCAACGAACTCCTGGAGAAGCTGCGTCACTGCGCGGAAGGGGCGGCGCTCGCCACCGGAGCGACCCTCTCCTTCGAGACAGTGGGGCTCGCCTACAAGGCGATGAAACCAAATCGTGTTATGGGAGAGGCGTTCACGCGAAATCTGGAGACACTGGGTGAGCCGCTCAATCCGCCTCCACCAGACGCCGGACTCGGTTCAACCGACATGGGAGACGTCAGCCACGCCGTCCCTGCGATCCACGCCTACATCCAGATCTGCCCTGAGGAGGTTGCCGGCCACTCGCGCGAGTTCGCGCAAGCTGCCATTTCCAGGCGAGGACAAGAAGCTATGCTTGTCGCTGCCAAGGCCCTCGCTATGACAGCAGTTGATCTCTTCACCGATCCCGAGCTAGTGAAGCGGATGAAGGAAGAGTTCGAGTCTATTTAGGCGTACCACATTGCTCTGATAAGATCTCTACGCGTGCCCGTTGCTGTCGTGTCTTGCTACGTTTAGAAGTTATTGCGGCTAGGAGGGTTGTTGCTGTAGAACCTTGAATCATGCCCAGCTTGCTTAGTTCAAGGAAGTAGACATCTCTTTAAGGCAAGCGAGAAGGTGAAAGTATGACAACTCTCTTCTCCATTAATAGAAAATGTAGGGGGAAGAACAGGTCTTCCCCCTGGAGTTCGTAGTTGGCCGGCCAAACGGTAAAGAAATCGCGTTTGGAGGCGCGTTTACTACTTCTTTTTAGCGACGGCCTCTTTGAGGTTCTTTCCTGCTTTGAAGGCCGGGACCGTCTTTGCCGGAGCCCTCATCTTCTGCCCGGTTTGCGGATTGATGCGCGTTGTTGCCTTTCGCCTCCGGGTCTCAAACTTTCCAAACCCGGTGATGATCACGGGTTTTCTTCCGGCGAGCGACTTCGTGATTACTTCGACCAAGCCGTCTACTGCTTTCCGAGCGTCCTTTTTTGTAAAGCCTGTCTTCTTTGCAAGCTTCTCTACCAACTCCGCTTTGTTCATGTTGTACCCCCGCTTTAATTTGAGAATGTAAAGCAGTATAGCGATTTTACACGTGCTTGCCAAGGGGATGACGAACAGGCCGCGCATTGAAGGGAGTGGTGCAAGTTTTTTCAGAGCACCAAAGAGGTTTAAGGAAGGCCGCGATAGCGTAGAGTTGTGTGTGTGAAACGTCCCCCAAAAGGGCAAAGTCGGACTGGGCGACAGATAGCAGATTGCCTACCAGATACTCCATTCCACCGATGGCATTACGCTGCCCACCATCACGTCAGGTAGTCATTGGTGGTGCGCGGACCTCCCTGACGATGTCCTAACCCCGGCGGAGGAGAGCCAATCGGACGGGTAAGAACCAAGGAGTCTACGGCACCGGGTCGATTCCACCGGGGTGAAACGGATGACACCGAAGGATCCGCCGCAGTGCAAGGTACCCACCCTTAAACGGGCCGTGCTTTGAGATCGCCTCACGGGTGTACTGTGAACAGGTTGGGTAGAACCGACACCGCGGCCGAAACAGCGGCGAAACAATTTTCTGGTAAAGCACGATAAACGCGATAAAACCTTTCTTTAACACGGTTCTAGTGTATCGTTCTCCTCTTATCTTGACAAGCGTGATCCAGGGTGTTATACTAAATTAGCAATTAGGCAGCGAGACTGCTAAAAAGAAGATCAAAGGAGGAAACTAGGATGATCAGGAGACTTCCAGAACTGAGGCGTGAACCCTTTTTCTGGGGAACCGGGCTCTCCCGGCTCGTCGATGAGTTCTTCCGCGACTTTGATAAAGTCGGTTTTGACATCACCCCGAGCTTTGGCCGGACCGACGTCTACGAGAAGGATAAAAACCTTGTCTTTGAGACTGAGCTTCCGGGCATGAAGAAAGAGGAGATCGAGATCAAGGTGGAGGATGACAGGCTCGTCGTCTCCGGGGAGACGAAGCGGAGACAGGAGATCAAAGAGGAGAACTACTTCCGCATCGGTCGCCGGTACGGTAGATTCCAGCGCTGTTTCCCGCTTCCGGGTGCAATGGTCGAGAAAAACGCGATCAAGGCGCACTTTGAGGATGGAATCCTCAAGGTGACGGTTCCGATGAAGGAGTCGCTCAAGGAGAAGGAGAAGCCGATCGAGATCAAGGTCGAATAGTTGCACCACACATGATGGCCCCGGTCTGTTGACCGGGGCTTTTTTCTCTCCTACCGGACCAGTTAGTCGCAATAAGCGTGGGTGATCGGGAATCGCCGACCGATGCCGAAGGCCTTAGGAGAGACCTTGATTCCTGGAGGAAGCTGCCGGCGCTTATATTCGCTTTGGTAATAGCGGGTAAGAACGTCTTTAACCGTTTCTTTGGGAAAGCCATGCGCGATCAGTTCCTCGCGCGAGGCGTTCTTCTCGATCAACTCAACAAGCAGGGCATCCAGAACCGAGTAGGGGGGAAGGTCGTCCTCGTCGCGTTGGCCCGGCCGCAGTTCAGCGGTGGGCGCCTTTTTTACCACTCTTTTGGGAATCCGATCCCCCATCGCCGCAGCGAGCTTGTAGACCTGTGTCTTATACAAATCAGCGATCGGGGCAAGCGCCCCCACTGTGTCTCCATACAGGGTGTTATATCCTACAGCGATCTCCGATTTGTTACCCGGGGCGAGGACCAAGGCGTTGCGTTCGTTAGCCAGTGCCATGAGGAGCACTCCCCGTGTCCTGGCTTGCAGGTTCTCCTCGGTCAACCCGGTTGGTGGATGTGGAAGGACGCTACGATATGCGGCATGAACCCCTTCGATGGGGATCTCTAGAAGCTCTATGGATAAGCGCCGAGCGACCTCAAGGGCATCCTCGCGGCTCTCCTGCGAGGTGATCTCACTAGGGAGGAAGACACAGGTGACAGCATCAGGACCAAGCGCTTCTACAGCGAGTGCAGCGACCAGAGCGGAGTCGACTCCCCCGGAGAGGCCGACAATTACACGCGAGAACCCGTTTTTGCGGACATAGTCGTGGATTCCAAGGAGGATCGCACGGTGGATAAGCGGGATTGTCTCCTCGCGCGGCGGAGGAACCGGAGCGAGCCCCTCTAGGTCGAGGACGAACAGGCCTTCCGTGAAGAAGGGAGCCTGGAAGAGAAGATTTCCCTCGGGACTTATGATGAAGCTACCCCCGTCGTATACAATGTCATCTTGCCCGCCGACGCAATTGACGTAGATGAAGGTAATCCCGTTTTCCTTCGCTCTTTTTGCTGCTAACCTTCGACGGATACCGGCTTTGCCTGCGAAGAAAGGCGACGCGGAGATGTTGATCACCCACTCTGCCCCCAGGCTCGCCTGGGTATCGGTTGGGCCGTCGTCCACCCAAAAATCCTCGCAGATGTTTATCCCCAGTCGCGTGCCGCGGAAGTCGAAGACCTGCGCTCCTGGGCCGGGGGTGAAATAACGTTTCTCGCTATACACATCGAACGAGGGAAGGAGAAGCTTGACCTCCTGCCCGAGGAGCTTTCCGTCTTCGATGAGAAACGCGGCATTGAACAGAGTAGTGGCCGCTCCATCCAGGAGGGACGAAGGATCGGAGAGGTTTGCGCCCTCTCGGTGGATCTTGGAGGAGACGCCACCGGCGATGACCCCGATCCCCTTTGAGGCGCGCACGATCTTTTGAAGCGCCTCCTCCATTCGCTCCAAAAAGCCGGCTCGCCACAAGAGATCGCATGGGAGATACCCACATAGAGAAAGCTCCGGGAAGACAACCAAGTCACAGCCTTTTCGGTGAGCCTCATCGAGGCGAGCCAGGATGACCGCAAGGTTTCGATCGAGGTGCCCCACATGTGGGTTGATCTGAGCAATGCCAAGGCGCATGGCTGGATTATAGGTCCCTATGGCTTTTGTTCCAACTCTACCGAGGGGGTAGCGTGGAGGAGAGGCTGCGTACGAAGTGATAAAGCCTATCCATTTCCTCATCTTTCAGGCGAGCGGTCCCCCGGGGCAAGGTCTTAATTGCCTCCTGCTCTAGCAAGATGAAGGGATCGCGCACGGTGCCCCCGTTTAACTCCGCCTCACCAGCCTCGATTAACTCCTGTGCCTTGCGCCGCGACACGCCGGCCTGCCTCTGCACCAACCGCAACAGCTTTATGACCTTTTCGTTCTCCCCTGTTGTCATATCGATAGGGATAACCTCACCTTCGGAAAAGATCAACCTAGGCCAAAGGGACGGTCCACTCTAAAAGTGGAGAAAGAAGCGTTCTGTTACCATCCTGTGCCGGAGTAACTGTAGGTGAGCCCTTTGAAAGCGCAGCATTTTTTCTTTTAAGGCTCGGTTTATGCATAATGGGGTGGATTTTAAACTACTAGCAAGAGGTGAGATGGACTTTTTAATCGACGAGATCCCTTTAGGCGACCCGCGGTTGAAATCATTCGTTGCGGTGCCCTGGCGGCTACATCACGGCGACCCTAACTGGACCCCGCCGCTTCGTGCCGACCTTCTTGGGAACCGTCTCTTGCGGATTACTGGCCTTCTCACTCCGGCCCATCCCTATCACCGGGACGCTGAGGCGACACACTTCCTCGCGCGGGCGGGGAGAAGACTCCTTGGAAGGGTCTCTGCTGCGGTCAACCGCCGCTTTAATGAGCACTATCACGCGCAGATCGGGTTCTTCGGCTTCTTCGAGACAACCGATGACTTTGCTGTAGCGCGGGGGCTCCTCGATAGCGCGCGGGATTGGCTTAAAGAAAGGGGAATGGAGACAATGAGAGGACCAGGTGGCTATTCCACGGCAAGTCACGAGTCGCACCAAGGGATCCTTGTGGATGGCTTCGACACGCCGCCGACAGTGGAACTGACCCATAACCCTCCCTACTATGGGCAGTTACTTGAGCGTTACGGTTTGGTCAAGGTCAAGGACTATCACGCTTACCTGATCGAGATTGCCGGTATGCCGGATGAGCGGCTGGAGCGGATCGTTTCTCAGGTCCGTGCACGGCGACAAATCAAAACGCGGAGGATCGACCTCTCTCACGCACGGGAGGAGGTCGACCGGATTGTCACCATCTACAACGAGGCCTGGGAGGACAACTGGGGATTCCTGCCACTGACTGACGCCGAGGCAGAGGCGATGGCTGCTAGTCTAAAGTTGGTTGCCGACCCCGGCCTGATGCGCTTTGCTTACGTTGACGGCGAACTTACTGCCGTTCTCGGTGCGCTTCCTGATCCAAACGTCCCATTCCGCCCTCGTTGGAATCGGTTGTTCGATACTGATTTTATGCGTGTTACCCGCCTGCTGTTGACCCGCCGCCGCATTCCCCGCATCCGTCTGATGTTCTTCGGAGTCCGACCTGGGTTTCGCAATCAGGGAGTCGATGCCATTTTATTCCACGAGTGTTTGGCTTACGCCCGAGAACGCGGGTACCGCACGTGTGAACCATCGATGCTACTAGAGGATAATGACCTCATCCTAAGAGCCTCAGAGGCGATGGGAGGCCATCGTTACAAAACCTGGCGGATCTACGAGATGCCGCTTGGTAGCTGAGAGATTAAACGATTGAATGATCGGAGGATTGAAAGATTCGGAGGGTAAATCGCTAAATCACTCAATCATTCACTCGCTCAATCCCTTTTTCTTCCAAACTTCACCGGTCGGAAGAAGGATCGCTTCCCCCCTGAGGTAGGAGAGGAAGCGTTGGAACCCGGTGTGGATCGTTGGATGCGACAAGGGCAGTCCGTCAGGTTCTTCGTAGTAAGTGAGAATGTGGAGGATCTTCTCGGCGCGGTCGTAGCGGCCGTCAAATCGGCCGACGAATCGATCACGGTAGAGGATAGGTAAAACATAGTAGCCAAAGCGACGCTTCGCCGTCGGTTTATATACCTCCCAGACGT
>JAGLXM010000109.1 GCA_023132915.1 Candidatus Bipolaricaulota bacterium
GAAATCTGACTCCGATCGGAGCGGCGGCAAACGTGCTTGTCGTTTCCTTATCAGATAGCATGGGGGAGCGGCTGACGTTCAAGGGATGGCTCAGAAATGGGTCGCCCATTGCTCTTGCCACATGTATTATCGGGAGTGTTGCCCTGATGCTCGCCATCAAGCTCGGTCTCTTCTAGGCCGCTTGTGTCCAGTGGTTTTGCCCTGGGGAGGAGGAGCGGCTTCTCGCGATCAGGATCGGGACTCGGTAGAATTATTCGAAAGGGGAATGTATGCGCATGTACCTGGATCGGGGGGCCTGGTGATCGCGCGGGTCCTGCTTCCACTTCCGATTGATCAGACCTTCGACTTTCTCATACCAAAGGAACTGGAGAAAGAGATCGCGCTAGGGAAGCGAGTGAGGGTCTGCTTCCGGGAGACCAAGCGGTGGGGAATCGTTGCTGCATTAGTGACAGAGAGTGAGCACGAAGGCCAGCTAGAATCGGTTTTGGAAATTTCAAAAGGGCCATCGTTCTCTAAAGAAACGCTCGCCTTCTGCACTCACATTGCTGAACACTACCTAGCCCCAGTTGGCCTGGTGGTGAACCGGGTGCTTCCTCGACGGGTAAGTGCGCATAAGAAGAGGTTCTTCGTATTGGCAAGGGAGATGGGGGAGTTAATCTCACACCTGGAGTTACTCTCCCGACGGGCACCGCGTCAGGCCGCTGTTCTTCGTTTCCTTTTGTCCTCTTCTGTCCCCTGCTCAGAGAGACAGTTGCGGGAAGAGCTGGGTGAGGTTCGTGGGCCACTTGGTCGTCTCGTGCAGAAAGGGTTGATACGGGAGGTGGAGGAGCCTTGCTTTGTTCCACGGAAGGAACAATTGGAACGACCGCTCTGGATTGGTAAATTGGTCGAACAACTTCCTCACGGGGGCCGCACCCTCCTTTTCTCCCGCAGTAGGTGGGGGGCCTATCTTGGGCTGATCGAGGCGACCCTCGCAGCCTCGAAAAACGCCCTTGTCCTCGCACCAGAGATCCTCCTCGCCCGACAGCTTTACACCTATTTGCACGAGCGGTTAGGAAGTACGGTTGAACTCTATCATAGTGGCCTTCCTGAAGGTGAACGGGGTAGTGTTTGGGAGCGCGCGCGTCAAGGGAAGATCGACCTGATTGTCGGTACTCGCTCCGCGCTCTTTGTGCCTTTAACCGATGTGGGTCTCATAATCGTCGACGAGGAGCAGGATCGCGCATACAAGCAGGACGAGATGCTTCCTTACTATCATGCACGTTTCGCGGCATTCGAACGGGGAAAGAAAAATCTTGTCGTCTTGGGGTCATTTGCGCCGTCGCTTGAGACCTTCCGTGCAGCACGCAGTGGAAAACTCAAGCTCGTCCGTCCCGAGGAGATCGCGGAGGGCTGCGCAGTACGAGTGGTGGATATGAGAAGGGAGAAGGGCATCTTAAGTGAACCTCTCATTACTGCGATAGATCGGACACTCGCCGCGGGTAAGCGGATACTCTTGGGAGTTAACCGGCGTGGATACTTCCAGGCGACCCTGTGCAAGGGTTGTGGCCGTCCGCTCCGTTGTGCCCACTGTGGCGTGAACCTGACCTACCAAGTAAAGAGAGCACAGCTTGTCTGTCGTCTCTGCGGGAAGGCCTACACACGGATGATCTGTCCACACTGCGGATCGCGGGCGTTACGCTTTGTTGGTGTGGGAAGTCAGCGCCTGGAAGAGGAGGTGAAGAATCGTTTTTCCCAGGCATGCGTCGCTCGTATCGATATGGATACCTTGAGAACCCGTCCCCAGGAGCGGAACGTTCAACAGGTGTTAGCCGAAGGCGCTGATATCTTGGTCTCAACGCCGATGATCGCTAAGGGACCAGTGATTCCTCGTCTTGGACTTGTAGGAGCAATCGGAATAGATGCACTGCTGGCCTTGCCTGACTTCCGTGCTGCCGAGCGGACCTACCAGTACCTTACCGGTCTTGTTGGAAGGCTTGCTAAAGGGGAGGTGATTGTTCAGACACATTATCCTGATCACTTTGCTATCTGCGCCGTAGCGAGCGGGGACTATGACCGCTTCTATGAGCAAGAGATTGCTGAGAGGAGGGAACTTTTCTATCCCCCTTTCTCCCATCTGGCGCGCTTGATCCTCACCGGTAGAGGCGGTGTGCAGCGCCGCAGAGATCGCAAACGGCTTTCTACGATATTGAGTCGCTTTAAGGTAGAAGTCCTCGGTCCCGCTTCCCATCCCACCCGTCGTTTATGCGAGGTCCTGTTGGTCAAGGGAGAAAATGCCGAGCTGGTGCGTGCCGCCTGTATCGCCGTGCGGAAGGAACTGTCAAAAGCAGAGATAGACCTTAATCCAGCTCGGATCTAACTAAGGTGGATCTCGATGATGTCCTTGTCCTGCAGTTCGTGATCGGAGGGGACCTGTTGCCCATCGAACTTTCCCGATCCCCATATGCGTACGTACTTTAGCTTATCGACAAACTCGCGATGCACTGCTTTAACCGCGTCAAGGACGGTGCTCCCGACGGGCAGGGTGTAGGGCTCGGTCAGGTCAGGCGGCTTTCCTGGGAGCTTGGTGTAGATACGGACAATCCTAAGAGTAGTGAATACCTCTTGTCTTAGGGCATCCAGCCCCGCCCCTGTCGTCGCGGAGGTGGAGAGGACAGGGAAGATCAAAGTTAATTCCTCGGTCGCCGTGCGGTGATCGGCGAGGTCACCCTTGGTGAGGACGATTCGACAGGGAACCACTTTCACCCGTGTTTCCTCCTCTTCTGACGCACTTTTCGCAAGCTGGATATGGCGCTCCTCCAGGAGTAATAAGATCTCTTCTACCGCGGAGCTGAGATCCTCGGAGGCGCTTCCGTCGAGGAGAAAAAGAGCAAGATCGCTCTGACGAATCAGGTTATACACCCAGGGTTCAGTGTACTCCAGTGTGATCGGGGGAAGGTCTATGAGTTGGATGGGTACGTCCTCGAAGTTCATCATTCCTATGACAGGGATGATGGTCGAGTATGGATAGTTGGCGATTTCGGGGTGAGCGTTGGTGAGAGCCGCTAACAGGCTTGACTTACCGCTGTTCGGTGAGCCGATGAGCACGACCTGCCCTGCCCCCTCGCGCGCGATGTGGTCAAATGCTGCGCTCTTCCCATGTTTTTTGGGCAGGCGGGAGTCGCGCAGTTTGGCGATGCGTCGCTTGATGTCGGCCTGCATCTTGTCTGTCCCCTTGTGTTTGGGGATGGTGGTGAGCATCTCTTCCAGGGCGATGAGTTTCTCCTGCGGGGTTTGAGCTGCGTGGAACTGCTCACGCGCCTTTAGGAATTCTGGTGTCAGGTTCGCTGGCATCGCCTTTTCCCACTTCCTCGTCTAGGGTAAACAGAAGCTCGCTTCACCGCAACAGGAGGCGATGTCTCACCAACTCATTCGTTGTGTGGGATCTTAATGGTGCTTTTTTCAATGAACTCGCGGATCAAAGCATCACCCGGGATCAGTTTGAGATCATCAACTTGAGAGAGGGTCAGTCCCTCAACCGATTCGAGTAGCCGTTCGATGCGTTGGTAGCGAATGCGCGCGTCGAGAAAGGAGGAGTATTGTTCGAGGTTGTCCTGTTGTGGCCATATGCTCCCCTTGCCTGAGAAGAATGGCTTCAGTGCGGGAAGGTCAAATGGCATCCCCCCGTTTAAGATGTGATCAGCCAGTCCTTTAAGTGGGATGATGCTGAATAACTCACCCGTGCGCACATAGTGCCAGTGAAGAAGAGTCGATAACGCTGCATGGTTGCGGTGTTTTGTATCGCGCAGCATCCGGCGCAGGAGCCGCACATCCTCGAACCGCGTGAGGCGGCGCCCCGTCCGGTCTCCCTCGTAGAGTGGACTCATCGCTTCGATCTCGTAGAGGGGGTTCATCGCCTCGATGTACAGGCGGAAGATAAAGGAGGGATCGATCCCCTCAGTCATCGGCGGATAGAAGCCGTGCAGGCAGTCAAGAAGCAGGATCTGATCGGGCTTGCGATGGACCGGCTTTGTACCAACTCGTCGACCCATCTTAAAGGAGTAGGAGGGCTTCTCCACGGTATCGCCAGCAAGTAGTGCCCGCAGCTGGCTATTCAGAAGCTGGATGTCGAGTGCCTCTGGTGTCTCGTAGTTGCGGTCGTTGATCCAATCGGTCGGATGCTCGATCAGCGGCCAGAAGTAATCATCGAGGTTGAGCATGAGGAAACGTAGGCCGTGCTTCTTTAAGCGTTGCGTCAGCTTGACAGTAGATGTTGTCTTTCCTGAACAGGAGGGCCCACTGATCCAGATCATCTGAATTTCATCGTTAGCTTCAATCCGTGTGATCACCTTTCTTGCTGCCTCATCTAGCGAAGACTCATAGTTTTCTAAAGCGGCATCGATCAGCGACTTGAGCCTTCCGCTACGGACGATCTCATTCAATCCCTCTACGGTGTCGCAGCCTTGCTCGTGGTTCCACGCGAGGAGTTTTTCCATATGGGAAGGGGGGTAACCGTTTCTCACAAACTGCTCCTCGGTGATTGCGCCCTCCCGCACCCAGTGGTGCCCCCAGCGAAAGCAGGCATAGGCGTCTGCGGTCACGGTGAAGCCAGTGCTCGAGAGGACGTGAAGGACAGCATCTTGGATCTCTTCCACAGTCGGGGGAAAGTTGGAGACGAGGTGATGCGGCTCGGCATTCAAACAGACGACGATCAGATCGGAAAGAAATTCGGCAATACCTTCATTGGTTCCTCCAGCGGTGAAGATACGGTCGTTTACCCCTTGCAAGTAATCCTGCTCAAATCCGCCGATTGAGTCTGCCGCACGGCGGATCGCCCGCACGAGCCGCTCCTGGTCGAAGGTCACCAGGGCGTGATTACGCTTCATCACCTTGCCGATCTTGTTGACCACAGCCATGGTTTCGTAATTATACCGTGATCCGATGTGGGAGAGAAGAGGGGTTGGATTGGTTGGACGATTTTCGCAACTTCCTATAAAGAGGAAGCTAACTTGATGTTCTCGGTGGCGAGTCGGCTTCAATTCCTGGTTCTCCGTAGCGGAGTGCACCCGAACTTCAGGGAGCTCAACGTTGAAACACGTATAGAAGAATCGACACTCGCACCTTGCTCCTTTGATTCACTGGTCTTGGTGACACTGCGGATGCTACCGCAGCGCGCCCCTTAGACCAATCTCTAAAGTTGCACTTACGAGTTGAATTCACCAGGTGATGAAATGCCAAGCGCGTGCGGTCTAGCTTGTGAGGTCTGCGGGTTTCTGGAGAAGGGGTTATGTCCTATCGGCGGCCGCATACCAGGGACCGATCCAAAAGCGCCGGAGAAGCTCGAGAAATTCAAGGAAGCGATGGGTCATCCATGCATGACCCTTGAGTGTGCCATCGGAAAGCAGGTCGATCACTGCAGAAGGGGCGACGATTTCCCCTGCGAGGTCCACTACAAACAGGAGATCCATAGCCATAAGCTGCTTGACATGATAAAGGGCATGCTGGGTAAGGAATAGGGCGAGGTCAGGTCAACTTCACAGCGCCGCGACCGTTGTGTGGTGCTGCGCGTGTATGGCTTTTGTTGTGGTGTGTGCCCGAAGCGCTGTAGGCGACGTGGCTATCGATGGTCAAGTACGTGCGAGGCCAGGGAGGAAGTATTGTTGAAGGCTACCCTGTCGAACCGAAGGCCAGTGGTACGCCCGACCTCTTCGCCTACCATGGCCCTTGCCCCTATGTTCCGTAGCGTTGGGTTCACAGAGGTCGTCCGCCGCTCTAAGACGAGGCCGATGATATGCTATGTCGACTCTTGATCGTCAGTCGGGGATATCAAGGAGAAGAAAGCTTTAGAAAGTGCTATTTGCGCGTTGACGGTTCCACTTAAGCGAACTACAATATTTAGGCGTTCAAGCCAGAGTGGCGGAATTGGCAGACGCGCGGGACTCAAAATCCCGTGGCCTTTAAGGTCGTGTGGGTTCGACTCCCACCTCTGGCATAAATCAGCTCTCAGTATTCAGCCGTCAGCTTACAGCAGAGCGTACGTTTTACGATTGGCTGATCGCCATAAAAAGGGTGAAAGCAAATCTGTCTGCGTTTTTGTTAATGAGGAAACCAGGAGTGCAGGAGGAGTAACAAAACCGTAGTTCTCTAGAGTAGGAAGTCGATCCTTTTCCTGGTCTCCTGGATTCCTAAGAGATCAAAAGCAGCAATCAGCTCTCAGTATTCAGCCGTCAGCTTACAACAATTTTACTTGGCTGATCGCTGAAGGCTATTTAAGACTTCCCAGATTCGAATCCCGCAAAGATCACGTCTTGGCGGTGCAGCCAGGATCTAGTCCCCTTTCTCTCCCCACGGACGAGGAGTTGCTTCCTCGTGCGCCCTGCGGCGGCGCAGGAAGGTGGGGATGTCAAAGTCATCCTCCCCCAGCCGGCTCTCCTGCTGTAACTTAGCGAGCATCATCTCATTGCCGAATGGTGTTCCCTCCTCCTCGCCGGTAAAAGAGAGCGGAAAACCGGTTGCGATGACTGTCAGGCGGACCTGCTCCATTCCATCGCGAATTGCTGTTCCGAAGATGATGTCTGCCCGATCTGAAACAGCCTCGCGGATCAGGGATGCTGCGTCGGTGACCGCCTCCAGGGTTAGATCAGACCCACCGGTGATGTTCATGATCACCTTGCGCGCTCCTTTGATCGAGCCGTCGAGCAGCGGGGAAGAAATCGCGTTTCGTGCCGCTTCCTTCGTCTTCCCATCACCCTGGCCTTCGCCGATTCCCATCATAGCAGTGCCGGCACCGCGCATTACGCTCTCGATATCGGCGAAGTCAAGATTGATCATCCCCGGGATGGTGATCAGGTCCGAGATCCCCTCTACCCCCTCCCGTAAAACTTCATCGGCCATCTCAAACGCCTTGGTGATCGGGGTGTCTGACGGAGCGACCTTGAGGAGCTTGTCATTGGAGATAGTGATGAGCGCGTCGACGACTTGGGAGAGGCGTGCGATTCCCGCCTCTGCCTTCCCCGCCCGTGCCAGCCCCTCGAACGAGAACGGCCGGGTGACGATTCCTGTCGTGAGGATCCCTGCTTCCTTTGCTAGAGAAGCGATCACCGGTGCGGCGCCGGTTCCAGTCCCGCCGCCCATCCCGCAGGTGATGAATGCCATGTCGATCCCATCGAGGAGATCCATGACATCCTCACGGCTCTCCTCGGCAGCGAGCCTCCCGATCTCCGGATCTCCACCGGCCCCTAGACCGCCGGTCAGCTTGCGGCCGATCTGAAGGGTGCGCTGCGCCTGGACGACCTCCAAAACCTGCGCGTCCGTGTTGACAGCAACCAGTTCCACTCCGCTCACCCTGGTGTTGTACATCCGGTCGACGGCGTTCCCGCCACCACCGCCAATACCGATAACCATCAACCGGGCAGGCGGCATTACGAGGTTCCTCTCATCTTCCATCTGTTACCCCCGGAAGAAACGGTTGAACCAGGTGAAAAGCTTGCTAACCAGGGAAGTTCTTTTTCGCCCAAATCGGGTCTTCTTGAAGTCCTTCATCTCCACGGCATAACGTAATAGCCCAATCGACGTGGCGTAGACCGGTGACTCCACGATATCCCGTAGTCCGTGGATCCCTTGTGGGATCTTCCCTTGCCGGACTGGGATCTCATATCGCTGAGCGGCGAACTCGGCGATCCCCTTGAGCAGAGAGGTTCCCCCGGTGAGGACTAAACCCGCCGGGACTAGGTCACGGTAGCCGGCGTCCTCCACCTCCTGCAACCCCAGGTCGAGGAGTTCCTCCACCCGCGGCTCGATGATTTTGGCCAGCTTCTTGCGGGAGACGGTTTTCTTCTCGTCTCCACCGATTGTTGCCACTTCGATCTTCTCGTCTTCGCCAACGCTTTCAACCAACGCTGTCCCTGCCTGCTTCTTGACCAGTTCCGCTTCCTCAATCGGGGTCTGAAGACCGACGGTTATGTCATTTGTGATGTGCTCCCCCGCGATTGGAATCACTTTAGAGAACCAGATGTCTCCTCCGCGAAACACACTGATGTCCGTGGTCCCGCCACCAATATCCATCAAGATTACCCCAAGCTCCTTCTCCGCTGAGGAGAGGACCGCCATCGACGAGGCAAGCGGTTCGAGGACGATCTGCCGGATTCTGATTCCTAAGCTCTCCACGCAGCGGACCAGGTTGTGCACTGCCGTGATCGCGCCGGTGACGATGTGCACGTCGACCTCGAGTCGCGTCCCTGTCATCCCTACCGGGTCGGTGATTCCATCCTGCCCATCTACGATGTACTGGCGTGGGATAACGTGGATCATCTCGCTCTCCGATGGGAGTTGGATCGCCTGTGCCGTATCCACAACCCGGCGCACGTCGTCCTGGGCAATGATTCGATCCGGACGGTTGATGGAGACGGTCCCACTGTTGTTAATCGAGGTGATGTGCTTGCCCGCGATGCCGACGTAGACCGAATCGACCTTGACGTCGGCCATGTTCTCCGCCTCCTCGACCGCCTTGCGAATGGACGCGATCGTGCGGCCGATGTCCACGACCACCCCTTTCTCTAGGCCGTGTGACTCTGCTTTCCCTAGGCCGATTATCTCTATCGTCCCATCGATCACGTTCCCGACCAATGCGGCAACCTTGGTGGTCCCCACATCCAGGCCGACCACCACTCTTTCCTTTCTCATCTGTTCACCACCTTACGGGGTACAAGAATCGCCTCACCCCCAAATCTGAGATCTATTGATCGATACTCCGGCAGATCGATTGTCAAAAGCAAGGCTGCCAGTGCGTCGATCCGCGGTCCGATTCCGTCAACCGGCCCAAGGACGACCTTTAGTTCATCCTCTCCATGCAGGGTGACCGAGGAGGGATCGGAGAAATCGATAAGGTGGAAGGGGCCTTCGCTCAATCCCTTCCGGTAGATGCACTCGAGCGCCACTACCACCCTCTCGTCCACTAGTCGCGCACCAGGAGCGTCTCCGGTGAGATTCACGCCTCTTGCTAAAAGAGTTGTGGGAGCCGCGTCACTTGTCTGTTTAACGATTACTCCGCCCTCTCCGATGATCAGCAGGCTGTCTCCTTTTGCGGGGTCAGACACCACCGCGATTGGCGTGCGTTCTTGGATGACGATCTCTAGCCTATGCGGATAGACCCGCTGGATAGAGGCTGCTTTCACCCAGGGGAGTCCCACAAGCGCTTTTAAGGCACGAGAAACCGGTGTCCGCAGGAGGCTACCCCCCATGCGGAACCCGGCTAAATACTTGATCTCCTCCGTTGAGATGTGGCAGTTTCCCCTCACCACAATCTCCCGAAGATCAAAGAGACGCAACCAAGGTGTATACAGGGTGATGATGGCAGCAGTAATAAGAATCCCCCCTATAACAGCAACCCGGTAAATAGCTCTTCTTTTAGATTCCCCCTCTCTCACCCGTCAATGACCTCAATCTCCAGTTCGAGCAAAATACGAAAGCTTTTATACACCTTTTGGCGTACAATGTCAATTAATTTGCGGATCTCAGTGCATCGCGCCCCGCCAAGGTTGACGATGAAATTGGCATGTTTTTCAGATACCTTGGCCATTCCAACGCTAAGCCCCTTCAGACCGGCCTTGTCGATCACTCTTCCGGCAGAGAGGCCGCGGGGGTTCTTGAACACACAGCCGGCGCTTACAGCAGAGAGCGGCTGACTCGCGCGACGGTGTGTGAGGATCTCGTCCCGATCGTACGGTCTGCCGTCCAAGCGCAATCGTGCCCACAGGACAGGCAGCCGCTGTTCAAGGATCTCGCTTCGCCGATAGGAGAAACCACAGTCCTTGGCTTTCAGGACCATAACCTCTCCATGCGGATTGAGAACAGCGACTTCTTCAATGGTATCGCCAATTGTACGTTGAGGGATGCCCGTGTTCATTGCGATGGCTCCTCCAAGTGAGCCAGGGATCCCCGCGAGAAAGTTGAGCGAGCGTATTCCCGCGCGGTTAACAGTGTTAAGGAGTGCGGGAAGAGGCTCGCCCGCAAACACCTGCACGCTCCCCTCCGCAAGGGTGATCCCTCGTAGCTGTTCCGTCGAGATTATCAAACCCGGATAGCCGCAATCGGAGAAGAGGAGGTTGGAACCGGCTCCCAACAGGAGGTAGGGGTAGCCATAACGGCGACAGCAGCGGATCGTCTCCGCGAGGGCATGAGGTCTCTCTGGGGAGAGGAAGAAGGCCGCCTTTCCACCAACACCGATCGTGGTGTGACATGCAAGGGGTTCCTCGAAGCGGAGTTCGCCGCGCAACGCACAAAGCTCCTTGGTAAAGGCCGATCGGTCTATACCGTGCAGAAACGTCCCTTTTTCAGGAAGCAAGACAGCTCCTCGGTCACCGTCCAGATATCTCCAGCGCCGAAGCTGATGATGAAGTCCCCTGGTTCGACGTATCCTTTGAGGAAGGAGACAACCTCCTCTTTGCTTCGGATGAAACGAAGATCCGCATCTGTGGAGTATCCAATTGCCCCCACTATCTCTCGTGAGGAGACACCGGGGATTGGCTTCTCCGAGGCCGGGTAGATCGATGTTACGATTACTGTGTCAGCCTGGCGGAACGCATCTCCGAACTCGGCGCCGATTGCCTGTGTGCGGCTGTAGCGGTGCGGCTGGAAGATGGCCACGATTCGTCTCCCATCCCATCCGTCGCGGATCGCCTGCAAGGTTGCCTCGATCTCCTCGGGGAGGTGGGCATAGTCATCGACCACAGTTACCCCGTTTTCCTCTAGCAGTTGAAATCGCCGGCGCGGGAGACGGAACCCGTTAAGAGCGGCAGCGGCATCAGTAAGCGAAACGCCGGCAAGAGAGGCAGCGCCAATGGCACATAGGGCATTGCGCACGTTGTGATCCCCAGGGGCTGGAAGGAAGACTGGACAGATCGGCTTCCCACGGTCAACGAGATTAAAGTGGGTGTGGAAGTGATGGTGTATGACTCCGGTAGCACGAAGCTTAGCTCCTCGATATAGCCCTACAGTGAGGGCGTCTTGCAGTTGCCCTGCTAGGTCGCGTACGTTTGCATCGTCGATTGCCAGGACGGCTTTCTCTGACTGGCGAATATACTGTGTGAAGCCCTCTTTGATAGCTGCAAGGGTATGGTAGGTGTTCAGGTGATCGCGGCCGATGTTGTTGAGGATACCAACCGTTGGATGGAGGGCGAGGAATAGCCCATCGCTCTCGTCCACCTCGGTGATGAAGAACTCCCCACGGCCGAGGTGAGAATTTCCCCCTAACCCAGGGCAGTGCGCACCGACGAGGTAGCTCGGATCCTTATTCACTTTGCTTAAGATGGTGGCGAGCATGGCAGTGGTGGTCGTCTTTCCGTGGGTACCAGCAACACCGATGCTGCGATATCTACGAAGCAAGGATGCCAGGGCATGCAGGCGGCGCACTACGGGAACGTCGCGCTCTCGTGCTACCTTGATCTCTGCGTTCTCCTCCCCGATCGCTGAGGAGACGATCACGCCGTCGACTTTTGTATCGAGAAGATTGGGGTCATGGCCGAGGTGGATACGCGCTCCTGCTCTCCTTAATTGTAGGATCTCATCATTTTCTCGTAGGTCCGAGCCGGAGACCTTTGCCCCCCCGGCAATCATCACTGCAGCAAGTCCGCTCATTCCTGCCCCGCCGATACCCACAAAGTGATATCGCTTCCCCGCACTGATCACGTTCGCGCCTCCCTCGCCAAAGCAGTGATTTCGCTTAGTATCGACGCCGTCGCTTGCTGTTGGCCAAGGCGCAGGGAATTCTTCGCCAGCCTAGTGAGCCGCTCTTTATCACTTAGCATCTGCTCGATGAGCTTTGCTAAACCCTGCTCCAAGATTTCCTTCTCCTTGGCAAGGGTGCAAGCCTCTTCTTCCTCGAGGACGCGCGCGTTCTTCCACTGATGTCCGTTGGCTGCACCTCCCCACGGAATCAACAATGCTGGCTTCCCGCATGAGGTAATCTCGGCAAGTGTGGTCGCTCCAGCGCGGGAGACGATCAGGTCAGCTAGTGCAAATGCTTCTCCCATCCGGTCGATGTAACGGCGCACGACCACGTTCTCCACACCTGCCTGAAGGAGCTCATTCCTGATCGCTTGCTCTTCGCCAGTGTTTCCCGTGACGAGGAGGACTTGAATCCCTCTGTTTTGGGCGATGAGGGCTTTAGCACGCAGAACGGCGGTGGTCAGCGCGGCTGAGCCATGCGAACCACCGAAGACGAGGACTGTACGACGCTGCGAGTCAAGATCAAACTTGTGATAGAGTGCCTCGCTCCTCTTGGCAAGGAGGAATTCCTTACGGATGGGGTTTCCGGTTACCACCGTTCGCCTTGCCCATGTAAAGATTCGTGTGGTCTGAGGATAGGAAACGAGCACCTTGTCAACAAACGGGGAGAGGAGGCGGTTTGTCAGTCCGGCGACGGCATTCTGCTCGTGGATAACAGTCCGCACAGGAAATACCTTCTTCAGCAGGGATCCGAGCAGGACCGCTGGGAAGGAGACGTACCCTCCCATTCCGATGATGACCTGTGGGCGGAAATCAAGGAGAATGGCGAGGCTTTCCAGTAGGGCAACGATTAGTACAAGAAGGGCATATAAGTTCTGTAAAGGGTGGCCACGCTGAAGGCCGTGTGCATGAATCGGGTAGAAGTGAATCTGAGGATAGGATGGGAGAATTCGTGCTTCGATTCCCCTGCGGGTACCGATGTAGGCGAGCTTTGCTTTGCTCTTGCGGCGCGAAAGTTCCTCCATCACGGCCAGCGCGGGGTAGAAGTGCCCCCCTGTTCCTCCGCCTGCTATTAGGATTCGCATCCTCATCCTCCCTGCTTTGAGACGTTGAGTAACACCCCGACCATGGCCAGAGTAACGAGTAGCGAGGAACCGCCGTTACTGATAAATGGGAGTGTGAGCCCGGTGACCGGGAGGACCCCCAATGCGACCCCAAGGTTAAGGATGATCTGAAAGGAGATGGTGAACCCGATTCCCAATGCCAGGAGGGTTCCTAGCCGATCACAAGCCCGTCTGGCGATCCCAAAGGCGAGCCAGACGAAGGTGGAGAATAAACCGATCAACACCAGCGTCCCGATTAGGCCTAACTCCTCCGCTGTGATTGAGAAGATGAAATCGTTGTACGATTGGGGGAGATAAAACAGCTTTGCCCGCGACGCTCCAAGGCCCCGACCGACGATCCCTCCGGACCCGATGGCTACCAGTGACTGAATCGTCTGATATCCGGAGGAGGTACTATACATGTGCGGATTGAGAAAGGAGATAATCCGGCTCAGGCGATAGGGAGCAAGCCGTACCGCAAGGTAGATAAAGGGAAGGCTCCCCACAGTAAGAAGGATCAAGTGAGAAACTCGCGCTCCGCCGAGGAAGAGCATCACCGCGGTCAGCGCTCCGAAGAGGAGCATCATTCCAAAGTCGGGCTGGTTCATCACTATTCCGGCGATGACGAGGAGGACGATAACAAATGGAAGGACTCCCTCTACAAAAGACGTGATTCGCTCTCCTTTACGTTCGATGGTTGCTGCGAGGTAGACGATCAGCGAGAACTTGAGTAGCTCAGTCGGCTGTAGCGCGAGCGGTCCCAGGTGAAGCCAGCGGCCGTCGCCCACACCCGGAAGAGGAAGGACGGTTATTGCCGTCAGCAAG
Organism: Candidatus Bipolaricaulota bacterium; assembly: GCA_023132915.1. GTDB lineage: Bacteria > Bipolaricaulota > Bipolaricaulia > UBA7950 > UBA9294 > UBA9294. The sequence continues at coordinate 13,632 of JAGLXM010000109.1, forward strand.
AACGATCCAACAAGGAGGATATCGTCTAAATGTTCTAAACGGTGGTAGTCGAAACGAGCGAAGAGGGCGAGGAGGCCGATTCCGATCACCGCTGCTATAAGCTGCTTTAAAAAGAGATAGGAATCACTGTGGAAGTGCCTTAGGGAGAAGGGAGCGCTCGCACTATAAACCATGACTAGGCCATATAAGAGGAGGAGAGAAGTGACCAACACCATTCCCTTGTCAGTTCGTCCTTCCACTCTCGCCTCCTGAAGAAGTACTATTCGCTAGGGGTTGATGTGCAGCTGACCTCGCCTTCCCTGCGCTTCCAGATGGATACCGCAGTTGTCCTATTGGTAGAAGGAACGCTGTCGGGATAGGGGAGAAAGTTCGCGACTGCAGGACGGGACACCTGTCCTGGAGGGAGGGGACTTAGCGTCCTTGTTGTAGGGGTGAGAAGGAGGGATGTGCGCGTACGAGGCGAGAGAAGGCTTCGCCCCGCCTTAGATAATCCTGGTACTGATCGTAGCTGGAGCAGGCCGGTGAGAAGAGGAGAACATCTCCGGATTGGGCTGCGGCGAGTGCAGCCTCGAAGGCACTTTGAAGATCAAAAAAGACCGCCACCCGTGTGTAACCGGCGGCCTTTAGAGTCTCTCGCAGGAAAGCAGCGGCCTCACCGTAGAGGATCGTCTTGCGCACGGCACAAGCGGCGATCGCTTGACAAAGTTGAACGTATCCAGCTTGTTTGTGTCTTCCCCCGAGGATGAGGACGAGCGGCTCGTTAAAGCTTCTAAGTGCAGCCAACGTAGAGGCGGCGTTGGTCGATTTGGAGTCATTCACTATCCGCACCCCGTTAATTTCCCCTTTCCTACAGAGACGGAAGGGAAGAAAGAGGGCTTCCTGGAGGTTTTCGAGGCGGATATGAGAGGGATCGAAGTTTGCAACAAGAGCGGAGCAGGCAGCGATTGCTGCCTGCAGGTTGGCTCGATGATGCGGGGGAAGATCCACGATAAACGGGAGTGAGGGAAGATCCAGCCGGTCGAAGAGGACCCGTCGTGCCTGAATCTTGGGGAAGGTTTCGGCAAGATCGCTTGGAAGGATGGCGGTATCCTTGCATGTCTGGTGCAGAAAGAGGCGCCCCTTGGCGGCCGTGTAGGCCGCCATCGTCTTGTGGCGGTCTAGGTGATCGGGGGTGAGGTTCAATAGGACTGCCACCTGGGGGTGAAAAACGGTCGACTGTTCGAGTTGGAAGCTTGAGACCTCAAGGACGATCGCATTGCAGGCGGTCGCACGATCGACAACTGAGATGAATGGGATCCCGATGTTCCCAGCGACGACCGTTTTGACACCGTTTTGGAGCAAGAGAGCCTCGATGAGTTTCACCGTAGTACTTTTCCCGTTCGTACCCGTAACAGCGATAATTGGCACTGCAGGGCTAACCTGATAGGCAAGGTCAAGTTCCGATAGGATGGGAATCCCCCGCTCTTTGGCCTTGGCAAAGAAGGGAAGAGTGGGACTGACACCCGGACTGAGCACGATTAACTCGGCGTCAGCAAGTCCCGCCTCGGTGTGCCTGCCCTCTTCGTAGGGGATTCCTCGCCTTGCGAGGAAGGCGCGATCGGAGTCGGAGAGCACGGCCGAGTCACTGACAAAGGTCCTCACCCCCCGGGAGAGAAAAAACTCCGTTGTTGCGTGGCCGGTGCGGCCGAACCCAACAACTGTGATACGGGAGACCTCCCGATTAGCGATCCTCACGAAGGGCCTTCTCGATCTGCTCTTCGAGGAGGAGCCCCGGGGAGAACTCCTTAAGCTGTAGTGCGGCAGCCGCGACGTCGTACAGCGCTTGACGAGGGACTTTTCCTACGATCTCACTCTCCAGAATCATCACCCCACGACGCTCCGCCTCGCGCTTTACAAATTCGAAGACCTTAAGGATCGAGGTCTTCTTGAAGTTGGTTAGGTTCATCGACACCTGAACAATCCCCCGTTCCTTTAAGTGTAAGCCAAGGGCCTTGACGTAGCGCAACCCACC
>JAGLXM010000011.1 GCA_023132915.1 Candidatus Bipolaricaulota bacterium
TCTTTGACTTCATATGGGCCACGAATTCACGCGGTGCCATGTTGCTGCGCGACCCGTAGAGGAAGTGCTCTGCCGCGCCGTTGACCGCACCGCCGAAGCGTGGCCCGATGGTCAAAAGCCCGCTCACAAGTGAGCTTAGCAGATCCTTGCCGGCGCGAGCGGCAACGATGGTGTTGTGGGCGCCGGAGACGGCGGGTCCGTGGTCGGCGATGATTTGCAGGACCATCTCCATGAACTCCCGCGCGTAGGTCGGGATATCCTTCTTGAACCACAGGAGCCCGATCACACCACCAATCCCGTAGTTCTTCCCGATCACTTCGTCGATAGGAACACCGCAGTAGTTGTGCACCTCGCCGCGTTCGTCGCAGATCGTTGAGATGAAGTTGGTCGGTTTGCGAACGAGACCCTCTGCCACCGCCTGTGCATAATCTATCGGGATGTTTGGAGACTCGAACTCCTCGGCGGGGGTGATTGTTCCTTCACTGACGAGCCGCTCGTAAGTCTCCTTGATCTTTTCGTGATAGTCGTCGAACGAGTCAGGCACGATGACGCTGGCTTCGCGGAGCACCTCGTTCTTGGCGTCCGCTGTTTCCGCGGTCGTGTCGGCCTTGGCACCGGCATGACCAAACTGGACCTGCCCTGGGAGGACCTTGGCACAGGTCCCTGTAACCCACATGACCAGGGGCTTTGTCAGCCGGCCATCCTTGACTGCATCAGCGATCTCGTACTCCGCGGTCCCGCCCAACTCCCCCAGACAGACGAGCAGCTTGATGGCGGGGTTTCTCTCATAGCGTAACAGGTGGTCAAGGAGGGTCGAGCCGGGGAAGGCATCCCCGCCGATGGCAATCCCCTCGTTTAACCCATCGGTATTGCGGGCAAGAACATTGTAACCCTCGTTGGAGAGCCCTCCGGAGACCGAGACGAACCCGACCGAGCCTGGGCGATAGAGCTTTGCCTCACGGATATTCTGCATCGTGCCGGCGGCGTTTCCGATCTTGAACGCTCCGGCCTTCACCCCGCCGACCGTGGCCGGTCCGATGATCCACTTACCCTTTGCTTTGGCCATGGCGGCGAGTTTTCGCTCTCGCCTTTCCGGAACGCCTTCCGCGATGACAACCACGGTGCGGATCGTGTCCGTATCGAGGGCCTCCACAGTGACATCGTACGCGGAGCGCTGCGAGGCGAAGTTCACCATCACGTCGGCATCAGGATACTGGGCTGTGGCATCCGCGATGCTCGTTAAACGCGGGATGCGGACCTCCTTGGTCCCCCAGAAGAACTTTTCAAACCCTCCCCGCTCCGGAGTGATCATCGCCACGACGCTGGGTGAATCCTTGCGACACATGAAATCAAAGTCGAGCATCCGCTGCACCGCGCGCGTCTGCGCACCGTAGATGAACGCCTTGGTATCCTTGCTGAAAAGTTCATAGTCTTTCACTATCGGACCTCCTCAAGCGCCAGGGAAACGATGCGCGTCATGTGGGTCTCAGGGCCGTATACCTCGAGCGGCACGCCGATCCGTTCCCCGAGTCGCCGCATGTTCTCGAGGCCCTCCTTGTAGTTGGGACCGCCGCGGCGCACGTAAATCTTCACATGATTCTCCCTTAACTTGTCTTTGTATTCCTCAAGCGCCTTGATGATCCCGGTGAAGGTCTTGGCCACGTCGGTGAAGTTGGCGATGCCACCTCCGATAAGGAGGTACTTGGGGCGCGCCTGCGGATCGGGCTTGCGCGTCATGAGGTCAAGGATCGTCTTGGTGTACTCGTATGTCAACTCGGTCGTCGGGTTTCCACTGTACTCACCGTAATTGGCAAGCTCATTCCCGTAGCCGAGGTCAACGACCGTGTCCGCGTAGATGACGCTTGCACCACCGCCTGCGACCAGGGTCCAAACGCGCCCCTTCGGGTTTAAAAGCGTCAATTTGAGCGATGCACCGGTCTTCTCGTCCAGGGAGGCGATGTAGGCCTCTTCCATACTAGCGGTGCTGCCAAATGCCTTAGGAAACTCGATCTTCCCCCACTTTTCTGCGCACTGGAAGGCGGCCGTGTCATCCAACTTAGCAACCGTGTCCAGCGGAACGACCGCGCCGTTAGAGAAGGCGAGGGGATTGAACTCCAGATAGGCGAAGTAGTAGTCGCAGTAGATGGCGTACAACACCTTGATGAACTGGGCAATGGCTTCCTTGTTGGCGATGTCAGGAAGGTGCGACAGAACGTCGATGCCCGCAGGGTCAGCCATGACCGGTATCTCGATCGTGATGACTGAGTCCCAGACCTCTTCGATGTCCACCCCACCATGAACAGAGAAATGGATGACATCCACATCGCGCTTGGAGGTAAAAGCAAGGTAGTACTCCTCCTCGTGGGAAACGAACGGCTCAACCAAAAAGTGGGTCAGAGTGCCGGTGGACTCTCCCGTCGTTTGCTCTATCGTGACCTGCTTGTTCATCCGTTCATCGATCCAAGCCTTGACTGTATCGAAGTCTGCGTTAACGAGAAGCAGGTTATTCTTTCCCCGCTTTCCGAAGAGTTGATCAGGTTTCACAACCAGCTTTTCTTGTTTTAACCACGGTTCCTCCTCCGCTAAGGCCGCAAGGCCGGTCTCTGACGAAACGAGAAGCAATCTGCCATCGAAACGAAGCTTGCCGTCCGAGTACTGGGGAACCGCCTTTGCAAGAAGACGCTTCGCATCGTATTCGCGTATCCCTTTCTGTGCCATCAGTGCCTCACCCTCTTTTAAAGGTTGTTAGTGATTTCCTCACCGAATGCGGAGCAGGAGAGGAGCGTCGCCCCATCCATCTGGCGCTCCAGGTCATAGGTCACTCGCTTGGACTCGATCGCACGTTTGATCCCCGCGAGGATCAGCTCCGCAGCCTCGTTCCACCCCATGTATTTGAGCATCTCAACAGCGGAGAGGATGATGCTCCCTGGGTTAACCTTGTTTTTTCCGGCATGCTTAGGGGCCGTCCCATGGGTCGCCTCAAAGACGGCACAGCCCGTCTTGTAATTGATGTTCGCACCTGGGGCGACTCCCAGGCCGCCTACTTGAGCAGCGGCTGCATCCGACATGTAGTCACCGTTTAGGTTCATAGTTGCCACCACATCGTATTCTCTTGGTCGCAGGAGCATCTGCTGGAAAAACTGGTCAGCGATCCTATCCTTGAGGACGATCTTGTCCGTCGGCACATTAGAAGAGTAGGCCTCATTTAGCTCCTCTTCGGTGATCACCTGCGGATACTCTTTGCCGACCTCGTACCCCCAGTCGCGGAATGCCCCTTCGGTGAACTTCATGATGTTTCCCTTGTGCGCAAGGGTCACCGATTTTCTGCTGTTTTTGATGGCATAGTCGATCGCCGCACGGATGAGGCGCTTTGACCCCTCTTCGCTGATCGGCTTCACGCCGACCCCGCACATCTTGGTGAAGCGGAAGGTCGTAACGCCCATCTCCTGTTCAAGCCAATTGATCACCTTATCCGCTTCAGGGGTTCCAGCCCGCCACTCGATCCCGGCGTAGACGTCCTCGGTGTTCTCACGGAAGAAGACGATATTCAGGTCTTGCGGACGTTTAACCGGTGCTGGTGTCCCGATATGGTGGACGGGCCGTACACACGCGTACAGGTCGAGAACTTTGCGCAACGTCACATTCAGACTGCGAATCCCGCCTCCCACGGGCGTCGTGAGTGGCCCTTTGATCGCGACAAGGTACTTGCGGATCGCCTGGATTGTCTCCTCAGGGAGGTAAAGCTTCTGCCTCTCACCAGGGGGGATCGCTTTGATCTCGTCCTTGGTCTTATCACCGTGGAACTTGGCAATGGCCTCATCACCGGCCCATACCTTTAACCACTCGATCTTTCGCTTTCCAGCGTAGGCCCTATCGACCGCGGCATCGACCACCTTCAGCATAACGGGGGTGATGTCCACACCAATCCCGTCCCCTCGAATGAAGGGGATGATCGGACGATCTGGGACGTTCAGCCCTTCCTCGGTTATCGTTATTGGGCTGCCATCCCTGAGTGATTCGGAACTCTCACTGTTCATAGCTTGCTTGATCCTCCTCCTTGTTTTAAGTTCTATTGCACACCGCGTGCTTCAAGCACATTCGTGATCTCCTTGGCTGCCGTCGCCACCAATTGAATCGTTCTTTTCCTCTTTTTCCCCTCCAACCTGTAGCTCGGTGCAGATATGCTCAGGGCAGCGATGGCATTTCTCGACGGAGAGAAAATAGGAGCGCCAATTCCATAGGTGCCCTGAATGACCTCCCCATCGCTCTTGGCAAAACCCTGCTCCTTAATACTTGCAAGTTCATCCTTCAACAGATGGGGATTGGTGATTGTTGTCTTGGAAAACTTAGTAAGTCCTACTCGTTTGATGATTTCGTCCTGTTCCTTTGGATCAAGATAGGCCAAGAGAACCTTTCCGGAGGCCCCGGCGTGCAGTGGGAAGGTTGCACCACGCTCGTGGGAAACCCGCAGAGCATGATGTCCCTCCACTTTCTCAAGACAGACGCCTTCCTGCTTGCGCAGGCTGGAGAGGATGACAGTCTCCCCTGTTTTGTCTGACAGTCGCTCCATCAAGGGGAGGGCGATCTGTTGAAGAGGCCTTCCTGAGATACCTCGCGCGAGCTCCAAGATCTTTGCACCAAGACGGTAGTCCCCCTCTTTTGTGTCTTTTTCGATTAAGCCGTGCACCTTCAAGGCGGAGATGTATCGGTAGGCTGTGCTTTTAGGAAGACCGAGCCGCGATGCGATGTCGACAACACTCAGAGAAGGGTTTAGTTCACCAAACAGGGTCAAGATTCTTACGCACTTTTCCAGCGTTTTCATGTTGCTCACATCTGGGTGCTATTCTCGTATTATGAGAATATAATCCCATTATGTGAGTAAATGCTAGCCCACCAATCGCTCAATGTCAAGGGTTAAGGACGAAGAAAAAAGCACACTGCATTAAAACAGCGTTGCGCCTTGATGTCCCAATCTTTAATGTTTCCTGTTTGTCACTTCTGCTGGGCAGTGTAGGCGAGAAGGCCCCCTGCTTTTATCATCTCCACTTCGCGTTGGGAGAGGTCGTGATGCACCTTAAGCTTGTCGTCCTTTGTCTTGTTAATCAATACCAAATCACCACTTAGCTTGGAAACATCAAGGTGCAACTGGTCCCCTACTTCCAAGCGGTCGGTATCACATAGGAAGGGAATGATCCCAACATTGATCAGGTTAGCGCGGTGAATGCGGGCGTAGCTTTTTGCAAATACCGCTTTGATCCCGAGCTGCCACGGGGCAAGGGCGGCGTGCTCGCGCGAGGAGCCCTGACCATAGTTATCCCCACCAACAATGAATCCACCGTTCTTCTCTTGTGCACGGGCCGCGAAGTCCTTGTCCTCGTAGTAGAAGGTAAATTTGGCGATCTCAGGGAGGTTCGAGCGCAGGTGCTGGGTGAGTGGCCCGGCCGGGAGAATGGCATCGGTCGATATCCCGTCCCCGAGCTTGATTAAAACCTCCCCCTCGAGAGCTGAAGAAAGAGGTTTCTGTGGCTCAAGTTGAACGATGTTCGGTCCGCGGCGAATCTCCACTCGCTCGCCAGCCGGTTCGAGGATCAGGTAATCATCGACGGTGAGGTGATCCACCTTGACCTTGACCTCGGGCAGTTCACAGGGATTGGCGATCTTTCCAACAAGAGCAGAGGCAGCTGCCACTTGCGGACTGCATAGGGCGATCTTGCCGAACTTGCTCCCGCCACGACCCTTCCAGTTCCGGTTCACCGTGCGCAGCGACAAGTGTCCGTGTCCGGGGACAAAGCCGATCCCGATACACGCATTGCAACCAGGCTCGATCATCCGGACTCCGGCCTTGGTGAGGGCTAGGAAGCTTCCGTCCTCCATCAGCATCTCCCAGGCCTGTCGCGACCCCGGCGAGACAATGACGTCGATTTCGGTGCAGACGTGCTTTCCCTTGAGCATCTCCGCGGCCACCTTCATATCGTAGTAGCTTCCATTGGTGCAGGAGCCGATGTACACCTGGTCGATCTTCGTGCCCACGACTTCGTCGATGCCGTGGACATTATCTGGCATACCGGGCATGGCTACCAATGGCTTCAACTTGGAAAGGTCGATCTCAAGGGTTTTGTCGTAGTTGGCTCCCTTGTCGGGCGCTAATTCCACCCAGTCGCCTCCTCGCCCCTGCATCGCCGCGAACGCCTCGGTCACCTTGTCCGAAGGGAAAATGGATGACGTTGCCCCTGTTTCGGTACACATGTTGGTGATCGTCGCCCGCTCGGGAACAGAGAGGCTCTTAACCCCAGGACCAGCAAACTCGATAAAGTAGCCAACACCGCCCTTCACCGAGATTCGCCGCAGGATCTCCAAAGCAACGTCCTTCGCCGCCATCCCCGGGAAAAGTTTCCCGGTAAGAACAATCCGCATCACCTTAGGCACTGTAAGATGAAACAGCCCCCCTCCTGCTGCCACGGCCACGTCCATTCCTCCGGCGCCGATCCCGAGCATCCCTAATCCACCGGCCGTCGGGGTGTGGGAATCCGAGCCAAGGAGGGTTTTACCAGGTATTGCAAAGCGTTCGTAGTGAAGCTGGTGGCAGACCCCGTTCCCATTCTTGGAGAACTTTGCCCCGTAGTGAGAAGCGATCGTCTGAAGGAAGATATGATCGTCGGTCGACTCCCCCTTGAACCCAAGGGACGTGTGATCGCAGTAAGAGACAACCAACTCCGCCTTGACCCGCTCCAGCCCGAGCGATTCGAACTCAAGCCAGGCCATCGTTCCTGTGGAGTCCTGAGTCAAGCAGTGGTCGATGCGGATGCCTACCTCCGCGCCTTTCTCCAAAGCTCCCTCTTGCACGTGTCGTGAAAGGATCTTCTCCGTCATTGTTTTGGGCAATTAAATCACCTCGCAGATGCGCCGCGATTATACCCATTTACTCTTCCGGTGCAATCGCATCCTACATCGGGGAGGGATCTTGGGGATCAAACGTCGGTGATAAACCCCGGCGCAACGAAACGGCGTAGCGTCGCACCTTGTGTGCGACGTTAGGTTTTTGAGGCTTTTGCTTCTCAATGCCCCGCAACAACCTACGGAGTTTGTCACGATCCGAGGGTCAAGTTCAGCGAGTTGCAAGCTTCGCAGCGGCGTTCCTCCCAGAGCGCACTGCCCCCTCGATCGTGGATGGCCAGCCGGTCGCCGTGTAATCTCCGGCAAGGAATAGTCCGTTGATCGGCGTCTTAGCTTCGGGCCGTAGCGCCTCGCTTCCTGGGGTGGGAAGGAACGTTGCGCGAGGATGCCTGATCACCAAGGCATCGAGGAACTTCGCGGTGCGGACGGCTGGAAAGAGTTCTTCAAGCGCGGCGAGGAGTTGATTCCGAATCTCTTCATTCGGACGGTTTATCAAATCTCGCGCCGCGCTTTGTGAAAGGACGACATGAGTGGGTCCCTCTTTGCCCTGAATACGGCTTACGTCAAAGACCGCCTGCATCGGAGAATCGATCACAACCAAGAACGGCTCCTCCATCACGGGGCGGTCAAACCACAGGTGCAGGTTGACGATCGGCGAGAAGCGAATCTCTTTTGCCCTAGCAAAGTATCCGTTCTCAGCGACCGCTTGTGGGAGGAGGGAAAGAAGATCGTATGGTGGAACTGCAGCAATGACGCAGTCAGAGTCGATCCTCTCCCCACTTACAAGCTTCACCCCCCGCGCCGCCCCTCTCTCGATAAGAATCTGCGCGACTTGTGCATTTAATAGGACTTCTCCTCCCCGCTCAGCGAGGAATGAAATCGCACGAGAAAAGAGGTGCGAGAGAGGAACGGTGAATAGGCCAAGGTCAGCTCCGTGCGGCTTTAAAAACCCCTTCTTGAAGACCATCCCAGCGGCACGGGCACTCACCGACTCCACACGCTCATTCAGCGTGGCAATACAGATCGGATCCCACAAACGTGCGATGGCGTTTTTTTTCTGCCCGTGGCAGCGGAGCCAATCGGCGAACGTTCGGTCCTTCTGCGGGTCGTGTACAAGGAGGAAAAGACCGGCACGCATAACGGCGATCCGCTCTCTGTAGGAGAGCGGGCGATATCTCATCAGGCTTGGTAGGAGGTGAAGCGGGCCGGGGAGGGGTGCTGAGGAAAGGAGGGAGCGCTTCGATCCACAAGCGATCGGGATTGCCAGACGCTCTTGAAAGGAAACAGACCTCTCCATCCCAAGCTGATGCACCAGGTCGATCGTCTCCGTACAGCAGCGCATGAGGATGTGGTACCCATAGTCGACTTCTTGCCTCATGCGGTGATGGAAGAACGAGGCGGCGCGCCCGCCCAGGCGTGGAGCCCGTTCAAGGAGAAGGATCCTCTTCCCTCGTTCGGCAAGGGTGCAGGCAGCGGCGATCCCAGCTGCACCACCCCCGATAATAACGACCGGTTTCATCGCAGGAACGCCCGGATCCAGGTACGCAGGGTGAGGGCGAGTTTCTCTCTTGTTGAGAGCGAGACGCGCGAGCTGAAGACATCGTAGCCTTGCTCTTCGATCCGCTTGAGAATCCGGGAGTAGATCGCAGAAAGGAACATGGGGCAGCCGCGCGCGTGGTGTGGAAGGTAGGCGAGGAGCTTCTCCCCTTCGCACAGGTAGCCACGGGCCCGCTCGATCTCAAACGCGAGCAGTGCCCGCACCTTTTCATTGGTCACGCTGGCGCGCAGCATCTCTTCGGTGACACCGAAGTGTTCAAGATCCTCACCCGGAATGTAGACTCGCTCCCGGTGCATATCCTCCGCGACATCACGCACGATGTTCGCTAGTTGCATGCCCAACCCGAGCGCCTCTCCAAACTTGTGAGCTTCCTCAGGGAGCCCCCGTCCACGGCGGTGAGCGAGGATTGGAAGAACGGAGAGACCGACCGCAGAAGCGACCAGGTGGCAGTAGAGGCGAAGGTCGGTGAACGTCGCGTAGCGGGAGAGGGTAAGATCCATCTCCACGCCGTCGATCACCTGAGAGAGGTTTTTCGGATCGACCGAGAAACGGACGGTGGTATCGAAAAGGGCGTAATCGACCAGGGTTTGCGGCTCGCCCGCTGTCACCGCGGCCAATCGTACCCGGAGGCGGGTGAGCGCGTTGATCTTCTCGACCAAGGGGGTGTCACCGTCGGCGATATCATCGGCCTCACGGCAGAACGCGTAGATCGCGTAGATCGCCCGGCGTTTCCTCCTCGGGAGGGTGATAAAAGCAAAGTAGAAGTTCTTCGCCTCCCGCCGGGTGATCCTCGAGCAGGCGTCGTAGGCCGCCCTAAGCTCGCGATTCATGCTTTCATCTCCTCATGCTGTGGGTAGCAGGTAGCAACCTCGTAGCGTCGGGTTTTGTGTCCGACGTTGATCGGAGCTTGTCCCTGACGTATCTCTTTTCTCATGGCCTCCTGGCTTCCTCATTTTCAAGAAAGACCGATAATAAACCCAATAAACGTCGCACACAGGTTGCGACGCTACATAAGCTGGTCGCTGAAAGCTGAAAGGGCAACGTCGCAGGCAAGCTACGACGCTACATCCAGTCGCCGCTGATGCGCGGGATGAGCGCCATCAGGACGGCCTCGCGGGTGATAGTGAATCGATCGATCCGCCCGGACGACAAGTAACCGATCGCGCCTCCCTTCTCCTTGATCTCGGGTATTCCCGATATCCTGCTCATCTCACGATTGAGTGTCGAACCACGAGTCAGTCTATCCCTGATCTCCTGGGGCAGTTCGAACCCTGGTCCGTGTCCGAAGGTCATCCTCCCTGCACGATCGATGATCACACAGAACTGAACGCTCAGGTACTCCTTTAAACCGGGAAAGCGCACCAAGCCTGCTTCGATCCCCACACCGAAATCTGCATCTCCAAGGGCCCCACGCGCGCGGCTAATCGCACCCCGGACAATCTCCTCGTCAAACGGCTGGGAGGGCACATCTGCGTCGACATTCACTGGCACCACGTGAAGCGGTTCTTCGCTAAACACATCAGAAAACCCCGCACGCACGGCCTTTACCTTGAGCGAGTTGCGCGTTCCCACGTGCACCTTCATGAGTTCCATCCTAATCGCGGCTCGGTGCTTGCGCAATATCAATGCTTGCGATAGCCTTCCTTGCATGGCGGTTAAAGTTGTGGCGACAAATCGCAAAGCGCGGCACGAGTACGATATCGGGGAGTCCTACGAGGCAGGGCTCGTCCTTGTTGGAACCGAAGTGAAGAGCCTTCGAAGTGGGAATTGCTCACTTGCCGACGGCTATGCCGTAATCAGGAACGGAGAGGCGATCCTGCGGGGCGTCCACATCGCTCCCTATAAAGAGGGATCGATCCACAATGTTGACCCTGACCGCGACCGCCTCCTCCTTCTGCACCGTCGTGAGATCGTACGCCTGGCCACGAAAATAAAAGAGCGCGGTTACACCCTCATCCCTCTACGCCTCTATTTCAAGCGCGGCCATGCCAAGATCGAGCTCGGCCTCGCCAAGGGGCGCAAAACCTACGACAAACGACGCAAGCTACGCGAGGAGGACGAAAAACGCCGCACCCAAGAGGCCCTCAAGCGCTACACCCGCGGCCAAAAGATATAGACGTGTATGCCGCTTTACCTAGCTTCGAAACAGGACCGCCTCACGCTTGAACAGTCCAATCGAAGCAGCAATCAGCAGACCACCACAGAGGGTGTTCGCCACAAGGGTGTAGAGCAAATGGAAGATCTGCAGGTTTCCCTCAATGATCTCTTGTAGTGCGTAGATGGCGTTCGCCACTGGGATGAGAAAGCGAGTGCCAACAAAGCTCACTCCGCCGGTCATCGAGATCAAGCCAACAAGGATGATCACCATGTAGATCGGCATCAGGTACGTACTCGCCTCCTTCTGGCTGCGAGCAAAGCTTCCCACGATCACGACCAGTGAAGCCAGGATAACGGCGAGTGGGACAAGAACAACAAGCATGAAACCAAGGTCAGTAAGACCGAGGGAGAAGGTCGCCACCGTTCCCACAGGCGCTAGTCCCCCGCCGAAGAAGCGGACTCCGATCAGGAGGCCGACTGCCGATAAGAGCGAGGAGACAAGTGAGACAGTGAGAATGGTAAGAAACTTGCCAAGGACGATCTGCGTGCGAGAGAGCTGGCTGACAAGGAGAGTGGCGATCGTGCCGCGCTCCTTCTCCCCGGCGGTGATCTCTGCGCCGAGTCCCATCGCCCCTGTTAGGATCGCCAACACCATAAAATACGGAAGGAGCCTGCTTAGAATCATCCTCCCCACCGACTCGCCAGAGCTTACATCCTCCACGCGCACACTCAGCGGCGGAGAGAGCTCATCGTAATCAAAACCCAAAGCGTCGAGCTTGTCGCGCATGACCTCCTTTAGATAACCTTCGAGAAAGTCGCGCACGCGCGCGGCAGCAATCGTTGCACCCTGATCGGTCTGGTCGTAGTAAAGCGCTACATTAAGTCCGATCCCTGGCCCGCCAGACTCCTTGTCGACTGACATCACCACCTGGCCGATCCCTGATTTAAGGTCTAAGAGCCCCTGATCCACATCGTCGTAGAACAGGGGATAGAGGGTCTGTGTCGAACGCAGGTGGCGGAGGAAGGTCTCGTCAGCCGCTTTGTCAACGACGATCACCGTGGGGATCATCTCCTCGAGGCGCGTCTGCTCGGCAGCGGTAAAACGCCCCATCACCATAAGGATGAGAGGGTAGAAGATAAGCGGGAAGAACACGGTCAGGATTAAGGTCCGGCGGTCGCGAATTGCGCCGGTGATCTCTTTAAAAAAAAGGAGGCGGATGTTCTCCCACATCTTAAAGCTCAGTCAGTCGTAGCTTGAAGCGTCTGCGCTGGGGGCGAAGGCGCGGCGGGAGTCTGTTCCTTCTCCACTGGCTCGATGGCTGGGCCAACTTCCTTCGCGCTCACATCCTCCTTGTACATGTTTCCGCGTCCCCTGTCGAGCAGATCCAGTCCGTTTTCGAGAAAACTGTTTCCGGTTATCACATTGTCGCGAGAGTTAGCCATCATCACAATTCCATAATTGTTCTCCGCGATCAGGTTTGAAGTAAAGGTGTTATCGCGCGAGTTTAGGAGATAGATCCCCTTCGCGTTGCGGGTCAGTTGACAGTCCTCGATGCGACCGTTTGACACCGTATTTAGGTAAATCGCGGCCGCACGCGCTCGTTCGACGGCACAGTCGCGGATGATAAAGCAGCGCGTGGTATGGTCGATGTAGATCCCGTAGTCCGACCAGCGGCTGACCAGTCTCAACCCCTCAATGATATAGGGATCATCGACTGTTCCACTCCCACCGTTCACCCCATTTTCGCTGGTGAAGGCCTCATCGCCGTAGATGTAGATCGGCTCGCCGTTTCCTGATCGTGAGAGTCCTTCACCGCTTGACCCTACTACAAGGGCGATTAGGAGAAGGACGAGCACAGACGCAGCCACAGATAGAACAACTTTCCTGACCATTTTCGCCTCCTTTATATTACCACAAAACTAGAATACCACGTTCTTCAAAGAAATGGAACCCCTAGCCGGTCCGCTCGCTCCCCACGGCGGCAAAGAAGACCTCCTCCAAGTCTTCCCTCAAAAAAAGTTCTTTTAACTCTGAGAGGCTACCCAAGGCGTGCAACCGGCCGCGGTAGAGGATCCCGATCTCATCGCACAATTTCTCCGCCACACGCATTATGTGTGTGGAGAGAAGGATCGTGCGCCCCTGATCGCGAAACAAACGTATCGACTCGAGCACAGCCCGTGCGGCCATCACATCCAACCCGAATGTCGGTTCATCGAAGATGAGGACCGGCGGATCATGAATAATACTACGAGCAAGAGAGAGTTTCTGCTTCTCGCCGGTGGAGAACGTCCCCACTCGCCGGTCAGCAAGTGGCGTTAAGTCGAGCATGGCGAAGATCTCCGAACCACGTCGCTCGATCTCCTGTGCAGGTAGCTTATTGATCCGACCGAAGAAGCGGAGTGTTTCGCGAGCAGTGAAGCGATCATAAAGACCGGTCTCGGTAGCGAGAAACCCGATCCGCTCCCGCACCTGCCCGGGTGAAAGCCTGGTATCGAATGACGCAACCGTAGCGCTTCCTGAAGTGGGGGTAAGAATAGTCGCGAGCATGCGCAGGGTAGTCGTCTTCCCGGCACCGTTTGGGCCCAGCAGGCCAAAGATCTCCCCAGATCGGCAGACAAAGGAAAGGCCATCAACCGCTCGCACCTCCCCTTTTCGCGTCCTGAAGACCTTGGTCAGGTCACGGGCCTCAACCATCACCTCGCTCATATGAACTCCGCCCCCACCATCTCCTTAAGGACCTCCGGAATGCGAACCCGTCCATCTTTCATCTGGTTATTCTCCAGGATAGCAGCCAGCAGGCGCGAGGTGGCAAGACCAGATCCGTTGAGGGTGTGTACGTAGAGCGGCTTCTCTAAAGCAGCAGGGCGGTAGCGCGTGTTCCCGCGCCGCGCCTGGAAGTCCTCGCAGTTGCTGCACGAGGAGACCTCGTAGTAACGCCCCTGCCCGGGGAGATACACCTCAAGGTCGATCGTCTTGCTCGACTGCTGCGCCAGGTCCTGCGTCGAAAGGAGGGTCACGCGATAGTGAACTCCAAGGGCCTGAAGTACTCCTTCCGCATCGGCGACAATCTGGTCAAGCTCAGAGTAAGAGGTCTCTTGCGCAGTAAACTTAAACATCTCCACCTTGTTGAACTGGTGCACCCTGATCAGACCACGTTCATCTTCACCGTAGGTCCCGGCCTCGCGCCGGAAACAAGGGGTGTAGGCCACGTAGTTAAGCGGGAGATCCTCTAAAGATAGGATCTCACCACGGTGCAAGTTGACAAGGAGGCTCTCCGCGGTCGGGTTCAGGTAAAGGTCATCCTTCTCACAGTAGTAGACATCATCCGCGAACTTCGGCAGTTGTGAGGCGACGAAGAAACTCTCTGAGTTGGCGAGGAATGGCGGGATTACCGGAATATAGCCGTTCTTGGCGTGGTAGGAGAACATGAACTGGATGAGCGCCATCTCCAAGCGCGCCCCCATTCCCATATACATCGGGAAGCGCGCACCGGCGATCGTCGCAGCGCGGCCAAAGTCTAGGATCCCCTTCTCTTCCCCGATTTCCAGATGATGTTTGATCGGAAAGTCAAACAGCGGACTTTCCTTGTAACTACGAAGGACGACCTTCTCCTCCTTTGCCCCTACAGGGACCGAAGGGTGAGGCACGTTAGGAAGAAGTGCGAGGAGGTGATCGATCCGAGCCGAGACCTGCTTCAGTTCATCGTCGAGGTGTGCAATCTCCTCGGCGAGCGAAGAAAGCGAGGCGATCAACTTGGAGGTGTCCTTCCCATCCATCTTAAGACGCCCCACCTCTTGCGAACCCCGGTTTCGTTCCGCCTTGCGCTCCTCCACTTGCTGTATCAGGGAAAGACGTTTCTCATCAAGCTTCAAGATCTCCGTAAGGCCGATCGACGGATCCCGGCTTTGAAGCCGCTTTTCTATGCCGATTGGATCTTCACGTAATCTATGGATATCGAGCATCCCACCTCGCCTCCGCGCAGGAGATTCTAGGGGAAGAAAAGACAGTAAGCAACAAAGGACCGATTTAACCACGACAGGGGGCAGGCTATAATCAACTTTGACGATGAGATTAAAGAAAAGCACAAAAGAAGGTCTAGGTATATTGAGCCCGGAGGATACCCTCTACCCATTGTCGAAGAAAGAGGTCGCCTCTTATAAGGAAGGAGGGTAGCGATGAAGATCTTAATGTACTCCAAGGCTCTTTATTCGAGCTGGCTTTACTACAACGCTGATCGCATCCTGTTTGACGCTGGAGAGGGGGCAAGCTCGGTTTTGGGAAACAAAGCATTCGCCATCAAGCGAGTCTTCCTCTCCCACGGACATGCCGACCACATCGCTGGGCTCGTTTCACTGGTTAACATCCGCAATAACGCAATGGGGGACAAGGAAAAGGAACTCATCGTCTACTACCCCAAGGACAACTACCTCGTCTCGGAGATGATGTCTTTTCTGGGGCGGACGAATCGTCGTTTGAACTACGACCTTGTGTGGGTCCCGCTCGATGCGGGTGACCAGGTGGAGCTTCTTTCCGGGCAGATGCCACGCTACATCGAAACCTTTCCCACAGTGCACGTGCACAACGAGGCCTCACTCGGCTACTCGATCGTCGAGGTCCGCCACCGACTGCGGTCCGAACTTTCCGGTGCCTCCCAGGAGGAGATCATCCACTTGGTACACGAAAAGGGAAAAGAGGCGGTTACCGAGACCTACCATCAGCGCCTCTTCTCCTACGGTGGGGACTCGGTACCGATTAAGCCATCCTACATCGAGGGGACTGAGGTCCTCTGTCACGATACAACCTTCCTCGATGAGCAGGACCGCAAGAAGTACAAGCACGCCACCCTGGCCGAGGCGATCACTACGGCAAGAGCAGCGGGGGTGAAAAAAGAGCTGATCTGTTTTCATATCTCCAGCCGCTATAAGACAAAGTTAAAGGAGATTGCTGAGGCAAGCGGGCACTACGAGGGGCTTAACTTTAAGGTGACCCTCGTGCCACCGGGAAGGATCTTCGTCATCGATTGACCCAGGCTTTTTAGCTCCTTGTTATTTTGAGTGGGTCAAGCAGAAGAAGAACGTCGCAGACCTATCTGCCTCGCCTGCCTGTGCGTGTTCGCACGCAGACAGGTGAACGCCACAGGCAGGCAAGCTGCGCCGCTCCACTTGCCACCTACGCCCCGTTCATCATCAAACAGAGTAAAGGAGCTCCTGGAAGATCTGGACGGGAACCGGTTCATCGACTTCTCCGGCGGCTGGGGGTGCCTCAACGTCGGCCAGCGAAACGGGCGGGTCACTGCGGCGCTGAAGGATCAGATTGACCGATACCTCCACACCGACTTCGCCGCCAGGTCACGTGGAATCCAACAGCAGCGATCAGCCCAATCCCGGCGATCGCCCCCCACAGGAGGACTGGGGTTGTCCCATAGGCGTCAAGCAAGAACCCGCCGATGAACGGACCGCCCGACCATCCAAGGGCCTCGGCCAGCCCATAGAACCCCATGTATCGCCCCATCCGTCCTTCGGGTGCCATGTTCGCCACTGCCGTTGTCGCAGTTGGGGAAAAGACAACCTCCCCTAGCGTGATTACGACCATCGAGCCAAGAAGAAAGGAAAATCCTGGAACGACCCCAACGGAGAAGTAGCCAAGCGCAAAGAGCAGGCTCCCTACGACAAGGGCACGCCGTGTCCCCAGCCGTCCAGCGAGAAGGGCCGCCGGCCACTGAAATAGAACAACGATCACACCGTTTAAGGTGTATAAAAACCCAAGCTCGACCTCGCTGATCTGCAAGAACTCCACCGAGAAGACCGACAACGTGCTCGCAAACTGTCCCATCACGAGAAACAGGGTGAGGCTGAACAGACAAAAGGTGAGAAATTGCCGGTCCCTGCCTACGTCGAGCACGTTTTTAAGCTCAAATCGATTCTGCTCCCGCACACGTATCGACTCCGTGGTGAAAAGGAGGATGAGCAAAAAACCGATCAGGCTCGCTGCCGCCGTCACAAGGAACAGGGAGGAGTAGGAGACGGCAAGCAGGAACCCACCAAGGGCTGGGCCGAGCGCCCAACCAGCGTTTCCCCCGATCCTTAAGATCCCAAACGCCTCCACTCGCCGCTCAGGGCTGACGATATCGGCCACCATGGCGCTTATCCCCGGCTGGGTCATCGCCCCGACAAAGCGGATCAAAAGAAAAACCAAAGCGACAATAAGATAGGAAGCTCGGATGTGAACCACATAGGCCATCAGAAGGAAGACGATCGTTCGTGTCGCCATAGCAGCACAGACAATCGGCTTGCGGCCGAGGCGGTCGGCGAGTTCTCCACCCATGATCCGCCCCACTGAGCCGACCAGGGCGGAGACAAGCATGATCGTCCCCACAACCTTCATCGATACATGAAGCTCACGATAGAGGTAAAGGCTGACAAACGGCATCGCAACGCCGAAACCGGCTGATACGATCAACCGCACGAAGAAAAGCGTCCATAAGCGGCGGTCATAGCGAGCAACAAGCGCGGTGAATCGCCTCAACGCCTGATCCCACATCGCGGCCCCGCTCAACTCCCAACCAGGCTAAACAGAAAGGCCATCAGAGGCGCCAAGGCAAGTGCAGGGAGGAGATTCCCCACTTTGAGGTCACAAAGATCAAGGAGTTTGAGGGCCAGCGCAATCAGGATCGCTCCCCCTACGGCGTCGAGCTCCGTTAACGCAGGTGAGTGCGATAGAGTAGAGACCGCAGCGGGCCCACTGAACGCGCGTGCGACAAGGCTGATCCCTCCCTGGTAGACAAGGACAACTAAAGCGGAGAAAAAGACACCTGGGCCAAGTCCAGCCGCGAGAATCATCGAAGAGACTCCATCGAGAACCGACTTTAATCCGAGGAGTTGCCAGTCTCCGTACAGGCCGTCGCGCAGCGCTCCCAGGATCGCCATCGGTCCAACGCAGAAAAGGAGGCTCGCGGTGACGAATCCTTGGGGAACCGAGCCACTGGCAAACCGGGGAAACAAACGTTCAAAGACTTCCCCCAATCGAGTAAGCTTTACCTCGATGTTAAGCCACGTCCCAACTGCCCCACCGATAAGGAGTGAAAGTAGAAGAACAAGCAGGTTACAAGTTCCAATCGCCAGCTTCACCCCTACAATCAGGGTCACCAAGCCGATCACCGCAGTGACAAA
>JAGLXM010000110.1 GCA_023132915.1 Candidatus Bipolaricaulota bacterium
TCATTCATCGGATACAAGACGCTCCACTTTGATCGGACGATTTCGGTGGAGCCGCTCGATCTGCCACCACACACCTATGAGAGTGACGCCCTATGGCTGGGTTTCCCAAAAGGGGTACCCGGCCTACCCCCCGCGGATCTCCTTGGTGGCTTGCACGGCGCAGAGCACGCGCTGATCGCGATTGCACCGCTTCTTGTCCTGTGTGATCGGGAAGACATCGCTGGGGTTTCCAGCCCACTTTACGAACAGACTACCTTACCAACGATTATTCTCTTCGATGAAATCGAAGGCGGTGCCGGGCTCACCGAGGTGCTTTACACCTCATTTGGGCGTCTTGCAAAAGAGGCACTGAGCCTTGTCTCCGACTGCCCATGCACCGACGGTTGCCCTTCCTGCATCTACTCCCCCCGCTGCGGGAGTCACAACCAACCGTTGAGCAAGGATGGGACAATCAAAGTTCTTCACCTCCTCACCGAAGGAACAAACACTGGGTTAAAGATCAAATGAAAAAGGTCGCAGCAGTGATCATGCACGCACCTCTGGGGGAGAGCATGGGGGAGCGTCTTGTTGAGCAGGGACGGGAGGCCTCCAGCCGCGACCTTGTGACGATGCTTCATCGCGCGGGGATGGAACGGATCTTTTTCATCACTTGCGATAAAGAAGTCGCCTGCCAGCTTTCTCGGACGGAAGTGCGCCTCCTCTCTTTGGCCAAGGAGGAGCCTTTTCACTTCGGAAAGTCGCTGAAGCAAATCATCGACAAAGAGAGACTCGACGGGCTACTTTACTTTGGAAGTGGGAGTGGCGGACTCCTCACCACTGACAGAGTGGCCGGACTCATCAGTTTCGCTCAGCGCGCGAAACGCGGGGCACTGTTTAACAACTTCTATTCTTGCGACTTTGCTGCCATTGCCGGTGCGAAGGACCTATTGGGAGCGGCCCTGCCGCAGATCGACAACTCCCTTGGATTTGTCCTCTCTGATCTAGGCTTCCCCTGTTTCGCCCTCCCCTGTGAGGTGGCCACGCAATTTGACATCGACACACCGACCGATCTTCTCCTTCTCGCTGCGGCAGAGAAGGGCGGAGAGGCGATGCGTGCCTTCCTCGAGGAGCAGCGGTTGGCACACCCGACAATCCCGCCTTTGATCAAGCGGCTTGTTGACAGAAGTGCTCACCTCTATCTGATCGGCCGGATAAACCCAGCGACCTGGGCCCACTTTGAGAGGGAGGTCGCCTGCCGGACGAGCGGCCTGATCGAAGGACGAGGGATGCGTGCCTATCCCAAGCACGAGGGAATCCTTCTTCAAGAGACATTGCAGGAGATGGGAATCCATCGCTTCTTTAAGCTGCTCTCCCGGCTCGCCGATGCCGCGATCATCGATACCCGGCCCCTGTTATCGAAAGGAGGGGCCCTCCCTCCGGCGGCGGACCGGTTCGCAAGCGATCTTTTTCGCCCTGAGTTGATCGACGATTCCCTGTGGCGCGAGTTCACGCGAGAGGCAAAGGCAGCAAGCATCCCCATCCTTCTCGGCGGACATTCACTGGTGAGCGGCGGGCTCTACCTTCTCGCTGAGGCTTGCTGGAAAGATCATGATCTTCGTCGTAGACTTCATCCCGAGACCATCGACTGGAAAAAGGAGCCCTCATGAGCGACTCATCTCATCTTCCGAGCATCTCTGAGATCGACCCACAGATCTCGAAGTTGATCTTAGCCGAGGAGCGACGCCAGCGGGAGAAAATCATCCTCATCCCTTCTGAGAGCTTCACCCCGCCGGCGGTGCGCGAGGCCTTAGGCTCTGTTTTCACCAGCATCTACGCGGAAGGCTACCCTCGACCCGCTATGCGCAAATGCTCCCCCTCACAGCTTTCCAAACTCGATCAACAGCTCGCCTCTTATCGCCGTTATGCCGACTGGCGATTCTATAAAGGGACGGAATTCGCTGACCTTGTGGAGTCGCTCGCCGGCCGTCGGGCTGCTGAGTGTTTCGCCACCACTGACTACCCGGCGGAGCGGATCTACGCCAACGTTCAGCCCCTCTCCGGTGCCGCAGCGAACCTCGCCCTCTACGAAGCGTTCGTCGAACCTGGGGACACGGTGATGGGGATGGATCTCACCGAGGGTGGGCACCTCACCCACGGCTCACAGTTCAACATCACTGGCAAGCGCTACCACATCGTCTCCTACGCCGTCGATCGGCGGACGGGAAAGCTCGACTACGACCAGATGATGCGTCTGGCAATCAAGCACCGACCAAGGATGCTGATCGGTGGGTTCACCTCCTATCCCTGGCAACCGGACTGGGTCAAGTTTCGCCAGATAGCCGATGAGGTGGGGGCGATCTTCCTGGCCGATATCGCACATACCGCTGGGATGGTGATCGGTGGTGTCTACCCTAATCCGATCGGTACCGCGCATGTGGTCATGTTCACCACTCATAAGACCATGTGCGGTCCACGCGGGGCGGTCATCCTCTCTACCGACCCCAAGATCGCTGAGAAGGTCGATAACGCCATCTTCCCCGGAGAACAGGGCGGCCCCCATGTCAACAAGTTCGCCGCCATCGCTGTCACCTTGAAGATCGCACAGTCGCAGGAATTTAAGGACCTACAACACCGGATCGTGGAGAACGCCGCCCACCTCGCGAAATCCTTGAAAAAGGAAGGACTCACGCTCGCCTACGGCGGGACGAACACTCACCTTTTGCTCATCGACCTAAAGACGCTAAAGAGCAAGACCGGATTTACCATGATGGGGGAGATCGCTTCGCGCATCCTGGATCTAGTGGGGATCGTCTGCAACAAGAACACCATCCCTGGAGACCACAGCGCGGCCGATGCCCACGGGATCCGCCTCGGCACTCCGTGGGCCACGCAGCGTGGGATGGGCAAGGAAGAGATGGAGATCATCGCATCGACCATCTCCAAGGTGCTCCGGTCAATCCGTCCCTTCTCCTACCTTGGGCTGTCCGGTGATCTGTCGCGTGGGAAGCTCCCCCTCTCCGTGCTCGAGGAAGCGCGAGCAGATGTAGGCGAGCTCCTCGTCCGCGTCGATCCTGCGGTTAAGGCCTCTTCTAACGCCGCGTCAGCTCAACCAGGAAGTGATCCCTGGACGATCCTGCGTATGCAGGGCGGACGCGCCACAGCGCTCTTAAACGAGGCGACACCATCCGACATCCTCACCCTAAAGGAGGGGAAACATGAGCGCTGTCTCCTGTTTGACGAGGAGGGAAAGCTGATCTCCGAGGTGGTCATAGGGCGAATCAAAAAAGAAGGCTATCTCCTCCTTGTCCCCAAAGAGACGGGCAGCAGGGTAAAGAGCTGGCTCTCCGGCCTGGCAGACGGATACATCTTGTTCGATTTAAAAGACATCTTCCGCAAGGTGCAGGGCCCGGCACTAGTTAGAGAGATCTCTGCCGACAAGATACCAGTAAAAGCGCGCGAGTGGCTCTTAATTGATCCTCCCAAAGCGCGGGGAGAAACGAGCATCGAGGAAATCTATCGCGAGAAACCAGATCAGTTTGCGACGCACAAGTCCTACTTCATCGGCCAGAATTTACTTGACCTCTCAGGAGCCGATCCGACGCGAATCGAGTTCTTGTGGGAAGAGAAGGAGGCTCCCCTCAAGCGAACACCACTTTACGATGAACACCGAAAACTGGGCGCCAAACTTGTCTCTTTCGCCGGTTGGGAGATGCCGGTCTGGTACAGATCCGTCCTGGAGGAGCATCGTGCCGTACGTGAGAAGGCCGGCCTTTTTGATTTAGGGCACATGGGGGTCTTCGAAGTCTGTGGCGAGTACGCGACCGAGTTTATAAATATCGCCGCCTCAAACTACGCCGCTTGGCTCGAGGATGGAGAATCCCAGTATGCCTATCTACTTGCCCCGGATGGCAACGTGATCGATGACATCTTTATCTACCGTCGTGCGAATGATCGCTACCTCGTGGTGGTCAACGCGGTGAACGAGGACAAAGACTGGGAATGGCTGACCGGGTTAAACGAGGGGCGCTATCTGATCGATCAAGAGATCCCCTCGCGTCGTCCCGGGCCCAAGGTGACCCTGCGCAACCTAAAGGCGGAGCAAGGCGTGATCGACCTTGCGCTACAGGGACCGTTAAGCCAGAGGATCCTTGCATCAGTGGTAGGAAAAAGGGAGATGCTGCTCATTTCATCCCTTGCGCGGACAAAGTTCTGCGAGGTCAAAGCTAAAAATTATCAGATGCTCATCGCCCGCACCGGCTATACCGGTGAGGAGATCGGCTATGAGATCTACCTGGATGGCGCTGCTGCGAGTTGGCTCTGGAGCAAACTCCTCGAGGTGGGAACGCCGCTCGGCCTTCTTCCCTGTGGCCTTGCCGCGCGCGACTCCACCCGCACGGAAGCGGGACTACCGCTTCATGGGAACGAACTTGCCGGCCCTCATAACATCAACCCTTTCGAGGCCGGGTTTGCCCCTTACGTCAAGCTGCACAAGCCGTTCTTCATCGGCCGAAGCCACTGCGTGGCTGCATACACAAATATGACACGGGAGGTCGTTCGTTTCGAGGTAAACGCGGGAGGAACCCGCCCCATCCACGCTGGTGCTGCCGTGGTCGACCGAAACGGCGCATACCTTGGCCGAGTGACAAGCTGCATCAGCCTCGGTGAGTCCCAGGTCGGCCTTGCTCTGCTCGACAAGCTCGGTGTAATACCGGGAACGCCGATCACCATCCTCAACCCACCGCGACAAGACGAAGCCGGGAAACCATCGGCCGACCTTTCAAAGGGCGACCACGTTGCCGTGCCGATTCCCGGGACGATCATCCCCCGCTTCCCTTAAGATGGTGGCCATGCCGGAAGCTGGCGGGGAGTGACTTGAGAGACGGCTTACTGGACTACTTTTGGACTCGTGCCTACGCGGTACAGAGAAGCTTGGTACGCCCGAAGGGACTTGAACCCCCAACCCCCGGTTCCGAAGACCGGTGCTCTATCCAGTTGAGCTACAGGCGCGTATTTTAGATGAGTGGGAGGAGCGACGGGACTCGAACCCGCGACCCCTGGGACCACAACCCAGTGCGCTAACCGACTGCGCCACGCTCCCCATGTACTTACGCCCGGGAGGATTCGAACCTCCGGCCGACGGCTTAGAAGGCCGTTGCTCTGTCCACTGAGCTACGGGCGCATCTTCACCAGAGCGGAAGACGGGGATCGAACCCGCATTGCTGGCTTGGAAGGCCAGTGCTCTACCATTGAGCTACTCCCGCACCATAAATCGGAGAGGCCGGATTCGAACCGGCGACCTCAGCGTCCCGAACGCTGCGCGCTGACCAAGCTGCGCCACTCTCCGCAACTGGTTTGCCCTATTCCAGGGGTAAGAACCGGGTCCTTCCATCTCGCACGATGGTGAACATTGGGTTGGCATCCTCATCCATCTCCGGGACGATCTCATTCCAGTCATCGACCGAGGTGATCTTTTGTCGATCGATTTCAAGGATCACGGCGTCGACCTCCAACCCAGCCCAGTAAGCCCTGCTCCCTGACTCCACTTCAATTATGACAACTCCCTGATACGAATGCAATCCCAAACGCTGGGCGAGGCTGGGAGTTACTTCCCCTACGGTGAGGCCAAATTTCATAACCGCTTGCGATTCGGTCGCCCCGGGCGCCGTGCTACCATAGAGTTCTTCTTCACTTGGGCGCTCTTCTAGGGTGACTGTGACGTGGATCGTCTCCTTGTCGCGTACAATCTCCAGATCCACTGTGCCCCCCACCGGTTTTGCCGAAATCACACGGTTAAGGTTGTCATGGGTGACCACCTCCCCATCTATCTTGGTGATCACATCACCCACCTGGATTCCAGCAGCTTCCGCCGGTGTATCTGATACCACCTCGACGACTACCGCGGCTCCTGGCGCAACTCCAAACTTCTCTGCCATTGAGGTGCTCACTTCTTGATGCCACAAGCCAAGGTAAGCGCGCGTCACCTTCCCTGTTGCCACGAGCTGATCGAGAACCTCCTTCACGGGATCGATGGAGATGGCGAAGTTGATCCCCTCGATGGCGATTCCCCCCGATTGGCGTGCGATTGCGGTGTTGATGCCGATCACCTGCCCGGAAGCGTTCACTAGAGGCCCGCCGCTGTTCCCAGGGTTGATCGCAGCATCGGTCTGGATCAGGTTCTCGTATCGCCCGATCCCGGTCGGTTTTTCAATGTCCCGGCCAAGCGCGCTGATGATTCCCATAGTGACGGTATAGGAGAGTCCGATCGGGCTTCCGATTGCAATTGCCCAGTCCCCAATCTCGACGTTCGAGGAATCTCCGAGTTTCGCTGTAGCCAACTTTGTGGTGTCTCCATCGAGCCTTAGAACAGCGACATCCAATTGGGTGTCGCTTCCCACGACCTGAGCGGTCCATGTCTGTCCATCGAGACTTGTCACCCGGATCGTTGTCGCCTGGTCGATCACGTGCGCGTTTGTCAGGACTAACTTCTCACCGGCGTACTCAATCACCACACCCGAGCCGATGGCACGCCGCTCCCGCTCCTGGGGGATGTTAAACGGCTCTCCGAAGAAGCGACGGAAGAAGGGGTCATTGAAGAAATTGTCGAACGGGCTGGTGAAACTGACTACCGCAGTGACATCGATCCGGACCACTGCTGGCCCCACGTTGGCGATCGCCTGCTTAATCGCTGACTGTCCGGAATCGGTGATTGCCTGATTGACCGATGTTTCTTGGGCAAGAGCAACCTCTGTCCCAATAGTGATTTTCCCATCTTGGTTTCCCACCCACGCAATCGATGCGCCTGTGGCCAGTATCAGTGCTAAAAGGATCCCTAAGATCCAACCCTTGCGCATACTGAATCCCTCCTCAAGTGGTTACCTATCTTTGTAAAGCAGTATAATTATAAAAATGGAATGTGAAGATTCAATGAAGAAAATGCAGAGTGGAAGTGAACTTGCTTGCAGTCCCAACGAGGTGGCAAAAGCGATCGCTCTCCTTTCAGGGGGACTCGACAGCACCCTCGCCGCCGCTCTTGTCCAGAGCCTGGGGATTGAAGTGATCGGCCTTCACATCCACATTCTATTCGATACCGATCAAAAACGCTCCCAACATGTGGCGAAAGCGGCAGAGGACGCAGGGATCAAAGTACGCACCGTTGATCTCTCCAAGGAGCATTTAGAGGTGGTTCGCCACCCGAGATACGGGTATGGCGCGGGCATGAACCCGTGCATCGACTGCCGCATCTTCATGCTTCAGGCAGCAAAGAGGGTGATGGAGGAGGAGACGGCACAGTTTGTCATCACCGGGGAGGTATTGGGCCAGCGGCCGATGTCTCAACACCTTCGCGCACTCATGCGCATTGCAGAGGAGAGCGGACTTAAAGATCGGTTGCTGCGCCCCCTCTCGGCCAATCTCCTCCCCGAGGCTCTACCGGTAAAGAAGGGATGGATCCACTGCGAGAACCTGTTGGCGCTTCAAGGAAGGGGCCGGCAGGAGCAGATAAAGCTTGCCACCCGCCTTGGGATTGAGGGCTACAGGCAATCGGCTGGAGGGTGTCTTCTTGTGGAGAAAGTGTATGCTGCAAGGCTACGCGACGTTTTTTCGCACATTGGGAAGGATGCGATGGAAGAACAGGACTTCCTCCTCCTGCGCTACGGCCGGCACTTCCGCCTCTCGGATCGTGCGAAGGTGATTGTGGGGCGAAATGAACGCGAGAACGAGATCCTTGAAGGGTTTGTCACCGGGCGGGTCATGATTGAGCCAATCGATACCGTCGGCCCACTCACCCTGGTCGAAGGAGAGTCGTCCCCCGAGGAGGTTATCCTCGCGGCCTGTCTTGCTGCACG
>JAGLXM010000111.1 GCA_023132915.1 Candidatus Bipolaricaulota bacterium
TGAACCGCCCCGGCTTTTCCGGAGACTAAATTGCTTGAGAGGATGGAGCCATGAAACGATCAAACAGGTATTCCCCGGAAGTTCGGGAGCGGGCAGTTCGGATGGTGTTGGAGCACGAACGGGACTACGATTCTCAGTGGTCGGCGATCGGCTCGATCGCGAGCAAGATCGGCTGCACCCCAGAGACCCTTCGGAAGTGGGTGCGCCAGACCGAGGTTAACACAGGTCGGCGCGGTGGACTGACGAGCGATGAGCGGGCCCGGATCAAGGAACTAGAACGGGAGAACCGCGAGCTACGCCGAGCGAACGAGATCCTACGCAAAGCAGCGGCTTTTTTCGCCCAAGCGGAGCTCGACCGGCGACCGAAGCGATGACGTCATTCGTTGATGAGCATCGAGAAGCCTACGGGGTCGAGCCGATCTGCGCTGTGCTGCCGATCGCCCCGTCGACCTATTATGTGCAGAAGGCTCGCCAGGCCGATCCCTCGCGGCTGCCAGAGCGTGACCGTCGAGATGCTGTTCTGTGCGAGAAAATCGAACGGGTATGGGATGAGAACCGCCGGGTCTACGGAGCCCGCAAGGTTTGGCGTCAGCTCCGCCGAGAGGGTATCGAAGTAGCTCGCTGCACGGTAGAGCGTTTGATGCGCCAGTTGGGTCTGGCAGGAGCTGTTCGGGGTCGGAAGACGCGGACGACGATTCCCGACGAAGAGGCGATGCGTCCGGCGGACCTGGTGAAAAGGAACTTCACAGCCACCCGGCCGAACCAACTGTGGGTGGCGGATCTGACCTACATGGCAACCTTGGCGGGCTTCGTGTACGTCGCGTTTATCATCGACGTGTTCTCGCGAATGATCGTAGGTTGGCGTGTGTCGCGGTCGCTGCGCAGCGACCTGCCCCTTGACGCGCTGGAGCAGGCTCTCTATGCTCGTCCCGACATCGAGCGTCTTGTGCACCACAGCGACCGGGGGGTACAGTACCTGTCCATCCGCTACACGGAACGCTTAGCTGAAGCAGGTATTGCGCCATCGGTGGGCAGCGTCGGTGACTCGTACGACAACGCGCTTGCGGAAACGATCATCGGCTTGTATAAGACGGAGCTGATTCATAAACTGGGATCTTGGCGGAATGTTGACCATGTGGAATTCGAGACCCTCGACTGGGTGGACTGGTTCAACAACCGGCGGTTGTTTGAGCCGATCGGTAACATTCCACCCGCCGAGTTGGAGGAGATATACTATCAGAACCAGGAGGCTCCGGTTATGGTAACCGGACTCACGTAAAAAACCCTCCGGAAAACCCGGGGCGGTTCA
>JAGLXM010000112.1 GCA_023132915.1 Candidatus Bipolaricaulota bacterium
TCGATGCTTCCCATCTTCACCCCCACACCCACCAAAGCGTACTCACGCTGCCCTGGAATTGTAGCCGGACTAAGGGTATCTGTGGGGCGGCGTGCACCCTCGGGTGGTAAGGGAGCCAAGCTTAATCCCTCTGTGCAGCATGTGTAGTCCTCTGGAATTCGATCGGGCAAGCTGAGCAGGAATGTCTGTGCCTGCGCCGCTGAGTCAATGGGAAACGTGGTGACATACGTCTCTGAGCTTCCTTGTTTGAGACCGCTCCGGTACTCCACAGAGATAAAGGCGTATACCCAGTCTTCTTCCAGGGCCAGGGCTGGGGGAGAAAAGATTGAGCCGATGCTTGCCCCGGTTTCCCATAGATTAAGGACGGGAACTTCAGTCAGGTGACCTTCGGGGAAGGTGGCATACATAAGAGCCCGGCGGTTTGGGGTGGGGATGGCGAGCCAGACCGCGTGCAACCTGCCCGCCTGATCCACCAGGGCACTAGGTGGTCCTCCCAGCTCGTGAAGAAGTACCGCTGAACCTTGCGGGGTCGCATGGTCATCCAGTGCTTGCGCCCAGAGGCCACCTTCTGTCACGTTCCAGAAGACCCAGAAGCCGCGCTGACGTACGGCCACATCATAGGCTTCAAGCCGTTGTTTAAAGGGCGAAATGGGAACAGGATCTCCGACCGGGGTCCCTTCAACGTTTAAGCTTTGCATAAAGAGGCGATTACGATCTGAAGTCTCACGCGCTAAGAAGAAAAGGTACAGGCCGTCGGTTGTAGAGAAGAGGCGCGGTGCGTGCGGGCGATTGAGGGGTATAGGGAGAGAGGCCGGTGATGTAACCTTCCCTTGCACGTCTACGTGACTCAGGAGGAGGGCCGTATTGCCGTCGGCGCGACCGCTCCAAACCAACCAGCGCACATCTTCGTTCACGGCAATGGCTGGTGCCTCCCGCGCACTGGCCTCACCTACCGGGATACTCCGGCTCCAGCCCGAGCGAATGGGGTCCGTCTTGCGGGGGCTGCAACCCCACAAACCGAGCACTGCCAAGGCAAGGAACACTACCCCCAACCAGTGTCCCCACTTACTGTATCGTCGCATCATGACCTCCTAATTATACCGCGAAGAGGGTGAAACACGCGGGCGAATACCACTCGCTGTGAGAGCTCTGGTATAGGTCCATAGCGGGCAGGTCTTTCGGCGTACAGTCGACAACTATAGACCAACTTTCCCTTGGAGAACAAACAAGGTAGATTAATACCGGGTTTCTCGCCCCATGATCATCAGGGCAAGGGTCAAAGCGCGGCCAGCCTGTTCGAGTCTGTCTGTTGAGATGGCGTCCAACGTGTCCGTGGGGCGGTGAGATGTCTTTTCCCAGTGTGTCCGTCCAGCTCGGACACAGGCGCTGTGTAGAGACACGGAAAGGGATCCTTGGTGTATGAAATTCAGGCTCCCGTATAGAAAGAAGGGCCTCCCCGTATGGGAAGGCCCTTTAGACCTCTTATGAAGGCTTTAAGTGAGCGTTATTAGAAGCCCCTCACCGCCACATCGACGGACCACGCCTCCCAATGGATCGTGTCGTGCCAGGAGACCGTAGTCCACGGTTGGACCATCCATACATAAGTGTAGTAGTAGATAGGCGCCATGGCGACTATCTCGTCTATCGCCAGCTTCTCCGCGCGCTTATAGAGCGCTTTTCGAACGTCAGGATCTCCCTCGGCTCCGGCCTGGATGGTGAGTGCCGAGAACTCCTTGATCAGGTCACCAACGAAGGGATCGTCATAGCTCATGCGGTACCGGTTCATACCTTCCTCGGGGTTTACCACCTCGTGGACCCAGTTGTTTTGATCCGGGTAGTCCAAGCACCAGCCCAGCCGCCACACGTGTGGCATGTCTGCTAGCGGGCTGCTCTTCTCGATGACCTTCAGGTAGACCTTCCACTCCATGGTCTCGACAATAAACTTAGCCTTGGGGAAGGCCTCAGTCCACATGGCCTGGATAGCCTGAGCGATTCTGGCGTGGCCCTCGGAGACGTTGTGCATGAGCACAACCTCGAAGCCCTCACCCTCGGGATAGCCGGCGTTGGCCATCAGATCCTGCGCGTCCTCCAGTGCTTGTCCGTAGCCCGTGCCGCCCAGGTCCTCTGGCAACGCCCACGGGG
>JAGLXM010000113.1 GCA_023132915.1 Candidatus Bipolaricaulota bacterium
CGACAGGCAGGCAAGCAAAAAAAACAGGAGGGTTCGTCGACAGAGACAGTGTTATGAACTGTTGGTCTTTGATCGCATGCTCTCCGAGGCAAGACTCACCGGTGAAGACAAGAAGCCAATCCATTTCAGGAGACTTCCTCACCTCAAGGAGGTGGCTTCTTGGTTGTTTTGCCTTGACGAAAGAGGGTTTTGGGGTCCAGCCGCTTTATTTCCTTGATAAGATCGAAGTGGGAATCAGTGGAGAGAATCTCGTTTAGGTCCTTATTCATCATCACGGCTACATGAAGTGCATCTCTGGCAGTAACCCCCTTTGGCCCGTAGGTTTGGAAGAGATTGACCGCGCGGCGAATGTCGGCTAAGTTGACAGGGTAGATCTCGGGGACAAGCTCCATGACAGCGTTAGCCATCGCCACGCCGGTTTCCCACAGCTTTATTGCCCCGTAGCGGTAGAGGATTTCTTGGATAACTTCGGTGTCCGTGGCTACCTTAAGCCTTCCTTCCGCTACCTCGGCCATGATCCAAGTACATGACTCCTTGTAGGGATGCCCCTTGCCACCGGCGTACATGGGGATGTTCACATCCAGGAAGACCTTACCCATCCATGGCCCCTTCGACGATCTCGGACTCCATCTTCTCCCAATCAGCCACCGGTGCCTTGAGGGAGAGGAGGCCTTTTAGAGCGTGTTGGCGCTGCGTGCGGAGCTCCTCCTTAAGACATCCCGCCTCAAGCGCCTCACGCACGAGGGCGCTCACCGGCTTGCGCTTCTTCTTGGCTATCTGTAACAGGAGTTCGTATTGCTCACTGGTGAGGACCGTCTGAACCCTTTTGGTGCGAAGAGGTCCACTCTTTGCCTTGGCCTTAGAATAAACACCCATCTTCATCACCTCTCAAGAGTATCAATTTCTTCATCTAGTGATGATACTATTATAATGATACTACTCACAGAAGCATAATTCAAACCCTGCTCATGGGCCGGGCTTTATTGGCAACTGGTGCGAAAACCCGATGATTTGATAGATAGGTGTTGCGAAACTGATGGCATCCCGCACCGCACCCCCGCATAGGACGTAACCGTATTTCATCGGCCTTATCCATAAAGCACCATCGCCGTGGCCACCACTTCATCGCGAAAATACCGGCTCAAGTCTTCTGGTGTCCGCAGGTCCACTTTCCGTCTGCTGAATAGTTCCTCAAGCTCAAACTCCATGCCCGCTAAACGGATAAAGCCGGGCACGTGTCCTGGTTCGAATTCCACCAATACATCCACGTCACTCTCCGCCCCGAAATCCTCACGCAGTACTGATCCGAAGAGGGCGAGTTTGCGTATATGGTGGTGCTGGCAAAAATTTGCAACACCCTCTTTAGGGACAGTGATTCTTACATGATTCATGCCTTCCTCCGCAGACCCCTTTGGCTCGGATGATGTGAGGATGTTCCGTCTTGGTAATGCCCATTAAAGATCACTCCGTCAGGAGTATAGCACGGCGAGGTTGACAGATCTGCCGGTAGTTGCTATACCTGTCAAGGAGGAGAAGACCATGGAACACCAACGCGATGAATTAGCGACTAAAAGAGACCTCGACAAGGTGGAACGGAAACTCACTGGCAGGATCGATCAAGTGGAACAGAGACTCACAGACAAGATCGATGCGAACAGCAAGAAGATCGATGCGAACACCGTGACGCTTGATAAGATAGCTGTCCAAGTCATCAAAAACCGCGAGCAGCTAAACAAAACGCTGACTAGAGAGGAATACAAGAAGGACTACAACGAGCTTT
Source organism: Candidatus Bipolaricaulota bacterium (assembly GCA_023132915.1). Taxonomy (GTDB): domain Bacteria; phylum Bipolaricaulota; class Bipolaricaulia; order UBA7950; family UBA9294; genus UBA9294. Next base: position 1,781 of record JAGLXM010000113.1, read on the forward strand.
TGTGCGGGCAGGACAAGATGATGACGATTCTCACCCGTATCGATCAGGAACAAGCTGCTACCACGGCGCGGATCGATCGGCTGGAAAAGGACGCTGACAAAATAAAAGCGGGTAAGGGATAATTCGTTGCACCCGGTCGTGCATCATCTCCGGTGGACACGAGGGACCGCTATTACACCGGATAGTTTTGGTTTTCGTATAGCATCGGACTCTCACGTCCGACGTTATCTCCAGTAATTGACAGCTCTACTGTCAGCGTTATGAATGGGGAGGAATCGATGGAGTATCAGGATGAGGCAGTCCACAAAAAGGTAATTGCCAGGATAGAAGAAGCGCTTCGCGGCAAGGCCGATGGGAAAGGTTATACCGACGAATAACTTGAAGCTTATTTTAAAAAGAGTAATGAACAAATGAGTAAAATTTTGACGCGGGACGACTTTAACCGGGGATGCGACAGAATTCTGCGCAAACAGGCGAAACTTTTGGCGATTCTTACCCGTATGGAGCAGGGATTAAGGTGTGATGGTGCAGTGGAAAAGGACGCCGATAAAATAAAAGCGGGTAAGGGATAGCGTGCACGAGCTCACCTGTGTATCGCCGGATTCTCATGTCGGCCGAATCCTTTCTCCCCAAGGTTTGCCATCTTGTTGCACGTGTTGGTGTGGCGCTACCCAGGGTGATTTGGCCAACGGATCTCGATGCGCTATAAAGGGCGTGGGGGAAGCTAATGGATCAGCAGGATAATGAACCAGCAACTAAGGAAGACCTCCATCAGGTAAAGCAGGAGCTCGCCGCGAAAATCGATAACCTCACTCTCCAAGTTGTCAAAAACAGCGAGCAAGTAAGGAAGATGGTGACTAAAGAGGAGTTTGGGAAAGCTTATAATGAAATCATACACGGGCAGGACAAGATGATGACGATTCTCACCCGTATCGATCAGGAGAGGGCTGCTACCACGGCGCGGATCGATCGGATAGAAAGCGATGTAGAAAGACTAAAAACGAGATAGACAAAAGCAAAGCCGGCGTGATGTCTATCAGTGATCAGCGATCAGCGAAAGAGCTTTCAGCTACCAGCCGTCAGCAATCAGCTTTCAGCGATCAGCGATCAGCGATCAGCCATCAGCGATCAGCGTTCAGGGTCGCGATAAACGAGGTAAGCATCCGCTTAATCTCAACCACCTCGCCTGTTAGCTGCTCGTAGATGGGAAGTTTCAGGAACCCCAGGTCGCGGGCAAGCAACAGGTGGTACTCAAGCTCACTAGCTGATCCCCTGCCCCGTGAAATAAGAACCTTCTTAGGTATTTCACGGGGCGAGCAATCTGGAGGAAACGAGCAAACTCAGCTTCACCTCTTCTGCCGCACCCCTTGCCCCGTGAAATGGATCTCGCGATTGTGGCTACAAGAATCTACCCATTCAGTTTATTCAGATATCGCCTCAATCTGTTCTTGATGTATCTCTTACCATAGGAGCTCTTCAAGTACTTCTCCCGATGCAGTGCGTCCCTTTGGTTGAGGCATGCCTCATAGTAAACCAGCTTGAAAGGTCTACGATTTTCGGTCGCTTCCACCCTCCCTTCGTGATGAAGTCTCAACCTACTTCGCAGATCGACGGTGTATCCAACGTAGAAGTTGCCGTCTTTGTCGCTATGCAGAACATATATGTAATACATGTTATTCCACAAGACCTATCTTGTAGAACACCCTCCCTCTCATGTATTTCACGGGGTGAACGATATTCGCGGGGATCGAAGCGCTTGCTCGCCGGATCTGACTCATCAAGCCGAACTGTTCGGTACGAGGAAAGGTTGCCGTAGCTCTGTACACTGCTAGAACCAGCCGATGGCTCTTCTCCCATACCTTCAATTCTCTAAAATCACGCATGGCTCTCCTGTTTTTCAAACGGTTCTCATCACTAGTCTACATGAGATCTGCCAGACCGACAAAACCAGCAATAAGAAGATTTTGCTAATTACTGTCCGTTTTTAGCTTTCAGCATCAAGCAGGAGCGTTTTCTTTCAGCTGATAGCTGACCGCTGATCGCTTCTTCTTCGCTAATCGCTTGTTGCTCCTGATTGCTTCTTCTTCGCTGATAGCTGACGGCTGATCGCTGATGGCTGATCGCTTGTTGCTCCTGATTGCTTCTTCTTCGCTGATAGCTGACGGCTGATCGCTTCTTCTTCGCTGATAGCCAATCCGGACACCTGTCCCCCCCTCGCCGGACGGAGAGGCGCATTAAGCCACACCGAGCTCCTTCACCAAAGGGAGGGGGCAGCGTTAGGTTCAGGATGAAATCATCTCCCGTCTAAAGTGAGGTGGGAAACAAGATGTCTGGAATGCCGATTAGCTCCGGCGTTAGTCCCATCGACGCCTCTTGCGGCCGTAAGAGGCGATCGATGCAACGTCGCGGTGATCCTTTCTTGACTTGACATCGGTTGTGGTGGTGTGATAAGATGCTCGAAGTTTGTAACTGCATTACGGATGGGGTGGGTACGATACCCTTGGTCATTGACAGATGAGAAAAGACTTGCCTTTGGAAAGGCACGCCTTTGTCGATAGAGTGCGTTTGTGTTGACAGGTGTTTTTACGGCGTGTTAGGATGGGGCAAAAGCCCATCTTAAAAGAGGCTAAGGCGAAAAAAGGAAGGGATACACTTAAGAGAAGGGGTAATATTGAGGGGGTGGTAGGAAAATCTAGAACCACGTGTCCTTATGACACAAAAGGAGGTCAACGAGTTTGCAAACAATAAATAGAGAAGATAGTAGCAAGCGAAATCGAAGAACCTTTAAAGAAGGAGGTACGACCTTGAAACGAAGATACGTAGTAGGGAGTGTCCTGGCTGTTGTGCTTGTGGCACTCTTTGCCCTGTCTGCCTGGGCGACGAACGCCGAGGTTTACTTCGCCACGGATAAAAACGGGGCAAACAGGGTGACCATGATTCAGGAAGGTGATGAAGTCTGGATTGCGGTCTACGATCCAGATCAGAATAAGGACTGCGATTTGCGGGATAAGATGTCCCCGGACCTCAAGGTTATGGATCCGAAGACGGGAGCCTACATTGTGTGGGATGGCCGTCCAGATCTCGTAGATCCCGCGGCGATCATGCTACACGACTATCTGGAAGAAACGGGGAATGACACCGGTCTGTTTGTGAGCAATCGCTCGTTTAAAGTTGGTGAACGCGAGGATTTCGACAACGAATTCCAAAACACCCACGTAGTGGACACCAATCAAGATGACTTCCTATGGGGCAACTACCTCTATGACGGCAGCCCAGCCGCTGGGAACGTCGCCGGTGACCAGCGGGGCTGGATCAACGGCACTGCGGCGTTCAGGGACATAGATCCCAACTGTGATTGGAATGAATTCGTCAACATCGTTGGTGGGATCCCCATTGCCCCGTCCGCTGCTGTTGCTGCGGCAGAAGATTCAGAGAACGACAACTGGATAGAGGGTCGGTTTGAGAACATGGACACCCTGGTGGTCATGTACCAGGATCCAAACGAGGCTGGCGACATCGCGGTAGGAATGGGAAAGATCATCGACCGCGAGGCGACGATCTCCTGGGACCAGGAGATCTACAAGGACGACCGCGGCACGGCGACGATTACAGTTGTGGACCTGGATGAGAACTTAAACTGCAACGAGGTCGAGTGGGTCCCGGTGTTCATCATCGTCAACCCTGGTTCCTGGAACCCGGTGCAGACCGACAGCCCCAACAGCTTCTGTATGCTGAAGCGCACCGGTGGTATCGACCCCGACGGTGGGGAGGACCGGCCAGGGCGGAACGTACCGATTCGCTGGTACAACATCTACAACAGCGGACTGGAAGTGACGTTCGGTGCTGGTCAACAGGTTGCGAACAACCAGGTTGCCACTCAAGATGCATACGTGATGGAGTACCCGAGAGTCGGTGACGCTGACGATGCGAACAACGTCGCATGGTTCAACACGACCGATCCGGAAGGCCACTGCCGTGTCTCCTTCTATGCGCAGGAGACCGCTAAGGACTCGGGTGTGTTCCAGCTGAACTTGAACCATATTAAGGTAGATCTTGGGTTCGACGAGCTGGACGTGCGCGACGTGCTGGTCGCCTACTACCTTGACCCGAACGACTTTGACGACTTCAAGCTGGCAACAGCTTATATCGAGGAGCGACAGCACAGCCTGACGAGCTTCACCGATGCTAACCGCACGCCGATGTCCGAGTACTGGATCGGGCGCGACCCGGTGTACGTGCAGGTGATTGACAGTAACGCTAGCGTTGATCCGTGCTGCCCGGAGCAGGTCGTGGTTCACATCTGTGACCCGCACGAAGAGGACGATTCCGAGTACTGGATTCTCGATGAGACCTCCAGTAACTCGTCGGTCTTCTTCTCCAACGCTGGAATGCAACTGCTCCCGGTGTGGGACGCGCTCGGTGTCGGGTTAGTCGGATTTAATGGTGGTTACCAACTGCAGCTCGATAACTGGAAGCTTGAGGTGTATAACGAGGACTCGGTCTACGTGCGGTACAACGACGTGTATTACGTGTCGGGTCTGCGCGGTATGGCGGGCCTTGGTGACCAAGATGCGTTCAATACTACGCCACTCCCACCGTTGATCGATCGTGTCCGCGTGGATAACGACGTCTCGTTCGACCTGATGGAGATCGGTGATACGCAGGTCTTTAACGGCACGACGACGACCATGTACTTCCTCGACCGGCAAGGAAACCGGGTCTCCGGTTACGTGAACTCCGACTGCGTGTTTGTCGAGGTGATCGACCTTGATCAGGACGAGGATCAGTACCGCCGTGAGCGGATCGACGCCTTCTGGGACGGTGGACAGAACACGCCGTTTGGTCCGATGGCACTGACGGCGCTGGATTGCGGCGTGCCGATTGACGTGCAGACGCATCCAGTGAACGCTCTGCTCGGTCACATCAACATGTATGACAACGGCGTGGCTGCAGGAACCAACGGCAGCTGTGCCAAGATCTATGTGCTCAACCCGCGCAACGGTTACTGGGCAGCGGTCGACCTGCTGGAGACCGCGGTAGCTTCTGGCGACTTCATCAGCGTGACCTGTATCACCCTCGTCGATCCGGAGGTCTGCCCGACCCAGCTGGCGGTGCTCCCGGGTGACACGATCGTTGCGGTGTACCAGGATCCGTCCAACCACTCCGATTCGTCCTGGATCTCGATCAAGGTCGGGATCGGTGGTGGCGGTACGCCTCCGGGTCAAGCCTCGACTACCGACTTTGTCGATGCTGAGGGCAACTCGGTCACCACTTACACCGATGCCGATGATGCCTACGTTAAGGTCATCGATCCATCCCACGCTGGTGCGGACACCCTGACCGGTCTGGAAGTCGAAGGCATCGCCTACGACCTCTCCTACCTTGAGGGTGCGAACACCGACACGTTCATCACCGATGCGATTCCTATGGCCGATCTCGGTGCGGTGGCCGGTGATGAGATCACCGCAAACTACACCGACGCGACCGATCCGCTGGATACCTCTACGGATACGGTCCCGATCATCTCGTCTGAACTTGAGTGGGAGAGCTTTATCGCTAAGCCGAACCCGTTCTCCGACGAGGTCACCTTCACGTTTGAAGGTGCGGGCATCCCCGCGACCTTCGCGGTCACGGTGTACAACATGTCAGGACACCTTGTGTGGAGTGAGGAGCTGGCCAATGCCACTGAGATCGTGTGGGACGGCACCAATGAGGCGGGTATGCCTCTGGCCAATGGGCCATACATCTACGTGGCGATGATAACTGACGGAACGGACACCTACACCGGTAAGGGCAAGGTGTTCATCAACAAGTAAATTAAGAGAGGGGCTCTTCCGGGGCCGCCAAGGCCCCGGAGGGCCTCACTCGATGAAAACCTTAAAGGGGGTATAAACGACAATGAAACGAGTGATAGTCGTAAGTCTAGCGCTCATCATGGTCCTCTCCGCCTTTGCCCTGGCTGAAGGTGTCGGTGCCTTTGAAACCTTCAAGAACGGAATTGGGGCGCGGGCGCTGGCCATGGGGGGAGCGTTTGTCGCCGTTGCGGATGACGCTACGGCAGTATGTTGGAACCCGGCCGGACTGGCACAGGTTGCGGACACCCGTATCGCGGGTATGTCAACTGACCTGTTCGGCATGGATTGCACCCACCAGTACGTCAGCGCGGTGACCACGTTTGCCAACCTTGGAATCGGCCTTGGTTGGGAGCGTGCCTCTGTCACTGGTGATGGGGTCGATGAGGACGGGAACCCAACCGAAAGCTTCAGTTGGGACGAGTCGGCCATCATCGGTACCTTAGCGACAAACATCATGGACATCGGCCTTGCCGGTGCCACCGCCAAGTACTACATGGCCAACGGTTACGACAGCACGGCCAGCGGGTTTGGTTTTGACCTTGGCCTGTTGGTCAACCTGGGTGATATGTTCACCATCGGTGTAACCGCGATTGACCTTGGTGGAAGCACGATCACCTGGGACGATGCTGACACGGATAAGATCTCCGGCATGTACAAAGCCGGGATGGCGATGAAGCTGGTCGAGGACATGCTGATCCTGGCAGCCGACATCGACTTCGACGGGACCAATCTGGGAGACGCCCACCTCGGGCTGGAGTTCAATGTCATAGAGGAGCTCGCACTGCGCGGAGGTGTAGTCTTAACAAACAACTTCCAGGACTACTACTTCAGCGTTGGTGGCGGGATCAATGTCGCCGGTCTGTACGTTGACGCAGCCTATCTCCTCCAGGAGTTTGCCTATGGGGAGACAGGCTACACGCTCATCCTTTCGGCAGAGTTCTCGCTCGGTGACCTCCTGGGCGGGGGCGAAGAGGAGGAATGGACCGAGGCTGAGACACCGTAACCTACGGGTTCTAGATTTCCGCTTTAACGACAAGCGGGGGGCTTAAACGCTCCCCGCTTTTCTTGTAATGTAGAGATCAGAGATGGCTTTTTCGGTTCTTCGCTATTCAGCCTGCCTGCTGCAGACAGGTGTAGGTAACCTGTCAAGAGATATCTGTTGCAGACAGGTCTCTGAGCGTAGGTTGCTCACGTAAACCAAGGATCTTTTGATCTCTTAGGAAGCCAGGAATCCAAGAACTTTGTCTAATCCAGGACTGAATTCTTTTTCAACCCCCACCTTTGCTGTCTTCCTGGATTCCTCATAAATTCAAGCCTTCTTTTGATCTCTTAGGAAGCCAGGAATCCAAGAACTTTGTCTAATCCAGGTCTGAATTCTTTTTCAACCCCCACCTTTGCTGTCTTCCTGGATTCCTCATAAATTCAAGGCTTCTTTTGAACTATTAGGAAACCAAGAAACCAGGAAAGATTATCATTTTTTACCCCTTGTCTCTGAGTTCCCATGGCTTCATGGCTTCCTTAAGGTTGTCCGCTTGAATCTTGAGCTCTTAGGAAACCAAAAAAGGGGTTGGTCTTTTGACATATCACCCTCTTCACCTCTAGCGTAGGCTTTGCAAAGTTTAAAAGCAATCCATGCTCCCTCCCAATTGCTCTCAAATACGACTTCACAATGGCAAAATGGACATTTTCCAGGTTTTTGATCGCCTTCAGTTCCACCACGATCGTTTCCGCAACCAGAAGATCAAGCCGGTGTCGTCCCACTTCGACTCCCTCATACTCTACAGGCACTTCAACCTGTTGTTCTACCTTCAGCCCCCGTTTGCGCAACTCCACGACAAGGGCGTGTTCGTATATGGATTCAATAAAGCCTGGCCCTAGCTGACGATGCACCTCGATAGCTGCTGCGATCACTCTTGAGGTCAGTTCCCCATGTTCCAGTGTCATCCGTTATCCCTCATACCTGAGTTCTCATGGCTTCCTGGCTTCCTTATAATAAGATTGTAAGCCAGTTTGACCTTAGGTTACCCACTTGGAACAGCGAGGAGCCCGTAAACTGGGATGATACGCGTTTTGTGCGAATAGCTTGTAAGACTCTCTGGCGTTCTGCTGAACATCCCGGGGCAACTGGGAAAACGCCTTCCGGAAGCGTTCCGTCGTGTGGGATGTCACAGTTTATCCGGTTCAAGCACTTGAGTGCGGCCGTCGCGCTGCTCGGCAAGTGCTTCATCTGCCAAATGTGTAAGTGCTTCGTGAGATCCAGCAAAAGCTTTTTCCCAACGACGCTCGGATGCTAGCTCCTCTAGCAACCATTCCGCAAACACATTCTGCTCACTCTCGGGGAGTTTGGAAGCTTCGACAAACGCTTCTTTGAGGAGTTTTGTCATCGTATACACCTCCATCTTTCTAATTACACACTGCCTCACAAGTTTACCAGAACCGTGAAGAACGTCCCGCTCGGTGGACGGCGAACTTTACTAGCTTTCAGCAGTCAGCGACTAGCTATCAGCATTCAGCGGTCAGTAAACAGTGATGAGTAATCAGTAACGAGTGATCAGTGACGAGAAACCTTCAGAGATCAGCTCTCAGCCTTCCCCACCCATCCACTACCCACTACCTACCATTCACTATTTACTATTCACCCCCCACCACTCACCACCGCCCTTGGACGTTAGACCTTGAACTTTGGACAGATGAGAATGGTGGGTAGTAGGTAGTGGGTAGTCAAACTCAACGAATGGGCTTCACTCAACTCTCGACTCTTGCGGACCTTTGCAGTTAGAGGTGGACAGCATTATAATTAGTTTGCAATACTGCATTGCTTTCAAACTCTTGATAGAGAAGGGAGAACGATGCCGGTAGTCAAAGTGCGGACCAAATATCAAGTGACCATCCCCGAGAAGGTGCGTCGGCAGGTGGGCTTGGAGGTTGGCGACTACGTCGAGGTCGAAGCCCAAGGGGGCGAGATCGTCATCATTCCCAAGAGGCTGGTTGATAAGGAAGATGCCTGGTTTTGGTCAAAGGAATGGCAAAAGAAGGAGCGGGAGGCGGATGAGGCAATTAAGAAGGGTGAGTTGATCGGACCCTTTGCGACAACCCAAGAGGCGATTGAAGCTCTAAAAAAGACCAGGGCATGAAGCCGGTTTTCACGAAGCCCTTCATCCGCGATTACCAGGGCCTGTCCCTCCAAATCCAAAAGCGGTTTGATAAGCAGCTTGCCTTTCTGCTGGAGGCTCCTCGGCATCCCTCTCTGGAAGCGCGGATCATCGACAAACGGAAGCGGATCTGGAAGGCGAAGGTCAGCGGCGGCTATCGGTTCACCTTCCAGATAGAAGGCGAAGCCATTATACTCCGTCGAATAGGAGCCCACGATGTCATGGAGCGCCTGGGGCGCCGGTAGTAGATGAGGTACCGCAGATATTTCCGCATTCTTCCGTAAGGGCCCTGGAGCCGGTTTTGTTGGAGCGGTCAGTTGAGTGATGAGTAATGAGAGACCTGACGAGAAACCTTCAGCGATCAGTAGTCAGTAAACAGTAATGAGTGATCAGTAATGAGTAATCAGTAATGAGTAATCAGCGATCAGCTTTCACCATGTACCATTCACCATTTACCATCTACCACCGACCTTGGACTATGGACCACGAACCGCTATCAGCGGATCAGCGTTCAGCAATCAGCTTTCAGTGATCAGCCGTCAGCAACCAGCAATCAGCCATCAGCACTCAGCGATCAGCGAGAAAAGCTATCAGCTCTCAGGAAAAGAAGCGATCAGCCTTCAGCGCTCAGCTTCCAGGGAAACCCGGTTTGCAGTGAATCCTTGCTGATGGCTGAATGCTGAAAGCTTGCTCTGCCGCCAGCGGAGGCTGGCAGATCTGCGGCAGTTCATCCGGACATGCGGTGGAAATCCTGCACCAGTCTAGGAGCTAAGAAGTGCTAAGTCAAGGGTTGGTTCTGGCAAGGTCACCTCTTGATTGATATACGCCCATGGCGCGAGATATCCCAACGTCGAATGTCTCCTCTGTGCATTGTAGTATTGGATCTGCACAGCAATCGCTCTTCTCAACTCCCACATGTTCCTTGCATCGAAGAACAGACTGCCGTTCTCTCCTTTGAAATGGCCGTTGAACGATTCCATACACGTGTTGCCCTTCGCCCCGTTCTCCGAAAAGGAGATCTTCGCCTTCTCCCTGATCAACACAGCCTGTAGCCATCTGTATCCCGTGTATACCGAATCTTGATCGTGGTGGAGGAATCGGTCCTCCAGGCTGATCCCTACCTTCTCCAGGTTCGCATGCGTCATGTTGAGCGATTCCAACGCCAACGATGTATTCTTGTGCTTCTCTACTCCCCATCCTGCAACCCACTTCGTCTTGTGATCAAGGATCGGCATCAAGTACGCCTTCTTCTTTCTACCTGCATACCAGATCTCTGTGAAGTCCGTGTACCATACCTGAAACGGCTTTGGATCCTCGATCTCCTTCACCAGGTTCCATCCCTGGCTACTCTGCTTGAGATACTTGCGCGGGGGAGAGAGCTTCGGCACCCTGATCGATCGCAGCAAACCAAGCTCCCATCGTTTCAACAATCGACGCATTACAAACTCACCCACCTCATACCCCTGATCTCGCAGTTCAGGCAGGATACGCCGGTATCCATACGCCGGATGCGCTCTGATCCCACTCAGTAATGGATCCTTGAAGTGGTTGTACTTCTCCTCGTACGAGATCTTCTCCTTCTTCCAGTAATACCACGTGCTCTTCGGCAGCTCGATCGCGGCAAGACAGGTGTTTAAGCCATATTGATCCTTGTGTTCCTCTACCAACCTCACCTTCTCTTCCCTCACGAGCTGCCTTCCACAAAATTTCGTAACAGAGCGATCTCCACTTCCTTTCTCCCTAGAAGCTGCTCTAACTCCCTGATCTTCTTCTCGTATTGGGCTACCGTTCTATCCTTACCGAATACCTCTGCACCGTTCTCCAAGAACTCCTGCTTCCACCGAGACACGGTAACGGGATGAATGTTGTACGCGCGTGCAATCTCTGTCACTTCTCGATCCCCTTTTAGCACCTCCAGCACAACTTGAAACTGAAACCGGGGCGAGTACCTTTTCCCCTTCTTACCCACTTCGATCACCTCTCCTTCTGAGGCGATCTTACTAGACTGGTTGCCCCCGACTTAGCACATCAGGTGGTGCAACTTTCCCACCGCACCCCCTCCAGAAGTATGAGATCTCCAGCAGTGAATCGACGCCTTTTGGCATCAAGTATGAAGTACGCGGGACGTTGATCGGCCCTAATGGGCGAACTTTGGCTCTCATGACGGTTTGGATTAAACTAGAGGCGACAAGGGAGACGCGATTTGTTACTCTGTTTCCAGACAAGGAGGCAATAGATTGACACTCAAACTCTTTCAACAAGTGGCTTTGACGCGAGACTTACCCGAACACGGTTTGAACAAAGGGGACGTGGCTGTTCTAGTAGAACACCTCCCAGCGACCTCAGCAAGCAAGGGTGAGGAAGGCTGTGCCCTTGAGGTTTTCAACGCCATAGATGAAACCATCGCTGTTGTAATGGTCCCAATCTCTGCGGTGAAGCCCCTTACGGAGAACGAGATCTTTCAAGTGCGCCCGTTAAGCCGCACAAAGTGATCTGGTTCTTATGCCTCATTCAAGAACAAGCGATCCACAAATGCAGGACCTAGCGGAAGAGCTGCTCGCCAACACGCGAACAGCGAAACAGTCTTCAGCTTTCAGGGAAGAAAGCGCTCAGCTTTCAGCTAAAAGCGATAAAAGTAGCTATCAGCCGTCAGCTTTCAGCACACACCTGCCCTCCATCATTCGCAATTCACAATTTATCACTGGCTCTGGACTGTGGACTCTGAACTCTGGACCATTCCCCATCCACTACCCACCACCTCCCACTCACCATGGACTTTGGACCTTGGACCTTGGATCACCCACCATCTGCGGTCGCTTTCACCATTTGTCACCCACCGCGCCTAACACCTAATATCCTCACATCTAGCATCCAAAACCGGAAAGAGACGAGATGCTGGCAATGGGCGAGTGTCAAGGATCGGGTAGGTCCCCCCCCCGGTAAGGCCTTGCTTTCCGCTCTTCTTTCGGCTATCCTCCTGATTGACCAACGTTGACCATTGAGGAGGGGAAATGGCCACACGAGCTCCCAAAGTGACCCGCGTCTCCGCGACCGAGGCCAAGACCCACTTCGGTGAGCTGATCCGCCGGGTGAAAGTGGGCAAGGAATACATTATCGTAGAGCGGGATGGGCTCCCGGTGCTCGGTATCCTCGACGCCGACGAGCTGGAGGACTACCTGGATCTGCACGATGAGTCTTTGAAGGCACAGATTCGGCAGGGCTACCGGGAATATCAGGCGGGCAAGACCCGTTCCGTGGAGAAAGTCTTAGCCGAAGTGCGCACGACGACCAAGCGGCCGAAGTGACAGCCTGCCCATGCCCTATCGCATCCTCAGTACCTCTCACTTCGACCGCGACTACAAGAGTCTGGCCAGACGGACACCCGGAGCGATCTCCCATGTTGAGGCCATGGTAGAAGTTCTCCGTGAAGATCCCTACGCCCGGAGCGGTCGGCACAACATCAAGAAGCTCAAGGGAATGAAGAAGGGGGAAGGGCAGTGGAGAATTGCCTCGGGGGATTACCGGATTCGCTACGATGTCCTCGAAAAGAATGTGGTGCTCTATTCCTGCAAGCCTCGGCGTGAGGCGTATCGGGGGTAAGTTCACCGCGCTTGGAGGTCATGCCTGCACTTGACACTTAATATCATGCCCGCTGCTAAGACCCCGTGCTGTTTTCCTTGGAGCCATCAGCGGTCAGCACTCAGGAAAAGAAGCGATCAGCATTTAGTAATCAGCAATCAGCCGTCAGCATTCAGCTAAAGCGATAAAAGCAGCCGTCAGCTTTCAGGGAAGAAAGCGCTCAGCGATCGGCCTATTAGCTTTCAGCGATCAGCTCTCAGCAGTCAGCTAAAGGCCAAACTGCTGATGGCTTCTCCACCCACTACCCACTACCCACCACCTCCCACTCACCATGGACGTTGGACTTTGGACCATGGACGTTCTAGAATACTCGATGGAGGTGGGTGCGATGGAAAAGCCAGCTACTAGAATCAAGCTTACCTATGAAGACTATCGAAACGCACCAGAATCAGAGCGGGAGCGCTATGAACTTTTTGAGGGGGAGTTAGTCATGGTTCCATCACCGAGTTTCAAACACCAGCTTATCTTAGGTAACCTTGTAGACCTTCTGCGAAAGTTTGTTAGCGAGAACGACCTGGGAATGGTGCTCTTCGCTCCTCTTGACGTCATCCTCAGCGATGATACCGTGCTGCAACCGGATATGCTCTTTGTTGCCAAGGAGCGCGCTAGCATAGCTGTTAAGGAAGGCATCCGCGGCGCTCCTGATTTGGTTATCGAGATCCTCTCTGAGGCAACAGCAAAGCGCGACCGAACCTATAAGAGAGCCCTCTATGCCCGCCATGGCGTTAAGGAGTACTGGCTGGTCGATCCTGCCACAAAGACGGTTGAGGTGTTAGAGCTGCAGGAACAGGGATTTTCCCGGGTCGCTCGTTACGCCTGCAAAGAAAAGGCACCTCTTAAATCCCCCCTTCTTGCTGGGCTTTCCATCGATTTAGAAAAGGTGTTTTGATTAGCACTAGCTATCAGCATTCAGTGATCAGCATTTAGTAATCAGCAATCAGCCGTCAGCTATCAGGGACTAGCGATCAGCATTCAGCGATCGGTCTTCAGTGATCAGCATTTTGGCTATCAGCCGTCAGCTTTCAGCAATCAGGGACTAGCTATCAGCATTCAGCGATCAGTGTTCAGCTTTTCCCTTCACCATTCACGTTTCACCATTTACTATCCACAATTCGCCATCCGCAATTCGCAATGCTTTTCCCCTTAATCCCTGATCCCTAATCCCGTTCTCCCGTTACGCATCACTCATCACTGCCTTCTAATCCCACAGACCCTTTTGTCCTCCTATTTTCGGACAGGCGGGGTGGTGACGCGTATCCTGAATCAGTTGACTTTTGATTGCCATGTCTATATGGTAATGAAGTATTAGTTTCATTCTCCCTTTGATGAAGGAGGCCCAAGGTGAAAGACGTGAGGTATAAGGCGCGGATGATTCGGGCGTTCATCGGTTTAGGAATGATTGTTTCGCTTCTGGTCATGCTGACGGGCTGCTGGCCGTTTAACACCTTCCCCGTGGCTTCGTTCACTGCCAGCCCACTGTCGGGGCCGGCTCCGCTGAGCGTCGCCTTCAGTGCGATGCTCTCCGAGGATCCGGATGGGTTCATCGTAAAGTGGGAGTGGGACTTCGGGGATGGAAATAGCAAAGTCGGAGAATCGGTTACTCATACCTACAACACCCCAGGGACTTACGACGTTACACTGCGGGTGACCGACGACGATAGCGCAACGGCCACGGCGAGCAGGACGATTACCGTTACCACTGCCGAGGAACCGGGTGGAGCTGGTGCCGGACCGACAGCGAGCTTCACGGCCACGCCTCTAGTTGGAGCTGCCCCGTTGACGGTTACGTTCAACGCATCGGCTTCGGCCTATGCAGGACATGCAATTACCTACTATTCGTGGGACTTTGGCGACGGGGTAACCGGCACCGGAATGACTACTACGCATACCTATGCCCCGTTGGTGACCACCACGTACAATGTTGTTCTGCGGATCATCGCCGCGGACAACACCGAGGGCACAACAACTAAGAGCATCACGGCGACGGTCATCCCGGCGACGCCGCCGTCCACTGCGCCGACCGCGAGCTTCACGGCCAATCCGACCACCGAGACCGCGCCAGCAAACTTCGAGTTTGATCCAGACGCCTCCAAAGCAGCAACGGGGCGGACACTCACCACCTACGTGTGGAGCTTCGGTGACGACAGTTCGCAGACCGAGGTGACGGATGCAGCGGTCAATCACACATATACCACCTCGCAGACGAGCAAGAATTTCATAGTCACGTTGACCGTGATCGACGATCTGGGTGGAACCGATTCCTACTCGCGTACGGTGACCGTGGAGAACCGCAAGCCGATCGCCGGGTTCGAGATGAGCGACAATGAGGGTGCGACGTGGGACGTCGTGGACATCACGATCGACGGTGCCGGAACGGCGGTTCAAACCGTCTCGTTCCGTTCAGTCAATCCAGACTGGAGTAACTTGGCCCCGACCGACCGACCAAACGAGAGCGCCAAGAAGCCGCAGAACTACGAGTTGCCGGCGTACACTTCGGGAGACAAGGACCTCTCCTACGACCCGGAGGGACAATGGATCGCCAATGACGGTTGGGGCCTCATCAACTACCGCTGGGACATGGGCGATGGGACCGTCTTTGTGGCTCCCGCTATCCCCGACGACAACGACGTCGACTACACGGACAGCGGCGGCTATCTCGCCTTTCCCTGGGTGTACCAGCTAGGGGCTGATGAGGACTCCAAGACCTTCGAGGTCAAGCTGCAGGTGATGGACGAGCAGGGGCAGTGGAGTGCCGTTCTGACCCGCAAGGTCAAGCTGGTTAAAGCCCCCTAGGGGTACTAAACGAAGCAGAAAACGGCTGGGGCAATAAGACAAGGGAGCATTTCCCAACAGGATGGGGGATGCTCCCTTTTGTGAGTCTTTGGGGTCAGACTCGATCGTTCAGCATCGGGTGAGCGGTTTGATGATGAGAGGGTGTGAATGACGCGTAAACGAGTGTTACTTCTTGTGCTTGTCTGCTTCGGCCTGGTCGTCGTCTCGGGCTGCGCGCTGTTCAACCGCGAACCGATCGCCCGGTTCACGGCGAGCCTTCTCTCCGGCACCTCGCCGTTGGCGGTGGACTTCGATGCCGGAACCTCATACGATCCGGATGGCTCGATCGCCTCGTATGCCTGGGACTTTGGGGACGGAGCAACTGCTACAGGCGTAACTACAAGCCACACCTTTACCGCCACAACCGCGCAAACATATACGGTGACACTAACGGTCACCGACGACGACAGCGCAACGGCTATGGTCTCTCGGAGTATCGAAGTCTTGGTGACTGCTCCATCGGACAACAACCCGCCCACGGCGCGGTTTACCGTGTCCCCGACCTACGGAAACTCGCCGCTCACCGTGCAGTTTGATGCGTCGTTGTCGCGGGATACGGACGGCTCGATCGAACTGTACAGTTGGAACTTTGGCGACGGTTCGACCGGCTCGGGGAAGGTGCTCTTGCATAGATTCACCGCGGCGGCGACCGCCAATATCACCGTACGGCTCACGGTGACCGACGATGATGGTGGCACAGGGTCAACGACGGCGGTGATCACAGTGATCGTACCCGAGGTGGTCGCCACCGACGGACCGACAGCGAGCTTTACTGTGTTCGATCCGGTGTTGGTCTACCATTCCGAAACTCCATCAAGCAGCCCGTCGCTGTTTGAGGTGGAATTTGACCCGTCCGCCTCCACCGCTGCGGCAGGGGGGCACTATATCGAATTCTACCTGTGGAACTTCGGCGACGGAGAGACGCTCTCGAAGACGACCGACGCCAAGTTTAAGCACACCTATGAGTTACGTGCACAGGCCCACACCTTCGTTGTCACGCTGACCGTGATCGACGAGCAAGGACTGAGACATTCTGCCGTGGGCAATGTGACGCTGACAAACTAGCGATTAGCTATCAGCCGTCAGCAATCAGCTCTCAGGGGTCAGGAATAACAAGCGCTCAGCAATCAGAAATAACAAGCCGTCAGCAATCAGCTCTCAGTGGTCAGAAAAGACCAGTGATTCACCACAGGCTAATAGCTGAGAACTGACTGCTGATGGCTTGAAAGCTAGCGAAGGCGTTTTTCGACGAAAGCGACGACCTCTTCTGCCAGTTTCAGCGCTTCTTGTGCCGCATCTTTTTGATACACATGGGCGGGTATGCTCCCTGGCAGGCTGTTCGGATAGCGGGTCGTAACATAGTAGCCATCAAGGACGGCCCATCGCGCACTTTCTTCCTTTATTTCCGGAACGTGTAGAGATACTTGCACACCGAGCCTTTCTACCGAATGACCCAACACTATCTCCTCCCCCTGAGCGTAGAGGAAGGCCTTGAGCGCTTTTTCTGCTACCTGTTGCGCCAGAAAGCAAACCAGATGAAAGCCGCCTTCTTTGAGGAGTAAGCGCGCCCACTTCAGGTCCTCTGTGGCTTGTTCAAGCCACCGTCGTCCCTCATTTAACTCTCTCATAGATAACCTCCCCCTCGGCGAGGACGCGCTTTAGAAAACTGCTCTTCTGGTTCTGTTTAAATTCTTGGGGACTGTAGGTCACAAGATCAAAATCCACCTTGATCGCGCCTCCAAGGTGGCGGTAGAGACGAGCGGTGCGTGTTACCGGATTGTCCGCTGAGTCGATCACGACTAGCAGGTCAAGATCGGTGAACAGATCCCTCCTTCCCCGCCGGTAGGAGCCAAAGAGGATTACTCGCTCAACCTCGGGGAGGCGGGACAGCCGTGCTACGGCCTGCTCTAACCCTTGCTTGAGGGCCTGACGATGCTGCGCACGCCGCTGTTCAAGATTACTATTCATTGCAATTTTATGTTAACAGAAAGCGCTGGTTGACAACAATGGGGCGGAACAACCTGGGGGGTATAATAAGTCCCAAACCGGTTATTACACCCCCCAAGTGCATAAAGTCCGACGCTACGGGAAAAACAAAAATTTCATTCGTAGCGTTGGGTCCCATGAAATAGTATTGCACGGGACAAAGCTTGTCCCCGACGAAAGAGAACCCGGGGGGTGTAATAAGTCCCAAACCGGTTATTACACCCCCCAAGCGCAAGCGGGTTAGCTACTACAGCCCTCGCAGCCGCCGACCCGCACGGGTTTCGTGATGGCACTGCTCACATTGTCATCGTCGATCACGGTCAGGGTAACGGAATAGGTGATCCCGGCCGTGGGAAAGAGGTGTTCGGTGATCTCTCCCCAGCCAGAGGTACCGTCCCCGAACGACCAGATCCACTCGACGATCTCCCCATCGGGATCGTAGGAGTCACGCGCGTCGAAATCGACCGGGGTCTGCTTGGTAGGCAAGTAGGGCCAGTGATCAAAGTCAGCCACAGGGGGAAGACTCAGGGCCTGGACATTGCGCCAGAGCGTTCCCACTTCGCCTTCGGAATCGGTCACGGTGAGGGTGACACTGTATATCCCTTTCTCCGCAAACGTGTGGTCGACCGTCACCCCACTCGATTCTTCTCCATCGTCAAAGTCCCAATCGTATGATAAGATGGGCCCGTTGGGGCTCCGCGAGGCACTCGCATCGAAGTGCACCGCAAGGGGTGGGTAGCCACTCGACGGGGTAGGGGTGAACTCGGCGCGAGGGATGTTTTGAAAGAGACAGCCGGTCATAATATTAAGACCGCCTAACAGGAGGAGTATCAAAACCGTTCGCATCTTCATCGGACAAGACCCCGTTTTTTTGATGTCCCCTATTCTACGTGACGGAGACCTTCGTTGCACGTAGAATCGTCGTAGCGGCGGAACCTGTGTCCGCCGAGATGAAGAACGTCGGACATAAAGTCCGACGCTACAGAGGAAAGCGAGAATCCTTCCGTAGCGGCGGAACCTGTGTCCGCCGTGAATGAGAACCTGGGGGGTGTAATAAGTCCCAAACCGGTTATTACACCCCCCAAGCACATAAAGTCCGACGCTACGGAGCGTTCAGCCGTCAGCCTCAGGAAAATCCCATTTGCCAAGACTATTTGCTGATAGCTGAGCGCTATAAGCTGACAGCTGATTGCTATAACCTGCCCGCTGACCGCTCCTTCACTTAATAATGGACACGTAGCCCCACGCTGATGTCCGTCGCCCCTCGTCGTCGGTGACAGTAAGGGTGACGATGAACCGGCCGGTCTGCTGATAGGTGTGGCTCACCCGTATGCCAATAGTGCTCTTGCCATCCCCGAAATCCCAAGCATGGCGGATGATCGTTCCTTCAGCGGCACGAGAGAAGCTCCCATCAAGCTCGATTGGGACACCGACTCTCCCGCCTTGACAGGAAGGCAGTCCAGTGATTACAGCAAGTGGCAGGTCGCCATAGTCTCCGCAGGAACCCCCAGGGCATCCGCCGCTATTCTCCTGCACGCTGATGGCATGGTGCGCTTGACCCGTCGCCCCCTCATTGTCAGCGACGGTGAGAGTGGCAACGTAGTCACCATCTTCCATGTAGGTGTGACTAGTCTCAACACCGCTGCCGGTGTTGCCATCGCCGAACTCCCAGGCGTAACCGATAATCTCGCCGTTTGAGTCGTAGGCCTCGGAGGCATCGAACATCACAGCCTCACCGACAGGGGGTAGATCGTGGCTCACCTCAAAGCTCGCCACCGGTGGGGGGTTTTTAACTATAATTGCCATCTTTTCGTAGTCCATCTCACCTTTGTCGTCTGTAACGGTCAGCTTGACGAGGTAGGTTCCGGGGAGGGTATAGGTGTGCGTCGCCTCGATGCTTGACAGCGGCACAGTGTCATGTGGATCGCCGAAGTCCCAGCGGTAGGTGGTGATCGTTCCATCGTCGTGAGAGTAATGGGCATTAAATTGCACCGCCAGTGGAGCATCCCCCTCCCGGGGAGATGCGTCGATCACCGCTTCTGGAACCTGGTTTACCAGGCCGCTCATGATGTCATTTAAGCTGCATCCAGTCAGGAACAGTGGCACAAGGAGGAGCAGGGCAAGAATCGTTTTCTTCATCGGCAACTCCTTCCTCCTCCTGGGCAGACGTCGGCGTTACAGGGTGGCCCGCCAAGGATGCTTATCGCTTCAACGTATTTTGTCTTTCCGCCGTCGTCGTCAGTGACGGTGAGGACGACGTTGTAGGTGCCCGCGTAGAGGTAGCGGTACTCTACAACCTTGCCAGAATCGATCTCCCCGTCGCCGAAGTTCCAGTCGTAGGCGACAACCTCTCCGTCATCGGTCGATTCCGAGGCGTCGAAGGTGATCCACTCAAGCGTCCCCACGATGTACTTATCCTCCATCTTGCTCTTGGGGCTGTATGAGAAGGTGGCCGTTGGCGGAGGGTTAAGCGCCTCTACCATAAGGGAACTCGATCCTGAGATTCCCTGGTTGTCGATCACGGTCAGTAAAACCGTATACTCTCCGTCCTCCTCGTAGACGTGTGCGGCCTGTGGCCCCTCACCGGCGGCGCCGTCTCCAAAGTTCCACAGGTAGGAGACGATCCGTCCATCGGGATCGTAAGAGAGGGTCCCGTCGAAGTTGGCCGTGAACGGAATCATGTGCTCCACCGGCGAAGCGGTGAACAGGGCCTGAGGTTCGCCCGATCTCACCCCAAGGCAACCGGTAATGGCAAGCCCGACGAGGAGAATCAATCCTAAAAGAAGGTAGAACCTCGCACTCCTCATAATATCACTCCTTTTCCCTTTCAGGGTCAAGATCAATGATCAAGGAGAAGGTAAACTGCACAGTGATTCCACCAAGATCGACCTTCTCCGGGGTACCGTCTCCATCTAGATCTAAACTGTTTCCCTGTCGGTCTCTCATCTCTCCTAGCGTAAGGGAGCGGTAGAAGAGCGATGAGCCAACCGCCAACCAATCAGTGATGGGAAAGGAGAGTGACAGACCTCCCTCAAACCCGAGGGTGGAACCGCTATAGCGGCCCTCGCCCTCCGGGGGAAGCCCTGATATGGCATCCGGATACTCCGGAGGGATCTGGAAGGTGATCGCCCTATTGAAGCCGGAGTAGTAATAACCGGCTCCCAGCTCGGCCGAAAGGATCACACCAGCGTCAAGAAAGTCGTAGCGGCCACCCAGCAAGAACCCGACGGTGTAGCAATCAAGGTCGATCGAGATCTCGGAGGTTTCACTCGAGGTGTAGACCCCAGCGGTCGAGGTCGATGTCCGGAAGCCCTCGAGCTTTCCACCGAGGGCGAACCGATCAGAGAGCCAGAACCTCTCCCCTGCCTGGTAGGCGATCCCACTGCCTATACTGTCCAGTTCCTCTACCTCACCGGTGATGATCTCCGGCAGAAGGGCAATGTCATCGTTAAGCAGAGTAATGATCGCGTTTATTCGATCTTTGATCGCGTTGATCTCATCAAGGGCGACCGCAGACGGGCCCCCGCTAAAGTAGACTTCGACTGGTCCTGCGGTGAGCATGGCTGCCCATAGGATCAGAACAGCTAAAGCAGTCACTAGCCCCTTCATCATCTCCCCCTTTTCCACAGTCTGGGAGTTAGGGGAGGGCATCTCCTCTTAAGGAAGCACCCTCACCACCCGGTAAGGCTAGCCTAAGGGCTTTCTTCCGTAGAGCGTAGCCCATAGTTCTCAAGGTAAGTAGATCTATCTCTTAACTTGTGCGGACCTATGTCTTTTTAAGGGATGACTTGAGGGCTAAAAGTGCCTCCTCGATGTCCTGGGCCGTCACATCGAGGTGGGTAACCATGCGCATCTGATTAGGATCGCTACCGAGGGGATTGGCAAGTACCCCCCGTGTTCGCAGGCGCGTGGATAGTACACGGGCATCAAGTGAGGGGTCTCCCACCGCCGCCCCGTCGACCTTAAAATAGACGAGGTTTGTCTTTACAGGCTGTGTGGTATCACCCTCTGCCCCACAGGTGAGTCCATGGAGTGCGTCGATCCCTTCGGCAAGGCGGGAAGCATTCTTGTGGTCCTCTGCCAGTCGGTCGATGTTATGCTCTAGCGAATAGACCCCCGCAGCAGCGATGATCCCAACCTGGCGCATTCCTCCCCCGACGATCTTTCGCATCCGTTTTGCTTTAAGGATGAACTTGCGCGACCCACACAAAAGGGAACCAACCGGAGCACCCAATCCCTTGGACAGACAGACCATCACCGAATCGACACTGCGGGTCAGTTTCAATGGCTCGATTCCCAAGGCGATGGCGGCGTTGAACAGACGCGCTCCATCAAGGTGAACGGCGATCCCGCGGCTGCGAGCAAGCTGGCCGACCGCGTCGCAGTACTCCGGCGTGAGGATCGTTCCTCCACAGCGGTTATGCGTGTTCTCAAGACAGATCAATCGCGTGCGGGGAAAGTGGACGTTATCCGCGCGGATCGCCTCCTCGACAGCCTCAACGGGGATCGTTCCATCCGGTCGGTTTGAAAGGGTATGAGAATGGATTCCTGCCAACCCGGCCGCTGCACCTCCCTCGTAAAGGAAGGTGTGTGACAGGCTCCCCAGGATCATCTCATCGCCGCGTCCGCCGTGGGTGAGAATGGCCACAATGTTTCCCATCGTTCCACTGGCGACGAACAGGCACGCTTCCTTGCCGAGCATCTGGGCCGCCATCTCCTGCAGGTGGTTGACCGTGGGGTCCTCGTCGTAGACATCGTCACCCACCTTCGCCTGCACCATCGCCTGACGCATCTCTTGAGTTGGCTTGGTCACGGTGTCGCTACGAAGATCGATGAGGTGCATAATGGCTCCTTTCGCTTTAGATCTTAACATGAAATGAAGGCGTAGGTGGTTCTTGTTGGGTTCCCTAAATCACGCATTTACGAACTCCACCCCTCTTTCCCGATCAAGGGAACAAAGCAGCATGCCCCCAGGTCGTGTTGCTCAACTGAGGAACCGACCTTTTTCACCTGCAACAGGCGCTGCAAGGATCTATCCCCCACCGGTAGAACGCAGATTCCGTCTGGGGCGAGCTGGGCGAGGAGCCCCTGGGGGAGACGGGGGAGGCTCCCCGTAGCGATGATCCGATCGAACGGCGCCTGTGCGGGAAGGCCCAGAGTCCCGTCCCCCACAACAAACTGAATATTCTCGTACCCGAGATCTCGCAGGCGCTGTTGCGCCGCAGAAGAGAGGGTGCTAGAACGCTCAACCGTAAATACGGTGTTCGCCAACTCCGCGAGGATGGCTGTTTGGTAGCCGGAGCCGGTCCCTATCTCAAGAACCTTTGCCTCTCCTGTCACACAAAGAGCCTCGGTCATCAGGGCAACGATGTACGGCTGGGAGATCGTCTGTCCCTCCCCGATCGGAAGCGGGTAATCCGCGTACGCTTCCTCGCCCGGGGAGAAAGGAACAAACAGGTGCCTGGCAACCCTTTCCATCACGGTAAGAAGGTCCTCATCCACAATCCCACGGGCGCGTAGCTGACGTTTGACCATCACATGGCGCTTCGTCGCAAACGGGTCACTCTCTTGGTGGTGGCTCTCCATAACACGAATTGTAAGACAACTACTAGAGAAGAAAAATGGCTCCCCACTGTTTCAAGTGGGTAACCTGAGGTCAAACTGGCTTACAATCTTATCATAAGGAAGCCAGGAAGCCATGAGAACTCAGAGACAAGAGGTAAAAAATGATGATCTTTCTTGGTTCCTTGGCTTCCTAATAGTTTCAAAGGCCTTCGGTTCAAGTGGGTAGTCTGAAGTTGAGATTGCCCACACGAGAGCACCAGTTTACCCATACCGAATAGCGAAGAGCCAGAAAAATAGCGTTCCTCTTGTGGGTCCTGACCGCTTGCCACTGAGTACTAATAGCTCTCCTACTCGTTCGTTGGTTCCTCGAAGTATTCGGCGATGATCTCCTTGGCGCGAGGAAGATCGCTCTCGCAAACCATAATCCTCACCTCGGCAAGGCCGTCGACCGTCATTGGATAAACGGAAGGAGGGACGTGGCGGAGGAGGTTCACAGGGATCCCAAAGTCCTCAAGGAGCCCCTTGATCAGCATCGCCTTTGGCTCGCCCCACACCTTGTGACAACAAACGAGGTCGGCCTGATCCTGTTCGCGCTGTCGGTCGAGGAGGTAGTGGACGATGGTGATGCACTGACTCGCATGCAGGGACTGCTCTCCCAGGGAAAGGCGAGGTAGATCGGCGAGTATCTCTTCCTCTAGAGCTGTGAACTCGAGGTGATCGGAGAGGAAGAAGGCGGGATCCTCCGGCAGTGAGGCGGAGTCAAACGGGTCCCCCTCTTCGCAGAGGACGACTGGGTGGGCTCCCACCTGATACAGTCGGTCAAGGGTTGCACTGAGATTCCCGTGGGAAATGTAGATCCCTGGGGTGCTCTCCACCTCTTCGTCACTCAACTTTTCTAAAGCGTGCTTTAGCAGTGCACCGGTCGACCGCTCATCCGGGTTTAAGTGCCTAAGCTTCTCTCCGAGAAGCCGGACCTTTACCTTATTCTGCAACAGGAGGGTCACCTCAACGTCGTGGCGCAGCTCGTGTGAGAGAAAGAAGGCCGCCCCGATCGCGCGGCAGAGGATGTCCATCCTCCCCGCACTTCCGGGAAGGTCGTCCAGGTTAAACTGCGGCGTTACCGCCGCCTTGTGGCCGAGAATCACGAACCTTCGCATACGCAGTAGTCTACCGGGAAACCCACCCC
>JAGLXM010000114.1 GCA_023132915.1 Candidatus Bipolaricaulota bacterium
CTTGCGGCATTTCAGGAAGGTTGAATGCAAAGACGGGTGCGAGTAGTTTCGCGTTGGTGAGCCCATGCGGCGTGTCGTAGAATCCGCTTACCTGGTGCGACATGGCATGAATCAGACCCAGGCCCACGTGCTGCATCGCCGTCCCGGCAAGCAGACTGGCCAGGGCCATATGTTCTCGTGCCACAAGGTTATCACCATGGTTAACCACACGATCCAAGCTTTCCAGAATGAGTCTAATTGCTTCCAAGACGAATAGATTCCGTTACTGCAAAAAAAAGCGATCACTCATATTCCTCCGCGATTGACTTCTCGAACTCCTTGTCTTCCCCTTTTAGCATATGATAGCAATGCTCGTCAGATGGAAAGGCACCTGTTTTGACCTCCTTGATATATTCAGTCATTGCGCTGGTGATAACTTCAGCGATGTTAGCGTACTTCTTGACGAATTTTGGCGTAAACGCCTGAAACTGGCCGATTAGATCAGAGACGATCAACAACTGACCGTCGCAGTTCGGGCCGGCACCAATGCTCAACACCGGAAAGGATAGTTTCCTAGTGATGAAGCCCGCGACCTCTGGTGGGACAGCCTCCAATAGGAGCAACTGCGCACCGGCCTCTTCGATTGCCAGGGCATCTTCGATCAAAAGCTTCGCTGAGGCGACCGTGAGGCCCTGCGCCTTGTGGCCACCGAGCTGGCCAGAGCTCTGTGGGGTGAGCCCGATGTGTCCGCAGACGACGATCCCCGCGGCCAGGATGGCTTTGATGCGACTTGCTACCCGTACCCCTCCCTCCAGCTTAATCGCGTCTACTCCTGCTTCTTTCAGGAACCGCCCAGCGTTTCTTACGGCGTCTTCATCGCTTGTCTGATAGCTCATAAAGGGCATGTCACCCATAACAAAGGCCATCGGCGCAGCACGGCGCACTGCTTCGGAGTGAACAATGCACTGATCCATTGTCACTGGGATAGTCCCTTCGTAGCCGTAGACGCACATCCCCAGGGAGTCTCCAACCAGGAGCATATCCATTCCCGCGGCCTCAGCGAACTGAGCAGTGGGGTAGTCATAGGCGGTCAGCCAGGTGATCTTTTCTCCGCGTTTCTTCATCGACTGAAGCGTCTTGATCGTTACCTTTTTGCGAGTTTCACCCATTATTATCTACTCCCCTTTCATAAAGAAATAACAAGCAACCTTTGCCTACCGGATCAATAAAAAACTCCGGTCTCCTCTTTATCATGAACAGTTCATACTAGAGATTTTGCCAGTTTAGTTGCGCTGGCGGCATCGGGAGCGTAACCATCGGCGCCGATCTTGTCAGCGTACCCTTGAGTGACCGGCGCACCACCAATGATGATTTTGACGCTATCACGTAAGCCAGCCTGTTTCAGTCCTTCAATGACCTCCGGCATGTGGATCATCGTCGTCGTCAACAGCGCGGACATACCAATGATATTGGGCTCATGTTCCTTCGCCGCTTTGAGGAACTCCTCGGCCGTTACTTCTGCCCCAAGGTTCACGACCTCAAGACCCGCTCCTTCGAGCATCATCGCAACAAGGTCCTTCCCGATATCATGCAGGTCTCCCTCGACGGTACCGATCACAACCTTGCCGCGCGCCTTCACCCCCGCCTCAACCAGAAGAGGCTTGAGGATTCTTACGGAACCCTTCATCGTCTCGGCCGAGATGAGCATCTCGGGAACATAGCGATCGCCTCTTTCGTACTCTTCGCCAACGATATCCATCGCTGGAGTCAATGCCTGATCGAGTATTTCACGTGCTCCAACACCCTGTGCCAACGCCTGGTTCGTAAGTTCGGCAATACCCTCCATCTCCCCAGCCAGCACCGCTTGTTTAACCCTCTTTAACAATGCTTCTTGATCTGCCACTCGTCTTACCTCCTGTATCTTTCTGGCTTTAACTCGTTTCCTTCTCTATTAAGGGGCCTTTCTCTTATATAGATGTACGAGGTATCTAGCCGGTGTGTATTCCTAATTGCTTCAGGACTTGGGTAATACGATCCAGTGCCTCGTTGATCTTCGTCAGAGAAGTTGCATAACAGATGCGCAAATATCCCTCGCCCATCTCGCCAAAAGCCGTCCCAGGGAGTAGTGCTACGCCGGCTTCCTCTAATATGTAATCGGCTAATTCATCGACTGGTTTCCCAAATGCCTTCACATTCGGGAATACATAGAAAGCACCATCAGGTTTCTGACAGCTGATGCCTGGTATATCGCGCAAACCAGCAACGATGAGATCACGCCGTCTTTTGAACTCCGTACGGGCTCTCTCCACCCGCTCCTGAGGACCTGTCAATGCTTCAATACCAGCATATTGAGTAAAGGTAGCGGTACAGCCAATGGAGTGGGTCAGTAGGAGTCCAACCTGGTTGGCCAACTCTGCTGGCATAATGCCATACCCAAGTCGCCAGCCCGTCATCGCGTATGTTTTAGAAAAGCCATCCACAACAATAGTGCGCTCTTTCATTCCAGGGAAGCTGGCTATGCTGACGTAGGGAACCCCATCATAGATCAAGCGGGAGTTAATCTCATCGGAGAGAATCCAACAATCATGATCTTTAGCGATGACAGCAATCCGCTCTAGGTCAGATGAGGGCGTGATACCGCCGGTAGGGTTTCCAGGGGAGTTCAATATAATCATCCGGGTTCGATCGCTGACTAACTCCTCAAGGGCATCCAAATCGACACTGAACCCCTTTTCTTCGCTGAGGGGGACCGGTACCGGCTTCCCTCTGGCAACACGGATCATCGCTTCATAGGTGGGAAAACCAGGATTCGGGTAGAGCACCTCATCACCGGACTCAACCAATGCCAGAGCGGGGAAAAAGAGTAAAGGCTTTGCTCCAGGTCCGATAACCACCTCCTCTGGCCGAACCTGGATCCCGCGTCGGTTCTTAACGTCTTCTGCTACCGCCTCCCGTAACTTGCTCAAACCAGGGGATGGATTATAGCGGGTTTTCCCCTCAGTGATGGCTCGAATTCCAGCCATGGCAACGTTAGGAAAGGTCTGAAAATCGGGTTGTCCGATCTCCAAATGAATGATATCCCGTCCTTGCTCTTCCATCCTCTGGGCCTTAGCCAAGACAGCGTAAGCCCCCTCAGGCTGCAAGTAGCTTACACGTTCAGTAAAAGACACTGGCTCTCCTCCTCTGATGATCCTTTTCTCGACACAGGACCCCTCTATTTGATCTTATGCCTCTCCATAGCGCTCATAATTTCCTGGACGACCTCCTTTGGGAGCCTCTCCACCTCATAATCTTTGATGATCTCTTTAACCTTCGCATTCAGCC
>JAGLXM010000115.1 GCA_023132915.1 Candidatus Bipolaricaulota bacterium
TGACCACCCTTCACCGACTGAAGGAGAGTCATCGCTTTAAGTCAAGTAGAAACCCTGCCATCCAATCCCTGGTTACCGATATGAGCAATCTAGAGAACACGCTGCATAATCTTGATGTCAGGACACTGAATCGCGTAGTCAACCGGATTGTGCAGGCGGACAAGGTAATCGTTCTCGGTTACAAAATGTCAAGCTGCCTGGCAGGGTTCCTGCAAATGGCACTCAAGAAATCGATCGACAACACAGTCGCCGTTACGACAAGCACTGGGCTGTTTCATGAGGAATTAGTCTTTACGACCGAAAGATCGGCAGTAATTGCGATCTCCTTTCCCCGCTACACTAAAGCTGTTGTCCAGGACTTTCGTGTAGCGCAGGAGAAGGGCGTTACGACTATCGCCATCACCGATTCAGAGCTCTCCCCACTAATTAACTACGCCACAGATTACCTGTTAGCACGGTGTGATTTCGTCTCGTATATCGATTCATTCGCCGCGGCGATGTCCCTGTTATGCGCCATTGCTACTGCGGTCAGCATCAAGACAGAGGCGAAAACGCTTCCCCGCCTGGAAGAGCTGGAAGAGATGTGGGAAGAGAGAAAGGTCTTCTTCTGACGTTTCTCTTGATCGGTTCTTCTCCATAAGGTAGGACTCGCTCCACAATGAATAAGTCTGCATTGATTGCTTCTCTAAAAGTGATCCAGTCAAAAAGAGAATGGCTATGGCAACAGGTGGACCAGATCAGAAGGACGCATTCCGACAACTCGAAGAACGTGATGTCCGCTTCATCAATATCCTGTTCACGGATTTACTGGGTGAACTAAAGAGTGTCGAAATTCCCCTCGCCCAGTTTGAAGACGCACTGGACGCTGGTATCAGCTTCGATGGCTCCTCCATACGAGGCTATGCTGATGTCGCCAATGCGGATATGTACCTAAAACCTGATCTTACCACCCTCAAAATCTATCCCTGGTTCACGTCGTTTGGAGACCAACCAGAGAAGTACGCCGCTGCCGGGGTCATTGCCGATGTCTATGCCACCAATGGGACTCCCTCTATCCAGAGTCCGCGCTACATTCTGAGACACTTCTTGCAGAAATCATCCGAACGAGGGCACGAGTTCTTCGTCGCCATTGAGCCAGAGTTCTTTCTGTTCCCCAAAGGTGAGATACCAGCAACCCGTAGTGAGGTCGCCAGCAACGCGGGATACTTCGCCCTTGTCCCTGCCGATGTGGAAGAGACAGTACGAAAAGCGATCGTCTCATGGCTGTCAAGTTTGTTGCCAAGAGTGTTGCCGCCCAATGCGGATTTAAGGCCGTGTTCATGCCAAAGCCGATTGCAAGATTCGCTGCTAGCGGGATGCACGTCCACTTCTCCATGTTCAAAGAAGGAAAGAACGCATTCTACGATCAGGAAGATGAGATGGGACTGTCAGTGCACGCCCGGTTATTTATCGGTGGATTGATTGAGCACATAAGCGCTATAACCGCACTGACCAATCCTACGGTTAACTCCTACAAGCGGCTTGTTCCCGGGTTTGAGGCACTGATCAACATCGCCTGGGCGTGCAAGAACCGCTCGACTCATCCGTATTCCGGCAACCACTAACCCTGAACAAGCAACCCGGATCGAGCTGCGTTCCCCTGATCCTTCTGCCAATCCTTATCTGGCGTTCACCGCGATCCTCGCTGCGGGGGTGGATGGAATTAAGCGTTCCATCGAACCCTAAGCGGCCGTAGAGGAAAACATCCACCGAATGAGTGGAGAGGAGAAGGCCAAGCGAGGAATAGCACCGCTGCCTCATTCCCTGGAACAGACGATTAGAGAGTTGGAGTTAGACAAGGTCATCAGCCAGGCCATCGGGCCAGAGGTGACTGCGTACCTCATCCGAGCAAAGCGCGAAGAGATCGCCGCGTTCAATCAGTTCGTCACCGACTGGGAACGGCGGCAGTACCTAGACGTTTAAGCGAGAACTGCTCTTGATTAGGGCAGGCGGATATCAAACCTACGGCGGATCTGGGAGTCGATCTCTGAAGGGATAAGTTGCGGCCTCTCATGATTCAGGATTCCCCGCGCTATCTCCCTAGCCCGCTCCCGCGCGTCCTTTCCTCCCGCCTTCTCCCAGTCAACTCGTGAGTCCCGATCAGCCCCTGCCGGTATGTAGAATTCATCGCTTCTTGCGTATTTAAGAGTATGTCGCTGTGTCAGGTAGTTCCCACCGGGGCCAACCGCTTTGATTACATCCAGAGACAAGGTGTCGTCGTTGACTTTGATTCCTTGAAGGACTCGCAGAGCCATTCCGTTGATGTCGTTATCAATGACAAATTGTTCATAGGCCACTGTTAACATTGATTCCAGCATACCGGCTGAATGATGGATGTAGTTCCCTCCCGCCATTGCCACCTGAAGAATATTCGCACCCTTTTCGTAACCCGCCTGAATATCGGGAAGTTTCGAGTCCGTCTGCCCGGCGTCGGAGTAGATAGGGACATTTATGTAGTTTGCCATCTGCACGGCCGCGGCGTTCATCATCCCCGTTTCTACCGCCCCGCCCAGGTAGGCCATGGTGCGCATATTGGCCACCGCTGGCACCGGACCGTACAGAACCGGTGTCCCTTCCCGGACGATCTGAGCGAGGGTAATTCCGAACAGCTCCTCGGCATGTACCAGGGTAAGAAGCCCTGCCAGTGTGGCCGGTGCCGTTGAACCGGTTACCGGAGCGGAAGATAGGGCGACTGGGATACCATGGCTTGCCGCCGTTTCCAAGACCCTACTGGTACCGATATCCAGCCTTAACGGACTGATCATCCACGAGGTGACAAAGGAGATGAACGGACGCTCACGGAGGGCCTCCTCATCGCCGGCGATCATCGCCGCCATCTCGATGATGTCTTGGGCAGCCTGTGAATCGGTAGCGGACTCCTGAACGCTTTTTCTCGTGCCGGCAAGTGCCGCGTAAAAGCTGTTTATACTGAGAACATCTTTGGGGATGTCGGTACAGACAACGGGACACTGGTAGAAGTGGACGTTCTCCAGGTTCTCCGTTAGCCAAGCCAGGTTGTACTGGTCCCGAAGAATAGGATCACGTAGCTTGCCGGTGTCTAAGTCCAAAATGTGGATAGCCGCACCGCCGGTTCCTAGATAAACACGACGCCCTCCGAGCAGTAGGTCGTTTTCTGGATTCCTCCCGGCCAGAAGGACTTCCCCTGGCGCCATCCCTACTAATTCCTCCACCATGCGGGGAGGCAGCTTGACCACCCGGTCGTTTCTGTCGACAGCAGCACCGGCCTGTTCAAAAAGCGTGAGCAAATGGTCATCGTCTACTCTCACTCCTGTTTCCTCTAACACCCACAGAGAGGATTCATGGATCTTCTCAATTTCTTCCTGGCGCAAAAGGTTGTATTTATCTCCAATCAATCCCGCTTTACACATTTTTCACCTCGCGATGTGTCAGTATTCTACGATGAAAGCCTGGTGGTAGAGTGTCCGTATATCCTTTGTGTTAGCTTCTCGTGGATTAGTCTTGACATTGACGTTCTTCACCACTGGCTTTGCTCATGCAGTAGCTGCAGGTATTTATGCCTGTCCCCATCAGAGCAAAAAACCGGCATTGATCTCACACCACGCTGCGTGAGATGGTGTGGATATCCGAGAAGTACAACTCTCGCTATTCGTGCCATGTTGTGACGTTAAGCAAAAAGCTCCGCTGTGTCAAAAATCAGTGTTATGTCGCCAGAATGCACACCTTGTCACCCAAGGATGCCAGCCATACGGAAGAAATTGGCCAGCAGCCTCCGGCCAGCAGCCTGCTCTCGCGTGTAATCTTCAGGATAAACGCGATTGATCAACCAACTGCGGCAGTTAGCCTGTGCTTCTGTGTAGGCTTCAGGATGAAATTGGGTCCCGTAAACGAATTTTCCAACCTGTTTGATGACCTGAATTTGGCAGGCATCGGAAGATGCCAGTAATTCGAAGCCTGGCGGCACTTCCTTCACTTCCCAGTAATGGGCTGCGAGGAAGACCGGCTCTTCCCCTAGGCCGTCGAAAAGAGGATCCGATCGGAGAACGTGCACCGGAACAAAACCCCACTCCTTAAAGTAACCTGGTGCAAAGTCCTCATAGGAATCCTTCTCTCTCTCCTTCAACCGCCGCATGAGGCCGAGAGGGGCTCCGTGGGCCATGGCAATGAGTTGACAGCCGCCACAGAGCCCAAGGATCGGTAACTCAGCGCTTCGAATGATGCGATACATCTCAAGCAAGTCCTCCTCGTTGTACTCTGTCCAATCGGTTGCATTGCCACTGATGACCAAGGCTCTTATTTTCGACTCGCTGAGCCATCGCCGCGTGACGCGCCTGTACTGTCGCTTCAGGCAGATATCACCAGAGGTTTCTTCCAACCTCCGTTTGACGTCCGTGCGGCGAACCTGATGAACCGCCCACTTCTCCGCGCCTTGGAACGCCTTTTCGTGCTCCATATCCACGTAGCAAATCATTCCTCACCCCTGGTTCAGCGGCGAAAGCCGCGTTAGTCCCAGACGAAAAAAGGGGACATAGGGACCCTAACTAACATTAACTACCCCCTTTCATACTCTCCTGTTTAGTGAGAGTCACGACCGCTTCCATCTTGCGCAGTTCCTCAAGCGGAATGTGGCAGTAAATGTAATGCCCCGCTGCCGCAGTTTGTCGCGGAGGATCTTGTTCCTCGCATACACCCCCGAGCTTGCGAGGACAGCGGGTGTGAAAAGGGCACCCACTGGGGGGATTGAGGGCACTTGGGACTGTACCGCTGAGACGGATGCTCTTTTGATCCGCTGAAGGATCTGGTATAGGCACAGCGGAGAGCAAGGCTTCCGTATAGGGATGATAGGGCGGTGAGTAGATGGCTTCGGCAGGCCCAATCTCGCATACCTTCCCCAGATACATCACAGCCACGTAATCGGAGAAGAAGCGAATCACACTGAGATCGTGAGAGATAAAGAGCATCGTAATGTCGTACTCCTCCTGGAGGCCTAACAACAGATTCAGGATAGCAGCCTGTACCGAGACATCCAGCGAGGAGGTCGGCTCATCGCATACCACCAGCTTGGGATTACCGGCTACGGCCCTGGCCAAGGCCACCCGCTGCTTTTCCCCCCCACTGAGCTGCCGCGGGAGGCGGCTGTAATAGCTTGCATCCAGCCTGACAGCGTTTAACAGACGGATCACTTCCTTCCTCGCCTCCTTGCGCGAGTGTTTAATAAAGCGGCGCAGGGGGCGCCCGATCTGGTATCCCACAGTGAAGGAAGGGTTTAGGGTAGATTCGGGATTCTGGAAGACCATTTGAAGCTCCTTAACGAGCCCCTCGTCGCGCTTGGACACAGGGGGGAGGATATCAAAGCCCAAGAATTCCATCTCCCCACTGATAGGTGATTCCAATCCGACGATGGTCTTGGCCAATGTGCTCTTCCCACAGCCAGATTCACCGACGACTCCCAACGTGCATCCCTTTGGCACCTCGAGACTAACATCGTCTACCGCCTTAACGTAGCGCTTCTTACCCAAGCCGACCAAGCTTGCTAATGACCTGCTTTTCTGCTCGTAGTAGGTTTTGACATGCTCAACCCGCAGTATCGGTTTACCGGTATCTTCCCGCATGCTCCGCTCTATCATTTCAGGGATCAGCCCCTCCGGCGGCTGCCACTCCTCTTCGGCTATCTCCTCGGCGTAATGGCAACGGATGAGGTGACCGGACACCGGTTCGCGCAAATTTGGGTGCTTCTGCCGACAGGACTCCCGAGCGTGGTCACAACGGGGCTCGAAGATGCAGCCGG
>JAGLXM010000116.1 GCA_023132915.1 Candidatus Bipolaricaulota bacterium
CGCCGCTGGTCTTGAGCGTGGTGGGCAACTTTGGGACGATGGCTCTTACGGGTGCCAACCTGGACATCGCTACGGTGATGATCGCCAGCATCATAATCGGGATTGGAGTGGACTACTCGGTTCACTTCATCACTCGCTATCGTCGCGAGAGACGACGGGGGGCTCCCCACAAGGAGGCGCTCTTTGTTACTTACAACACCACAGGGCGAGCGATCCTCTATAACGCGCTCACCCTGACATTTGGCTTCTTGGTGCTGACTCTTTCCCACTTCGGGGCACTTCAAACGATGGGATGGCTCGTCGCTTTGACCATGGTGGCGAGCGCATTAGGTGCCTTGCTCATCGTCCCCGCTACCCTGGGACTTAGTCGTCCAAAGTTTCTAACTCGCCAGGTGACTGTGGTGCGCAAAGGCGGCTTTCGGCTGGCGTGGCAGGAAACCAACCCGGATCCCACAGATCCGCCAAACGAAAACAAAGAGGAATCGAAAAGGAGGTAGTCGTGAAGAAAACAATGAAGGTGCATGTATGGCTGTGCGTGTTAGTGATGGGCTTGTCCGTTTTGGCGTGGGGCCAGGTGCCTACGGCAGATAAAATCCTGGACTTGGTGGAGGAGAAGAGCATCATGGGAGGGGACACCGGCAGCATGATCGCCACCGTCCAGTTCGACGTGACCATCTCTGAGGACGAGACGACCAGCTATACGTTCCGGGTCTTCTCCGTGCGTGGTACAGAAGGTAATCCGGATAAAACGCTTATGGTGTACCTCTCACCGGACCTGGTTGCCGGGACCATTTTTCTTACCTCCACTCCCGAGGAGGGGGATGCGCGTATGTGGCTGTATCTCCCAGCCTTAGGGCTGGTAAAAGAACTTATCAGTGAGGAGTCCCAGGAGCAGGAGTTCGTCTCGGGGAGCGGGATCTCCCGGAAGGAAATCGCCGAGGGGTTCCAGTACAAGGACGATTACGCTCCGGAATTGATCGGTGAAGAAGAGACCAAAGGGATGCCAGCTTACGTTCTGTTCTTGACACCAAAAGAGGGATGTGAGCACGACTGGCAGAGTATCAAACTCTGGGTACATAAGGAAGAGTACGCTGTGATTCGGGGTGAGTTCGTCAACCAGGAAGGGGAACTGGCCAAGGTCATGGAAGGGGATGATTTTTCCACGGACTCTGTGGGCTTCATCTCTCATACGATCACCTTCCACGATCTCATCGGAGGAGGCTCCTCGCTGATCACGCTGATCGACCGAGAGATCGCCGATGTCCCTGAGGATTACTTCGTGCCGGAGAACCTACCTGAACTGGACCTTGATGCCTTCTAACGCTAGTGCTCCATTGCTTATCCTCCACGAGGACAGACTGCAGGGAATTGTCTGTTCCTTCATGGTGTAGTTGTTGCGTGAGGAAGAATATGGATGAACAGTTGTTACTGCCCGTAAAGTGGGTCAGTATTGCGAGAACCGCGAAGAATACCCCGCCCTGTGGGCGGGGGGTTCTTCACGTGTGCCTGGCATGACGCAAAATAATAGAAGAACAAAGGAGGCAAATGATGCTTGATCTGGCGAAAAAGGCTATTCTAACTGGTGTTGGGCTTGGTTTGGTCGCCAAGGATAAGATCGATGAGGCCATCCAGAGAATTCGCGAAGAGAATAAACTCACCGAAGAGGAGAGTAGAAAGCTAG
>JAGLXM010000117.1 GCA_023132915.1 Candidatus Bipolaricaulota bacterium
TGTAGACTATCTTATCCAGGTAGGGTAGTGGCTGCCCGTCAGCGCCATCCTGCCAGTAAGGAGGGTCCGTACGGCGCTTGAGCACCACTCGCTCACCCGGGGAGAATTCCTCCAGGACGAATGGGCCGGTGCCGACTGGGGCCTTGATGAAATCGCCTTCGAAGGTCCGGTGGTTCATGATCTGGTTCGGGTAGTGGTACAGATGCTCCGGCACGGCGATCTGCGGCGAGTCGAGGAAGAGTATAACCATGTAGTCGTTAAACTTCCTTATGTTCTCCGGCCTAAGGTACGACATCAGACCCAGGGTGGAGGAACCTACCTCCGGATCCAACCACTCCTTCATGGTGAAGACGACATCGTCCGCGGTGAAGTCATCACCATTGTTCCACTTGATCCCCTTGCGGAGATAGAGTATCCAGGTCATGAGGTTAGGGCTGGCCTCCCACCTCTCCAACAGCCAGGGATGGGTGATGTTGTTCTCATCGGTGAAAGTCAGATACTCAGCTATCTGACGCGTCCAATTGGAATTCGCCACCCAAGAGTAGCGCGCAGGGTGATCAATGCGCCCTAATTCCTGGCCAGTCACGTAGAGGGTCCCACCGCGCTGGATGTCCTCACCAGCTACTGTAAGAAAGAGCCCTCCAAATAGTACAGCCACCAGAAGAAATACCATTATTTTCTTCATCTCTGTCTTACCTCCTTTGTTAGATTTGAGCTCCTTACGCCAGTCTCCCAACTATTATACGTCACATATCACCCCCCCGTTTTATATAAATTCTCCACTGGATACACCCCCAGCAAGCTGTGGAGGAAAGCGGGGATTCGCCGTAGGTAAATTCTGCCGTTACTATCTGCTAGATAAGCCCGATCAAGCGTGCCAAGTTGAGAAAACGGTTGTGGAATGGATAAGTGTAGGGCATTGGTTTCTTCGTGCGCTTGGCGGAGAATTAACTGACGGCAGCGGTGATTCGGCAATACATCAAGCTGATTGAGTACGTAATTCCAGGTTTGGTTCCACATGTTTCCACCAGCACCACTTTAGCATAAAACTTTCTTTCTGTCAAGGCATATTTGTAATTTTCCCTTCAAAAGTGGCTTTCTCATTTTCCTTGTCACTACTTAGCTTGTTGCGTGAATCTTTTTTTGCTGCCTAATTCTAAGTCCAACCCCTAGTTCTTAATCATTTTACTGCCTCGGGGGGTGTAGTATCCTAAAGAGGGATTTACTACACTCCCCAGGAGCGCAAAGACCGCTCCAGACCGAATATTAAGGTTCCCATAGTGCCCTCTGCGTGCTCTGTGGTGATAGCTTTGTCCCGTAAGGAGAATTCACATACGTGTCTTGCGCGAAGGAAATCTTTCAAATAGAATACGCATTACATCTTCTTTAGAAAACGAAGGGGGAAGTATGGTAGCAAAGATCCTATCGGGAAGGGAAATCTCAGCCAAGGTGAGGCAAGAGCTAAAGGAGAAGGTGACAAAGCTCAAGGCGAAAGGGCTTGCCCCAGGATTGGCCATGGTGCGAGTGGGGGAAGACCCCGCTTCGGTCTCTTACGTGAAACAGAAAGGAAAAACCACCGAAGAATTAGGCATCTACTCGGAGACGGTTGTGTTACCGGAGGAGACCTCGGAGGAGAAGCTCCTTGCCACGATAGCTGAACTTAACAACGACCCCCGATTCCATGGGATACTGGTTCAGCTTCCCCTGCCTCGGCATATCAGCCAGGATCGGGTGATAAATGCCATTGATCCGATGAAGGACGCTGACTGTTTCCATCCGGTGAACGTGGGCAGACTCCTCATTGGAGACCCTTATCTTCTGCCTTGCACCCCCCATGGAGTACAGCAGATCCTCATCCGCAGTGGTTACAGCCCGGAGGGGAAACACGTTGTTATCTGCGGAAGGAGCAACCTCAACGGTAAGCCCCTCTTTGCTATCTTGGTTCAGAAGAGAGCTGGGGCTAATGCCACCGTCACCGTTTGCCACACGGGGACGAAGAACCTGCCCGAGATAACCCGGAGCGCTGATATCTTGGTAGCTGCCATGGGGTCTCCTAAGTTCATCAAGGCGAACATGGTGAAAGAGGGGGCGGTGGTGATAGACGTAGGGGTCAACCGAATCGAGGATGCAACTAAGAAGTCAGGCTTCAGGCTCATCGGGGACACTGACTTCGAGGCCCTAAAGGAAAAGGTCGAAGCCATCACCCCAGTCCCCGGCGGTGTTGGGCCAATGACGGTTACCATGCTCATGTGGAACACAATAATGGCCGCCGAAACCCAGACTGGGATAACAGTGGGGTGAAGGAAGGGGTTGGAGGCGGCGTCAGACGGGTTGGGCAGTGCTGTCCCAAAGGGTTAGTAGGCTTATGGCCAATACGGTGAAAGCGGCTGCCAACCTGGCAAAGAATTCACATGAGTGAAAAGTTGGGGGCCGAGGTGGCACAAGCGACTATTGAGTTAACCCCCAAGCGCGTGTTCCGTTACCTGGAGTACGCTGGTTCCTCCCCGTCCAGACCCATTCTAGAGAAGCTCAACGAACTGACCCCTAAGGTACGCGAGTTGGTACAACCACAGGCCCTTAGCCAGATCAGCGGGGTGAAAGAGGCAGCAAGTCTCCACAAGAACGATCTTCCCACCCCGATTCAAGATGCTTCCTTCCTTGTCTTTGGCCTTGTCACTGTGGGCCCTGCCATCGAACAGGAAGCGGAGAGGCTGCATGAAACAGGAAGACTGTTCGACTCGATGATCCTCGATGCACTCAGTTCGGCCGCCGTGTCCGAGCTCTGCGAGCGGTTGGCCTACCGGGTGTTTGACTGGGCAAAAGAGCGTGGCTTGAACGCGAGCCGGGCGTTCGAGCCAGGGTCTGGAGCCAGTCGCTGGCCGCTTGAGAATCAGCGTTTTATATTCGCTAACTTGCAGGCCGAGCAGATTGGTGTTGATCTCACCTCACACCTGTTGATGCGTCCCATCAAGTCGCTATCGTTCCTGATGGGAATCGGCACGGAAATCGAGCAAGCTTCCGCCCCCTTCTCGTGTCAGGAATGCCGGCGCACAGATTGCCCGTATCGCTACGAAGCAACGTAGCAAAGGA
>JAGLXM010000118.1 GCA_023132915.1 Candidatus Bipolaricaulota bacterium
CCTCATGCGCGTTCGCCGGCTCCTCGGCGATCTGCGAAACCCCGCCGAAGATGAACAGTTTGATACTCTTTACGGGGGTCCCGTGGGCCCGAGCCACCAAGCTGTGCGCCAGCTCATGTGCGAGGACCGAGGCAATGAAGATGAGCAGGCTGGTGACCAGGGCCACGCCCCAGTAGTAGCCAGAGGGGAAGCAGCCCACTGCCAGAGACCAGGCGATCAAGATGAAGATGATGAACCAGGAATAATCTACCTGGATCTCGATGCCGAATATCCGACCTACCGAGAACGAACTCCTCATGGGCAATTTCACCTCTCTTTAATCAATAACCTCGTCGCTATGAGGGACTGGAATTAGAAAAAAAAGATACACCTTCTTCATGATGAATCTCCCGCTTTCTCCCTCTCGGCCACTTGCATTTCAATGAGCCTTTTTACCTCCTGTGCGCGGCCCTTGTCCATCACCAGCAGGATGTCATCGGTATCTACAATGACAAGATCCGATAGCCCAAGGGTGGCCACCAATCGGTCCTTGACGTCCGCGTGCTTAGAGAGGATGATGCTGTTTGCCGTATCGATCCCGATGTGATGGGCCTGAATGACGTTTCCTTCTCCGTCTGTCTCGAGAATCTCATTCAGCACGGTCCAGCCGCCGACGTCACTCCAGCCGATCTCTCCGGTGGGGAGCACCAAGACGCAATCGCTCTTCTCCATCACTCCATAGTCGATCGAAATTATGTCTTGCTGACGATAGATCCGCGCAAGTACTTCTTCATAGTCAGGCGCTCCGACTCGTTCCTCGATCGTCATTAAACCAGCGTGCAGGCTTGGGATGTGCGCTTTAATCTCACGGAGGATCGTATCGACTCGCCAGATGAACATCCCGCTATTCCAGAAGTAGCCGCCTTCGTCTAAGAACCGCTTTGCCGTTTCTTTATCGGGCTTCTCGATGAACCGCTCCACCTCCAGCACCTCGGACTCCACGACGAAACCACTCTTTGGCCACGGGGTGGATGCCTGGATGTACCCGTACCCGGTGGCCGGGTGATCCGGCGTGATTCCCAGGGTCACCAGGTGTGTTCCCTCCGCGGCGAGCGTTGCCGCCTTCTCAAGAAGCTTCAGGAAGCGATCTTTATCTTTAACCACGTGGTCTGCCGGAAGGACGATCATCACTCCTTCAGGGTCTATCCGCGAAAGTCTCAACGCTGCTAGGCCCACACAGGGTGCCGTTCCCCGTCCCATTGGCTCAACGATGATGTTATCCGGTGGCAAAGCGGGGAGTTGTTCGAGCACAACCTCGACATGCTCCTTCCCGACCACCACGTAGGTCTTCTCAGGGGGTATCAGCAGGGCAACTCGCTCTACCGTTTCCTGAAGCAGCGTCCGCTCTCCGTGCAACTTCAGGAACTGCTTCGGCCTCTCCTTTGTGCTTAAGGGCCACAGCCGCTTGCCCTGTCCACCGGCCATGATCGCCGCAAAGCGCATCGTCATCCTCCTGTCGGTCTCGAGTGCCCGCCGACCCTCAAAAGGACACGGTTAAATCGGTGAATGCTTCTCATGGAGGATCTTATGGACGCGATGGAGCGCCATCAGCCAGGAGAGGGTCGATTCTGCCCCCTGATTTTGGTTGACCCCGGCTGAATGCAAACCGTCCCTGCACCCCCCGGTTTGGAGGTCGACGAGGGCTTGGTGGACGTCGTTTTGTCCGAAGAACCAGTCGAAGCATAATTCAATTGATTTAAACCATTCCTTTTCCTGTGTCACGAGATAGGCCTCATAGCAGGCGTCAATGAGCGCCGCGACTTCAATCGGTTGCTGGTCAAATCGGGCCCTATCCCCTCCCCTCTTTAACCAGCCGTTGTTGCCGATGAGCGAGAGGTTTCCCTCTTGCGCATCGGTTTGGATCTCAAGAAGCCAGTTAAGAGATCGCGACCCTTGGTGGCACATGTCATCTTCGGTGAGGTAGTGCCCGGCGGCAATGAGCGCCTGCGGCAACCGGGCGTTGTCATAGGTAACGATATCCTCGCCCCATGGCCAGTCGGCCGATCTATTATCGATAAAGGACTTCAAAAGACGCTGGGCTAAGATGATGCAGATGCGTTGGGCCTCACGGTCACCACTAAAGTGCTCCAGGTAGGCCAAAGAGCCGAGGATGGAGTAGGCCCACGCCCGCGGCGAGGTGAAAGATTCGCAGACCGGCAATGCCTGCTGGAACATCTGGGTGGTGAGCCCCAGGATCGAGTCAAAAGGAGAGTGAGCCACCGCAGTTCCCAGGGCCCACAGCGTCCGTGCATGGCTATCCTCCGATCCTACCTCCTCAATAAAGTGCCGGTCATAGGCCATGAAGTTTTGCACGCGGCCACTCTCCTTGTCCAAGGCATAATTGAGAAAAGAGAGGTAGCGCTGCAATAGCGGCAAGATTTCCTCGTCTTTGAATAGTTCCCAGTTCATGATGGCCACCACCACGGCGCGGGCATTGTCATCGGTAGTGTAGCCATGCCGGCGATCCGGCGTGGTGAAGATCGCATGTTGCAGGATGCCGGTATCATCGGTCAACAGCCGCAGGTGGTCCAGCTTGATCTCCGGTAGGGAGGGTCGCTTCACGGTCCGCTCCCTTATGCGCAGGCCGATAGCTGGCTCCCGACATTCCTGTAGCGCACGTCTGAAGGCCTCGATGTAGGCTCCGGCCACCTCGTGCCACACCATCTGCCGCCCGAACTGATAGGCGCGCTTACGCAGGGCATCCCGCTCCGTCTCATTATCGAGGAGCTCACGCAG
Source organism: Candidatus Bipolaricaulota bacterium (assembly GCA_023132915.1). Taxonomy (GTDB): domain Bacteria; phylum Bipolaricaulota; class Bipolaricaulia; order UBA7950; family UBA9294; genus UBA9294. Next base: position 2,776 of record JAGLXM010000118.1, read on the forward strand.
TTGGCGCGCTAAGGCATCTGGATCCCGGAACGGTACCAGATGCCCCCTCCCTTCGGCCAGCAGCTCTTGCGCATACCAGTAAGGCGTGGAGACGATTGCCTTGCCGCAGGCCACGGCATAGGCCAACGTCCCCGAGGTGATCTGTTCCTTCGCCAGATAAGGAGTTAGGTAGATATCCGCCGCGACCAGAAATCGGATCAGTTGTTCCAGGCTGACAAAGCGGTTATAGAAGACGACGTGCTCCTCCAGTCCCTTGCGCTTGACCAGCCTCTCCAAGGAGAGGCGATACTCCTCACCGAAGCGCCGTTTCACCTCAGGATGGGTCGCGCCGAGCACGATAAAGAGCAGGTCGGGAAACTCGTTTACCAAAAAGGCTATCGCCTCGATCGCTACTTCAATGCCCTTATTGGGATTGAGCAGGCCAAAGGAAAAGATCACCCGCCGCCCCTCGGCTTGGAATTGGTCCTTTGTATAGGCAGGATCGAGAAAGGGCACATCCGGAGCGCCATGGTGGATCAGGAGGATCTTCTCCGCTGGGACGTCATAGACATCCACTAACAGCTCTATCGCCTTTTGCGCCATCACCACTACGAGCGTGGAACGCGAACAGACGGCCTTCAACGTTTCCAGTTGTCCTTTGGTGGGCTCCTGGAGGACGGTATGCAGTGTGGTCACTACAGGTCTTGTTAGATTGCCGAGCAGGTCAAGAATGTAGGCCCCATCGTCCCCTCCGAAGATGCCAAACTCGTGCTGCAAGCAGATGACCTCGATTTCAGAGAGGTTGAGGAAATCGGCTGCCTCCCGGTAATCCATTTGCTGCTGAGCCTGAATCTCAAACGGGACCTCAGGGTCATAGTTGTAACTCTTTTGGCCGTTGCTCAGGGCGACCACGCGTACGGTCTCAGTTGTGCCGATGGCTCCCCCTTGAAGCTGAGCGATCCCCTTGGCCAGAGCGTGGGTGAACGTCCCGATACCGCATTGGCGCGGGGGGTAGGTCCCGACGAAGGCTACCTGGATCGGTTTTAGCACCGCCTCTTGTTTAGCTATGATGCCTCCCTTCCTCCCCCCAAAATCTTCTCATAGACTTGCAGATACTCCTCGACCATCCGTCCTTGGGTAAAGTGTTCCTCCACCCAGGCTCGACATCTTTTCCGATCGATGTCGTCGATCCTCTGCAAGCTTTCTATGGCCTCTTCCAGACTATCGACCAAGAAGCCCGTCTCCCCATCGCGGATCACCTCAGGCATCGCCCCGCGGCGGATCGCGATGACCGGCGTGCCGCAGGCCATCGCCTCCACCACCGCCAGGCCAAAGGGCTCATCGAAGTTGATCAGGTGCAAAAATGCCTTGGCATTCCCCATCAACGACGCCCGCTCGCGTTTATCAATAGTCCCCATGTACTTAACACTCACCCCATCAACATAGGGCTTAACCCTCTCCTCAAAATACCGGCGGTCATGCAGCAGACCGGCGATGATAAGCGGCATTTCCGCTTTTTTAGCGACCTGGATTGCCTCATAAGTCCCCTTATCTGGATGGATCCTCCCCAGGAATAACAGGTAATCGCCACCCTTTTCATTAAATGGGAAATCCTCAAGTGAGATCCCATGGTAGACAGTTGCGATATAGTTCAGGTCAGGATGGCGACTCGCGTTGGAGATCGAGACATAGTATACCCGATGGTTGTATTTGCGATAGACGGGCAGAATCTGGGGCGAGGAGAAGCCGTGGATCGTGGTGAGGACCGGCGTCGAAACTAGACGAGAGTAGGTGAGGGGAAGGAAGTCAAAATGGTTATGGATTAGGTCGAACTCCCTCGCATGCTCGAAGACCTCCGAGATATGGAGGCATTCCCAGACCTTGGGATCGAGCTTGGGGTCCTCCGAGTAGGGACGAGGGCAGATCCAGTGAAGCTTCCCGGCAGTCTGGGAGTCACCGGTGGCAAAGAGCGTCACATCGACACCTCGATGAACGAGCCCCTCGGTTAAGGTGCCGGCCACCTGCTCATAGGCGCCATAATGGCGCGGCGGGACCCGCCAGGAGATCGGCGCAAGCATCGCAATCCTCAGTTTAGCCATGAGGTTCTCCCGCCGTTGGGGAGGGGCAAGAGAGGAGGAAGCTTAAGACCTGGTCCATATCGGCTGTGGCCAACCCAACAGTTGTATCCGTGATCCCATAATAGAGACGGAGCTCCCCCGTCTTCTCCTCGAAGATCGCCCCGCTGGGGAAGGTGACCCCCGGCACATCGCCGAGTTGCTCATACGGCTTTCTCGGCCCCAGGACCCATTCATCGCTTCTTCTTTGCACCTTCCAGGGTTCCTCCAGATCCAGCAGCGCGAGGCCGACCCGGTAGATGCTCCCCGAGGCGGTTACGCGAACCCCATGATAGATGATCAACCAGCCTTCGGGGGTCTCAATCGGTTGCGTGCCCAGGCCCACGCGATGGCAGTCCCACCACCCGGGCCTTGTCGGAATCAGCACCCGATGGTCTCCCCAATGCCTCAGGTCGGGGGAGAAGGAGATCCAAATATCGCCTTCTCCGCGGATGATCGGGCGATGGATTAGGGCGTAGCGTCCGTTGAACCGCCGCGGAAAGAGGGAGGCATCCTTGTCCTCAGGTGGCACAATGGGCCCTATCCGAGTAAATTTTTTGAAGTCCTGCGTCAGCGCCAGGGAGACGAGCGGCCCGCTGCTGGAAAAGGAGACGTAGGTGATCGCGTATTCTCCTCGCTCATCCAGCCAAACGATCCGCGGGTCCTCCAGGCCCCATCTCTCCTCATGGGCATTCCTGTCTGGCTCCAAGGCTGGATGCGGCTCCCACCGCCAATCCGTCTTGCCATCCTTGCTCCTGGCGATGGCGAGGTGGGAGAAGCCACGCATATCTTCGACACGCACCAAGAGGAGCGTCTCACCATCTACCTCTGTGGCGCCGGGGTTGAAGACCGCGTTCACCGGGTAGGGCCACTGCTCTGGGGAGAGGATGGGGTTCTTCTCATACCGCCGGAAAAGGGGATGATGTCGCTTGAAATTACTTTCTTTTTCCATTTAATTCCTCTTCAAATACTCGAAGGCATGTTTTCTCCCTGTATCGTAATCGTCCCTTAAAGGTCGTGCCTGAGAATGAGTTCTTCATGGCTTTTCCCAACCCCCCACAATAATTGCCTCGGAAACGAGTATATCGTCACGCTGAGATATAGACAACCAAATTGGTGATCATGGTGTAGTCTGTTATTCAAACTCCTTGCTTTACCATTGACTAATTCTAACTAGATTACTATTTGGGGCGGAGTTCTTTTCTTACTGTCGGGGGAGATTGAGGTTGCTCCTCCTCCTTTCTCACCATGGATTTGGCTCTGCATTCTTGCCTTCGGCCCCACCCAGGAACAAAAAGGCTCCTTTCTACCCTAAAAAGCTATAGTGCAATAAGCGCCAGGCAACCGCTCTTATACCAAACTTGGCGAATCACCACATTCTCCCTTAAGGTAGGGAGCATCACTTCTCCTCGTACTTGGAGGCCTCGATCTGCTCGCGGAGGCGATCCTTCTGTGAGAGGGGAACAGGCTCACTCTGAGGGGCCTCTCCTTTGTGGACCGATTGGCCCGCTGTCTTGACGAGGCCAAGCTTCTTTGCGATGAACTTGAAGTTGATCGTGATCCCCAGTGTCCAGGCGATGAACAGATGGTCTTTATCACTCCAAACTGGAAGTTCCATCTTTTCTCCACTCCGACCTCAGAATTCCCATGATCAGATTATCGTAGTAGCGGCCGTTGCGGAAGTAGGCCTCGCGCTTTGTTCCCTCATGGGTAAATCCTGCCTTCTCGTAGGCACGCTGCGCCCGCTTGTTCTGTGAGTAGACCTCTAGTGAGATGCGGTGCAGGTTGAGTTCGTCAAAGCCGTAGCCAAGGATCAGCTTTGCGGCCTCGGGAGCGTAGCCGTGTCCCCAGTTGTCCTTCCCCCCAATCATGATTCCGAACTCCGCGTTCCGGTTGACGTAGTCGATCTGATGGAGGCCACAGTTTCCGATATGCAAATCGCCATCTTTTATGACGATTGCGAGAGAGAGGTCTTTCTCACTCTTATACTGACTCGTGATCCACTCTCGTTCCAACGCACGGCTCATCGGGAAGCGCCGGCCCAAGGTCGTAAGGATCTCGGGATCGTTGATCCAGCGCATGCAGCAGTCGAGATCCTCTTCCTCGAGGGGTCTTAAGTAGATCCGCTCACCAATCAAGAATGGGTTTCTCATCTCTCCTCCTTTTCAGAGTTACGGGCCCTGCCATTTGGTAGCGGCAGAGCCCGTCGTTCTCACATGGTATTGCACCGTTTACATGAAGATCGGGTAGATCGGGAAGAGCGAAGCGAACACGAGGGAGATCACTGACATCAGCTTGATCAGGATGTCGAGCGACGGTCCAACCGTGTCCTTCAACGGATCCCCAACGGTGTCCCCGGTTACCCCGGCATCATGCGCCTCGGAACCTTTACCGCCGAAGTGCCCCTCTTCGATGTACTTCTTGGCGTTATCCATCGCCCCACCGGAGTTGCCGCAGAAGATGGCGAGCTGAATCGCCGAGAGGAGCGCTCCGATCAAGAACCCCCCCAGGGCGTAGCGTCCGAAGATCAGCCCGAAGGCAATCGGGGTGACGACAGCGATCATCGCCGGGAGGAACATCTTGTGGAGCCCCCCAGAGGCGGTGATGCTGATGCACCGGTTGTAGTCGGCCATCTCTTCACCGGTCATGATCTTCGGGTTCTCCTTGAACTGACGACGGATCTCCTCAACGAGGACACCGGCCGTGCGGCTGACCCCACGGATGAGGAGGGCGGAGAAGACATAGGGGACCATCGCCCCAAGCATCAACCCGGCGATGACGAATGCCCCAACCTGGATTGGACTCCCTGAGGGGGAGAACTGCGCGGCGATCTGTCCGATGATCGGAAGCTGGGGTTGAACGACCTGCGATGCGCTCCCGATCGCCGACCACATAAAGGCGGCGATCAGTCCGAGGGCAGCGAAGGCCGCCGACCCGATGGCGAACCCCTTTCCGATGGCAGCAGTCGTGTTCCCGATCGAATCGAGCTTGTCTGTGCGCTCGCGCACCTGCGGAGGGAGCTCGGCCATGGTGGCGATTCCACCGGCGTTATCAGCGATCGGTCCGTAGGTATCCACGGCGACGGTCATCGCCACAAAGGAGAGCATCCCCATGGCGGTGAACGCTACCCCGAGGAGTCCGCCAAACTGATAGGCGCCGATCGTCGCTGCTGCGATGACAATCACCGGCAGGAAGGTGCTTATCATCCCCAGTGCCAGCCCTTCGGTGACCGCGATCGCAGGGCCGTCTTGATTCATCCTGGCAAGTTCACGCGTGGGCTTGAACCGGGTCGACGTGAAGTACTCGGAGAAGAAACCGATCGCAATTCCACCAGCAAGTCCGAGGATCACCGCGTAGAAGATGTTTAAGCCCAGTGGTGAGAACCAGCAGAAGAGGAAGGTGGTAACCGCGGTGAGCACAGCGGCAAGGCGCGTCCCGTTCATCAGCACCGCTTGCATCCCCTCCCGCCGACGAGAAAAGCGGATGTAGATGATCGCGAGGAGACTAGCGAAGAGCCCGCCAGCGACGATCACCAGTGGCGCGAGTATAATCCACCAATAGGTGGCTTCATTCAGGCCCGCACTCAGCCCAAGCTTGCTAATAATCCCTTGGATACTGGCGTTTGTACGTCCGACGTAGATGTAGAGGGCCATGACGATGACGGAGATGATCGCGCCGACGAACGACTCCAGCAGGTCAGCGCCAAGGCCGCCGACGTCTCCCACGTTGTCGCCGACGTTATCCGCGATCGTCGCCGGGTTGCGCGGGTCATCCTCGGGGATGTGCATCTCAACCTTTCCCACCATATCCGCGGCCATATCCGCGGCCTTGGTGTAGATCCCGCCGCCGACACGGTCGAACAGGGCGACAAGAGAGGCCCCCATCGAGTAGGCGCTGACGGCCAAGGCCCCCTTTATGAAGTTGACCCCGGCTCCCTTGATCCCGAACAGGTACTTTGTCTGAATGTGGAGGGTCTCTGGGTTAAACAGGTGACGGAAGAGGACTATTACAATGACGAGGCCGATCAGAGCCAGCCCCGCGACGGCTAGTCCCATCACGCTCCCGCCTGAGAAGGCGACGTTGAGCGCATCCTTGAACGATTTGCGTGCCGCGTGCGTCGTGCGCGCGTTGGCATGGGTCGCCGCGTTCATCCCGATGAACCCGGCGGCCATGGAAAGTACCGATCCGATCCAGAACGCCACCGCGATCTCCCAGTAGAACAGGATCCATAGGATGGCACCGATGATAAGCATGGTGATTCCCATCACCCGCGCCTCCTCCAGCATGAAGGTAAACGCGCCTGAACGAATGTACCCCTGTAGTTCCTTCATCCGGTCGGTCCCCTGCGCCTTTCGCACCACCGATCGGTTGAAGAAGAACGCGCTTCCCAGAGCTAGCACCGAAATCACAGCTGGTATCGCAATTAAGGCCGTCATGTTGCTACATGCACCCCTTTTGTTTTAGATACGTGTTGCTTGCGTTCTTTTTAGCCCCCTGCCTTAAAGGCCCTCCGCTTTGATAACTATGGTACCAGTGAGCCTTGATTACCGTTTCCAAAAATCGCGCAATTGTAACACGCCCGGAGAATCACTTCAAGGAGGACTTTAGTGCTAACTCAAACCCCATGGAGGTTTCCTGACATCCGAGCAAGGAGATCATCTTGCGAAGCTTCTGTCCACTTGTTTATCTCATAATCGCCGCGCAACGATTGACCGACCTCAACCAACGGACGATCGCGCTCATCCTTCACGGTTCGAATGAGACGGTGACCTGTTACAGTGACGATCTATCCCCGTGTAAATACGGGACACCTGTCCGTACCAGGACCGACAAACAGTCACGCCTTTTGCCACAACGGTCCTTATAGCAAGTAGCTCTCCCGGCTATGCTCATTGAGCGTTTATTCAGAAAGAGTAGAAGGAGGAAGACGATGAAGAAAGCGCTTTCTATCGCTCTGGTGGCCGCCTTATCGCTTATCTTTTTCCTGGCAGTGGTTCATGCTCAGGAAGAGGGAGGTGGCGAGGCAGTCCCTGAGCTACTTGAGCAGGAACTCGCGGCGATGGAAACCGTCTTTGAGGGCCTGGAGTTGTTCATGGGCGAGCTGATCGGTGAAGTGAAAGGTAATATGTCTGGCATCGTTCGCCTCGATGAAGATAGCAAAAATCTGCGTGAGATTCTCGATGCCGTTACCCTCGAGCTTAAAGCAGCCGAAGGGAGGATCGTCAGCCTGCGGAAAGATATCAACAAGATGTCCAATTTACAGCAGGAGTTCAAGGTGCGCATCATTGCCCTTGAGGCCGGTCTCTCCGAGCTCTCCGCCTTCTGTGACAAGCTGAGTGTGAAGGCCGATGTGACGACAGGAGACCTGGCAACGCTCAAAGAGAGCTACGCTGCCCTCGCCGCCGATTATAGCGCGTTCAAGGTCGCTATTCTCGCCGACATCTCCGCCCTGAAAAAGGGACACGAAGACCTTGTGGCCCGGGTGCAGAAGATCGAGGATGAGGATGTGGGAACGTTCAAGAAGAAGGTGCTTGAGCTTGAGCGTACAATGAGTGCCTTGTCGATTAGGATTGACAACAACCGTGCCAAGCTGGAGGGGTTCGATCATGCGATTGCCGGGCTGGCAAACGATATTGAAGCCAACAAGAGCGGCATTCTAGCCAACATGAGCCTCCTAGAGGACCATGAAGCGCGACTGATAGCACTTGAGGATGGAACGATGGTTGCCGATCTCCAGGAGCAGGTGAGCACTCTTTACTTCCTCGCCATCATCGCTCTCCTTGCCGGGGTTGGAGCGCTCATCTGGGGTTTCATGTGAAGTTAAGTGCAACAAAAATTGGATGAGGGACTGAAATACGTTGTGGAGGGGCTCAAACCGCCCCTCCCATCCTTTTTTTTGCGATCATGTGTAACAGAAGTTATATTAGTAAACTAATTGAGGGGGAGCCACGATACAGAGTTTAGGAATGCGCTTGCAACGTTTCCGGCTTAAAAGCGGATGGAGCAAACGGGTGGTGGCGGATAAGCTCGGAGTCTCGATTCCATCGATCATTCGGTGGGAAGAGGAGGCTAGCGAGCCAAATGACTACAACCGCTACAAGATCGAACAGCTTCTCGCCGATGGGAGATCAACGCAATCTCCTCTTACCTCTCAAAAGCGGATCGTGCAACTCAACCTGTTCGCCAGTCGTAGAGAGGAGATAGGGTAGATGAAATGACCAAGATCAATAAGGTCGTATTGTCTGGATTCAAATCGTTTCGGAAACAGACTGTAATACCGTTCTTCGATGGGCTGACCGCCATCATCGGGGAGAACGGCTCCGGGAAGTCGAATCTGTTCGATGCGATTAACTTCGTTATGGGACGCCGGTCGTCACAGCTGCGTTCCGACCGGTTGGAACATCTGATCTTCAACGGGGGAGAGCGCTATCCTCCCGCTGATAGCGCTCAGGTCACCCTTCACCTCAATAACACGAAAGGCGTGTTCAACCGCTTCATCGAAAACGGTGACCACGCCCCTGAGATCATCCTTGGCCGGCGCATCACCCGCCGCTCCTCCACCTATACTTTCATGGAGAAAACGTGTTCTCGTGGGTTGATCGATGAGATCCTCGAGGAGGCAAAGATCGACCCTGACGGCCAGCAACTGATCGCCCAAGGAAGAATTACCGAGGTGATCAAAAAGGGCCCGATAAAGCGGCGTGAAATCATTGATGAAGTAAGCGGTATCGCCGCCTATGACGAAAAGAAGAAAAAAGCAATCGTCGAACTTAAGGATGTCAAATCGAAACTTAACACCCACCGTGTAATTCTCGCCGAACGGCGGCGGCGCCTCCGCGCCCTTTCGCAGGAGCGCGATGCCGCCTTGGAGCACCAACGGCTGACCGAGGAGCAGGTGCGTCTGGAGCGATCAATCACCCACCTCAAACGAGAGAAGATAGCCGAGAAGCTCCGCCGCGCACAGCAGGAACGGAGTGGGATGGTCAAGAGGATCGAGGGTCTCGAGGCGGAGGTGACCAAACTCGACCTTGAGGTCGAGAACAAGGAGTGGGAACTCGAAGGGATGCAGGATGATCTTAAGAGCGATGACCAGATCGCACTGGTGAAAGAGGTGGAGCGAATACGCTCGGAGATCCTCCACAAGCAGGGAGAGATCAACTTTAAACGTCAGCAGGCGAAGAACCTGCAAGAGATGATCGACGAGGTAGCGAAAATCAAGGCCGCCGAGGCGGCTCGCGCCAAGGATTCTACGAGTGATGGAAATCGGGCTGTGCAAGCTCTTCTCGGACGGAAACAAGGTGGTGTGTACGGGACGATCGCCTCCCTTGCCACCCCACGTCCCGGGTTCGAGGTGGCATTTGAGACGGCGGCCGGTGGCCACTTGAACGACCTCGTTGTCGATTCGCGTGAAACCGCGATCGCCTGCATCAAGTATTTGAAGAGCAAACGCCTCGGGCGAGCGCGCATCCTCCCCCTGCGCCGATTGGTCGCCTCGCGCAAGAGCCTCGCTTCGGCCGACGCCCTCAAGCTCCCTGGTGTGGTCGACTACGCGATCAACCTGGTCGAGTTTGATTCCAAGTACAATCGTGCGTTGGAATACGTGCTCTTCGACACGATTGTCACTGAGGATCTGGAGGTGCTACGTGACGTCGATGGTGTGCGCGCGGTCACCCTCGACGGGGACTTGCAGAGTAAGGGCGGGGCGCTTACCGGTGGATGGCGTCCGGACTCGCAAAAGAAAAAGAGCGGGGCGGCCGAGGTACAAGGCGCCAGCTTCGATACAGCGAAGAAACGCCAGCAGATCTCCCACCTGGAGAAAGAGATTACCCATCTTGAGGAGAAAATCGAGGAGAGGCAAGCCCTGTTGGAGGAGAAAGAGCGGGAGCTTGACACCCGAGAGGAGGAGGGAAGCCGGGTAAAGGGAGCGGCGAGCACACGAAGTGACGAGTTACATGTCCTGCGCGAGAAGCGCCGTGAGACCTATCAGCAGTTGGAGAACCTTCGCCGGGGCCTGACCCGCTACGAGCGCGAGGAGGCGGAGGCCCAAGTGGAACTCGAGACCCTGGGCGATGAGGAGAACGATCCCTCTTACTACATCGAGGGCTCGCTAAGGGAGCTAAAGCAGCGGATTGAGCAGAACGAAAGGCAGCTGCGACGGCTCGAACCGGTGAACATGCGAGCAATCGAGGAGTACGAGGCCTACGAGCGGGAGTTCAATCTGTTCCGCGAGCGTGTCGATTCCCTGGAGACGGAAAAGCACGAGATCGAGTTGCTGATCGGCCAAATCGAGGAGCGCAAGCGGGAGCGCTTCCTCGAAACCTTGGAAGCGTTGACCGTTCAGTTCGACCGCATCTTCAAGGTGCTGTTTCAAGGGGGGAGTGCATCCCTGGAGCTAGAGGAGCCAGGGAACATCTCCTCGGGGCTGTTGATCAAGGCGAACCCTCCGGAGAAGGAACTGCACGTGATCGACTCTCTCTCTGGAGGAGAGCAGGCCTTGGTGGCGATGGCGTTTATCTTTGCCTTGCAGGAGTATCAAAAGGCGCCGTTCTTTATCCTGGATGAGATCGACGCCGCCCTTGACTTGATGAACGCCACCCGGCTGTCAGAAATGTTGTACGAATACGCCAAGCGGGTTCAGGTGATCGTTGTCTCACACAACGAGGAAACAGTTCGTCACGCCGAGCGAGCCTACGGCGTGACAATGAAAAATGGGGTTTCGCAAGTACTGGCGCTCAACCTGAACTGAAGGAGTAGGATCGGATGGAACAGATACGGATCGCCGAGGTACCCATCGACGAATTGATGACAGAGAGCTGGGAGGGGACCTTGGAACGCCTGACCGCGGACATGGACCCGTGGGACATCGATATTGCAGAGCTCGCTCAACGCTACCGTCAATATCTTGATGCCCTGCACGAACTTCGCTTCGAAATTCCAGGGCGGATGGTTCTCACCTGCTCAATCCTGCTGCGTATGAAATCGGACGATCTCCTTGCCGCCTGCTCTACCGATCAAAGTAATCTCATCGAAGAATTGGAGGAGGTAGTAGAGGAGACGGCGGCCGAGGGGGATGAGCCAATCGAGCCGGAGGAGTTCTCCCTTCCACTCATTCGGCGACCACGACGGCAGGTGACCCTGGAGGATCTTCGACTGGCCCTCACCGCTGCGATGACGGTGAGCCGCCGTCGGGCTGAGCGCTTGATCGACCGGATGAAGGACGACGTGGATGAATTCAGTCCCTTCCAGATTGGAGGCGAGGACTTCACTGATCGCCTGCGTCTCCTCTTCGCTAAGATCAAGAAGCTCCTTTCCGGAAGACGGGTGGTGAGCTTCTTCCGCCTCCTGGAGCGGGGAGACAAGGAAGAGCGAATCCGGCGTTTCTTCGAGGTGCTTCTCTTGGCGGCGCAAGGGGAGATCGACTGCTACCAGGAAGAGTTCCTCGGTGATATCCTCATCACCCTGGAAGGGGAAGGTTAAGCTGGTCCTCCAGGGGGAAATCGATGCAAAGCCAGGAATATCAAGGAAAGAATCGTGACAAGGGGTTGCTCGAAGCGGCACTCTTCCTTGCGGCAAAACCGCTCTCACGCACAAAAGCGGCGAAGATCCTCGGGGATGTCTCACTCACCTATGTAGATTGCCTGCTCGACGAATTACAAGAGGGACTCGCCGCGCCTGGTCATGGGGTCGAGCTTCACCGTGATGAAGGGAAGGCTCTGTTACAGGTGAAACGCGGCTATATCGACGCCGTCGCGCACCTTGCCCCTCATCAGGATATTCCGCGCCCGGTCCTGCGCAGCCTAGCTGTGATTGCCTATAACCACCCCATGACTCAGGCTGACCTTGTGAAGGCACGTGGAAACAAGGCCTACGGCCATGTGCAGGAGCTGATCGAACGCGGCCTTGTCCGGGCCAAGGAGCACGGTCGCACCCTCCTGTTGCATGTTACCGATGAGTTTCTTCGCTATTTCGGACTCTCAAGCATAGAGGAATTTCGCTTTCATATTGAGCTACCGTCCTCGGAGAGCGAGACTGATATAACGAAACCGTAAGGAGGTGGTACGATGGAGAAATGGGAGTGCACGATCTGCGGTTATATATATGATCCGGCTGTCGGGGATCCTACCACTGGAGTGAAGCCAGGGACGGCCTTTGAAGGTCTCCCCGAAGGGTGGACCTGCCCCGACTGCGGGGCAGGAAAAGAGGAGTTCGAGGTGATCTGATCCTTCAGTTGTCGTCAAGGAATCTCTGACAGAAAGGAAACGGACAACTGCAAGGGCCTGTCCGCCGTGCATTCTCGTGCTTATAAGCCCCCGAACCCGAGGTAAAACCTCGATTTTCCCACCTGCCCACAAGTCACAAAACCCACATCAAAGAAGCAATTAGCAGACTTAACCCGAAGATATCTGTTCAGGCACTCCTATCATGTCATGCGAGCTAACGCGCTACTCATAACGCAACGCGTCAACGACCGGTAGCTTCGCCGCTCTTCGCGCAGGCCATAGTCCTGCGAACGCTCCGAGGAAGAACGAACCGAGCAGGGTGATGATGATCAGGGTCGGACTGGCGACCACGGCCATCTCGACCCCGAAGAACCGGCCGATAAACGACGAAGCGACTGCGCTAAGCCCTAACCCCAACAGCGTTCCGACGATGCCTCCCACCAGCCCCATCAGGCCGGACTCGATCAAGAAGATGGTCAGTACGTGACCGTTCTTCGCGCCGACGGCCTTCATCACGCCGATCTCCTTCGTTCGCTCGAGGACGGACGTGAACATCGTATTCATCACGCCGACGCCACCAACCAGAAGGGAGATCCCGGCGATTCCGGCGAGGAACGCGCTGATCGTCGAGGTCATCGTGCCGATCACTTCGCTGATATCGGTGTAGGTCACGGCCGAGATCTCGGAGCCGCGAGCATTCAGGGTCTCTTCGGCGCGATCGGCGACTTCATCGACATCCTCACCGGGATTGACCCGCACCACCGTGATCAGGACATCCTTCGCTGGTCCCCAGAGGAGATCCATCGTCTCGTACGGGACATAGATTGTGTCCTGGTTTTGGCTTTGGTTCATCCCCGCAGCGAACCCCCCGCGGGATTCCTCGTCTTCCTCGGCCGGCATGAGAATGCCAACGACGGTTAGAGAGAGCTCCGCGCTGCCCTCGCCCGCGACGAGAATCGTGTCACCAACCGAGGCTTGGAACCTCTCGGCAATTTCGCTGCCGAGGACGGTCACTGCCTCTTCGCCTACGTCGAACAACCTTCCGCCTCTCTGCACTTCCAGTTCCCCGATGAACGACTCGAATTCGGTGATTAACTCGGGGGAGAGGCCACTGACGGGGAAGAACCCTTGCAGGGGCGTCCCATCACTTCTCGGCGGACCCTGAACAAAGCCGGTGCGTTCCCGCACTGCTGCAGCCACCTTGACGCCTTCAACCGCCCGTAAGGTTGCCAGATCGAGCGTGTACTCCTCGGCGCCGCCTGGGCCGTGCGCCTGGGGGCCGAACGTGTCCTCGTTCATGATGATGAACGTGTCGACGCCGAAGACGCTGGCGACCTGATCGGTGATCGTGCGTTCGAGACCGAGCCCGATCGAGATCAGTGCGACGACCGCCGTGATTCCGATGAACACACCGATGACGGTGAGCCAACTCCGCATTCGTCGGTGCATGATGCTCTGTCCGGCGAGTAGGAAGAAGTCCTTAAGCATTCCGCATCTCCTCTACCACGCAGCCATCTCGGAGCCGGACGATGCGATCGGCAATCGCCGCCGCGTCCGGGTCGTGCGTCACGATGATCACGGTCTTCCCGTCCTCCACGCTCAATCTCTTGAGCAGTTCGAGAACCGGCGTGCCACTCTCGGTGTCCAGGTTCCCCGTTGGTTCGTCGGCCAGGATAATTTCCGGGTCGTTCGCCAACGCGCGGGCCATTGCCACGCGCTGCCGTTCTCCACCGGAGAGCTCATTCGGTTTATGCTTGACCCGATCTGCCAGACCGACCTTGGTCAACAGTTCGCGAGCACGCCGCGCCCGTTCTCCTTTGCGAATTCCTTGAAAGATCATCGGAAGCTCAACGTTCCTCTGCGCGGAAAGCGTCTGGATCAGGTTGAACGTTTGAAAGACGAACCCGACCTTCTTTCCCCGAAGCGCAACGAGTTGGCGCTCCTTTAGCTGCTGTAGGTCTTGTCCATCGAGGAAGGCCGTTCCGCCGGTCGGAGTATCGAGCGCCCCGACGATATGCATCAGCGTCGACTTCCCCGAGCCGGACGGACCCATGATCGCGATGACTTCACCCTCCTCGACCCCGAGGTCGAGGCCACGGAGCGCTCGGACCACGGTCTTCCCAAGCTTGTATTCCTTAGTAATGCCTTTCAGATCCAACACCGGCATCGCTAAACCCCACCTTCTGTAAACGTGTATTCGACGAGTTCCAATACGAAAACCTCGACCCATTCCCCGTCGCGCAGTTCCTCCGCACGGATTCCGGGAGAGATGTAGACGGGATGGGAGAGCGCAAACGCGATCGTCATCCGCGCAGCAGGATCGTCCTCATCGAGCAGGGTCCCTTCGAGGCACCAAACCCCAGCGATCGTCACGCCGACAATGTCAGTGAACACGCCGCTCGGAAGCTGGTACTCGGCACCCTCCTGCAGGCGGTTCCGCTGATCCATCAGCGCCTGCAAAGACGAGTAGCTGACGTCATGTCCCGCCCCGGACGAAACCGTCGTTGCACCGAAGATGAATCCGAAACCCGCCAGCTGATCCTCTGTCCCGCTCGCTTCGGTGACCATCCGCAGCGTGTATCGTCCGCTCTCGCGAGCGACAACGACTAACTCTAGGATTTGAGCTTCATCCATCTCCTCGGTGAACACGTTGTAGACCATCTTCGTCGTCCCAACCGGGAATACGTCGAGATCGGCTTGTGCGAACACAACAGAACCGATCGTCACAAGCCCCAGCATTAATAAACTCACGATTTTACTCATGTTTTCCTCCCTCATTGTTTTCGTTGCATCGATCTATCACCCACATTGTACTCTCAAGGATTGAAGAACTTGTGAAGACGGTGTTTCACTACGGTGTGGTTTCGTTGTCTGACTGAACGCCTTCCCTCCTAGTTTGCTGCTCACTTTGCCCTCCCCCGGAACTGGCTCATGTAGAGGCGATGGTAGACCCCCTGCCTGGCGAGCAGCTCCTCGTGCGTGCCTTGTTCAACGATCCGCCCCTCATCGATTACAACGACCTGATCCGCGTTGCGGATCGTGGAGAGCCGATGGGCGATGACGAAACTCGTGCGTCCCTTCATCAGTTCGTGCAGCGCCTCCTGGATGTGCACTTCGGTTCTCGTATCTACACTGCTCGTTGCCTCGTCGAGGACGAGGATCGCTGGATCGGCGAGGACTGCCCGCGCGATCGCCAGAAGCTGCCGCTGGCCCTCGCTTAAGTTCGCCCCGCGCTCCGACAAAACGGTGTCGTAGCCCTTTGGTAACCGCCGGATGAACCGGTCCGCATTGGCAAGTGTCGCCGCCTCGATGACCTCCTCGTCGGTCGCGTCGAGCCGGCCGTAGCGGATGTTCTCGGTCACCGATTCGGCGAACAGGAAGCTCTGCTGCAGCACGATCCCGAGGCTACTGCGCAGAGAATCTCGGGAGACCTGCCGGATGTCGGTCCCGTCAATCGTGATCGCACCACTATCCAGATCGTAGAACCGGGTGAGCAAGTTGACGATCGTCGTCTTGCCGGCGCCGGTCGGGCCGACGAGGGCGATCGTCTGGCCGGCGTTTGCGTGGAGGGACACGTCCTTGAGCACCGGAACATCGGGAACGTAGGCGAAATCCACGTTCTCGAACGATACGTTGCCTTTGACGTCAGAAAGCTCGATCGCGTCGTCGGCGTCGGCGAGATCCGGCTCGGTGTCCAACACCTCGAAGATCCGCTCCGCGCCAGCGAGGGCCGACTGCACCTGGTTGTATAGATCGCCGAGCTGGCGCAGCGGCTGCGCGAAGCGGCGCGAGTAGGCGATGAACGTCGCGATGAGGCCAATCGACACGATCCCCTTCACCGCGAGCCACCCGCCCAGGCCCGCGACCACTGCGACGTTGGCGTTTGAAAGAATTCCCATCATCGGCATCACGAGCAGGGCGTAGGTCATCGCGTAGGCGCCCACCCGCCGCACCGTCTCGTTTTCGCGCTCGAACCGCTCGAGCACTCTGTTCTCCTGGCCGTAGGCCATCACCACCCGCTGGCCGGAGTAGGTCTCTTCGAGCGTGCCGTTCAGGATCCCCAGGTTTTTCTGGTAGCTGCGGAAGGCCGATCGCGTCTTCTTCCCCACCAAGCCCACCAGACCGACCATCAGCGGCAGCATGATCATCGAGGCGAGCGCCAGGTACGGGGAGAGGATGAACATCACGATCAGGATGCCGACCAGCGTCAGCAATCCCGAGAAAAGCTGGGTCACATTCTGCGAGAGCACCCGGCTGATCGCGTCCATGTCGTTGGTCAGTCGGCTCATCAGCTCGCCCGATGCACGCTTGTCGTGGAACTTCAAAGAGAGTCGTTGGAGGTGTGAGAAAAGCTCGCCCCGCAACACGCGTAGCGCCTTCTGCGCGATCGTCGCGATCAACACACCCTGCCCGGTCTGGGCGATCCACGAGATCACGTATGTTCCCACCATCAGCCCCACGATGCTCAGAAGCACCGCGGCGGCCTCGTGCGCCACCAGCTTGTCGATCGCCAGGCCCATCAAGTACGGACCGATAAGCGCCATCGCGGTCCCGAACGTGGCGAGCACGAACACGAGAACAAGCGGTGTCCGATACCGCCGGAAATAGAAGAGCAGGCGTCGCAACGTGCCGCGCACGTCCTTCGCTTTTTCGATCCCCATTCCGTGTCCGTGGCTGCCCGGACCGAACAGCGGGCGGCCCCCACGTTGTCGATCGTCTCCTCGTCCGTTAGTCATCGGCCGCCTCCCCGAAGATCGAACGTCCCTCTCCCAACTGCGAGCGGTAGATGTCCTGGTAAATCGGGCTTGTCGCAAGCAGCTCCTCGTGCGTTCCCATTGCCGCGATCTGCCCCTTGTCGAGCACGAGGATCTTGTCGGCCAGAAGAACGGTCGAGATCCGCTGCGCGACGATAAACCGGGTTGTCGTGTGGGCAGATTCGGCGATCAGCCGGTCGAGCGCATCTTGGAGCCTGACCTCGGTCTCGATGTCCACTGCGCTCGTCGAGTCATCGAGGATGAGCACCTTTGGCTTGACGAGCAGCGCCCTTGCGATCGCCAGGCGCTGGCGTTGGCCGCCGGAGAGGGTGGCACCGCGTTGCCCGATCACCGTGTCGTAGCCATCCGGCAGCGCGGCGATGAACTCAGTCGCCTGGGCGGCTTCCGCCGCGGCGGCCAACTCCTCGTCGGTCGCGTCCGCACGGCCGTAGCGGATGTTGTCTCGAATCATCCCGCCGAACAGTACCGCCTCCTGCAGTGCAATTCCAATCTGCCCGCGTAGCGAATGCAGTTGCAGATCCCGCACGTCGACCCCGTCGAGGGTAACCCGACCGCCCGTCACGTCGTAGAACCGCGGAATCAAATGAATCAGCGTCGATTTGCCGGATCCCGTCGCGCCGAGAATCGCCACCGTCTCACCGGGCTCGACGACGAACGACACTCCGGAGAGCACCGGTTCGGTGTGATCCTCGGAGTAGCTGAAGTACACCTTCTCAAACGCGATCCGACCTTTCGGCTCGGTCAGCTTCCGCGCGCCCGGTTTCTCCTTCACCTTCGGTTCCTCGTCGAGCACCTCGAGGATGCGGCTCGCCGAGGCGTCCGCCGCCGCGATCGGCGCGAGCATCGCGGCGAGCATCATCAGCGGAAACAGCGCGAACATCAGGTAGTTGATCGATGCCACGACCTTCCCCACCGTCAGCCCGCCGGCGAGGGTCGCCGTGCCGCCGAACCAGACCGCGCCGGCCACCCCGAGGTTGAGGATGAGGATCATCGTAGGGATGAGAATTGCTACCAGCCGCATCACCTGGATGTTCTTGTTCATCAGCTCGACGTTGGCCACGCCGAACCGTTCGATCTCGTGCTCCTCGCGCACGAACGCCTTCACCACGCGCACGCCGGCGAGATTCTCCTGCAGCACCGTGTTGAGACGGTCGAGCTTGCGCTGCACCCACAGGTAGAGCCTGCGCGCCCGCGTGCCGAAGACCGCGATCAAGATCACGACCACTGGCACGAACGCGAGCATCATCAGCGCAAGTTGTCGGCTGGTGGCGACGAGCATCGCCACCGCTCCGATCATCCAGATCGGCGCTCGGGTGAGGATGCGAAGGGCCATCATCACGATCATCTGCGTGAATTGAATGTCGCTCGTCGAGCGGGTGATCAGATTTCCGGTGCGAAGCTCGTCCAGGTTGGCGAATGAGAAGCCCTGTACCTTTCGCACCAGCGCACTTCGCACATCGGCAGCGAATCCCTGGGCTGCCCGCACCGACAGGAAGTTGTTCCCGATCGCGAACATCGCCGAAACGAGTGCCGCGCCGAGCATCACGAGTGCCGTGCCCCAGATCACCTGCAGGTCGCCCTTAGCGATCCCCTCGTCGATGATCCGCTGCGTCAGACGCGGAATGAGGAGATCCGCTCCGACCATCCCGAAGAGAAGGATCAAGGCGACGATCGCCTGCCCCCGGTACGGCCGCAAAAAGCGAAACAGCCGCAGGATCGACCTCACGTCTCGTCCTTTCTACGGTGCCCGTGACACTGCCCGCCGTGAAACGGCGGATGACGGTGCGGATCACCCTCCGGTGTGAGGTGCCCGTGAAGCTTTTCAAGCAGCTCCTGCAACGTCTTGCGCTCCTCCTTCGTCAGCACCGATGTCACTTCTTTTTCCAGATCACGGAAAGCTTCACGCGCTTCCTCGCGCATCGCCTTGGCCTTTTCCGTGATATGCACACGCACGATCCGTTGATCCTCGGAGTCGCGCTCCCGGGTGATCCAGCCGTCGCGCTCCATCCGTTGCAGCATAGACGTCACCGTTGCGGCTGAGACGTGCAGCGCGTGGGCGATAACGTTCTGGGCGATCCCGTCGTGGTGCCACAGGTGAAACAGGATGAACCCCTGCCCCTTATGGAGGCCGATCTCCTCCATCTTCACCCGCAGCCGATCGCCTGTCAGCCGACAGACCTGCAACAGCAACTGACCGAGGGTTAGGTTTCGCGGATCTTGCTTCGGTTCTTTCATCCCTCGTCTCCGAACATTTAGCTCGCTAATTATTTGGAGGCTAAATAATATCGAAAAATAAACCTCTGTCAAGGGGGGAGACCAACGACAGTAGATCACTGATAGGAATTCAGTCCTCAACCTTGATGTTCTCGAAGAATAACAGCGCCGTCGTCTTGGCAGAGAGGAACAACAGCAACATCAGGCCACAAGGAGTTGGGGAATCTTCTTGTCTGATTTCAGGGCCAGAGCCTCCTGAAGTGTGTTCTAAGAATCCGCAGACCATTCCTTCGCCAGAAATTGTTTGACGGATGTTGGCGATAAGGCCGCATAGGAGGTGGAATCGAGGAACAAAGCCTTAACTCAGCGCGTGTCCTCGAAGACCCTGTAGCTTGCGAATTAGGGTTTTCGTCGCCCCGTCTTCACTGAAAGTTTCAATCACTTGAGTACCCCAAACGACGACAACTCCCACCAAGTCCGGCGAAAGACTACTCGGGCGGATTCCCCTGTCGAATCCACGATCCTGCGCAGCAGAGCCAGAACCGGTTCGCTCAGCGCAGGCGTATAGTAGGCGTCAGCGCGCATCTCGCACAGGGCATGAAGAGCGTCCCCTGCGGTGATAAGCTGACGCGCGCTGTACTCGGACAGTTGCTCGCGAAAGCGAGCATTGAAGATGGGAACAGTTGTAGGTCCGACCTGAACGAAGGCCATCGCGAAAAGAGCGTCCTCGTAGTCTTCATCGTACATTCCGAATAGCCATCTATCGATCTGCGGAAGTGTTCCAGCATTTGTTTCCCGAAGAACTTGGCGCCAGGTAGGTATAGGTGAAGCAACCCTTAGGCTAACGAACTCATCTGTAGAGTGATCCGAATCGTCTGCGTAGTCCTCCAATTCATACCAGAGATCGCTTTGCTGGACAGTGATCTCGGAAATCAGCGGAAGAACCAAGTGGAGGAGTTCAACGTACAGCGGGTGATAGTAACTCGGAATCTTAAGTGGCTCAGAGCTCCAGACCCACATACCACTCCCCTCGCCAGCTTCCCATGCTCGGAGACGTTCTTCATCTCTCCATGCATTGGACACCCATGCAGGCCGCACTGTCTCGTAGAGATCCTGGCCGGTGTATTGCCTAAGCCATGAACGGTCTGCTCCTGATCGCACCAATGATCCCCCGATGATCTCCAGAATCTCCCGGGGAATATCCATGCGGTGCTCAAGAGAATGTTTAATCCAGCACTCCTCGACTCCCGCCTCTAGGGATTGCTCATCTACCAACGAGGTGCGGGGCAGGTCTGTGGTGGGATACCTCTTTGTCGCGCTGGTCTCCCAAGTTAGATGGAGTTGCGCTATCGATCGAGAAGGTAGACCGCGAACTTCACCAATCCGGAAACCTCCGCGGAGTAGAGACGAGTGTCGGACCGGGCGCTCTTTTTCCAGGAAGCCTTGACGCATCTGGTCACGTCTCTTCTTGCGCTCCGCACGATCATCGAAAATCACGGCACTACCTTTGAAACCGGACTGCTCATTCTCTAGGGGAATTGTGTACGAGAGGTATCCATTAGGGGCTTTGGGCTCGGGGGCGGGATTCACCTCAAGTACCGACATTTCATCTGCTGTTTCCAACCGCAGCTCGATTGTGTACGGCAATGCCTCACACGTAGCCTTGACGAAAGCCTGGATCTCCTCCCACTTAGGCGGACTGCCGTTGCCACGGGACTGAGAACTCCGGAGAAGGAGAGTAATTCTTGTTCCGCTGAAACGATCGACTCCGGCGTTCTCCTCTTCCACCCAACGGATCAAGCGAGTTGGTCCGTCTATCGTCAGTGTCCTCTTGCAGGTGTCGTCTCCCGTAGGAGCTTCCCACATGGCTGTCTCGACTATTACTTGATCTGCAATCACAAACACCGATAGGAACCCGATCCCGAACTCAGAGACAGGAGAGAAATCTACTCCATGCCGATCAAGCTCTGCACGCAAGCGCGAGAACTCGGGGGAAGTGTAGTAGGATCTTCCGACTCCCAGGAAGTACTCGCGCAGGATTCGAGCGTCCATGCCAGTGCCCTTGTCCTCAACAATAAGCTTCGGAGGCGACGTTTCGTCGCGAGATGGCTGGTACGTGATTGTGATTCGTCCGATTAACGCTGGCTCAACGGGTAGGTCGTGAGCTCTTGTCAGCGAATCCCTAAGGCAGCAGGCATCGACGGCGTTCTGTATGAGCTCCCGAAGCGAAGCAAGAGGTTCCTTGTAGATTTGGTGCCCCATCAGTAAAGAATAGACCCTTTCCTCATCCAACTTGAACGTATATGGGACGTATGTGTAGCTGTGCGCTTCGATCTGCGTTTTGACGCGCGATGGCAGGGCAAAAGCATCGGTAGTCTCAAATGTAGCCAAGGTCTCTGTGATTTCGTCCTCGATCACCTGAGCGAAGGTAACAATCGCATGGTGGATCAGATGGCTGTGACAGTGACCGTGGTAGACAATCGCATCAGCACCGATATGCCAGTGCGAAATGTGCATGTGCTTTTGCCATTCCAAGATGCCCCTTTCGTCGTTCAGTGAGATGTGAGTTGGTAGCAAGTAGTGGTGCAGAATGAAGGGGGTTCTCTCGCGGTCGAAGTCCAGGATATCAGCCATTCGTAGAGCTGCTGCTATAAGATGCTGGTCACAGTGGCAAATCCCAAAGAAGCTATCCTCAGGGAATCGTGCCTTGTTAGGTGCTTTTGGGTCAGGTCTGATCAACGAACCCGCGCTCTCGTTGTGACTAACACAGATCTCGACAACCGGGGTCAAGAACGAGTCTCCCATGAACGACATACATTGGTCCACGTCTGGGGCTTTCGCAGCGTCAGAGCGGTGGGCATCGCGGAGCTGCTTAATGACCGCCTCATAGCGTTCCCTTTCCGCATGTAGCCTGCGAACATAGTGTGCCAAGAGGAATTCCTCTGCTTGATGCAGACGGCTGTGGGCTGTATTGCTTTGCTCTTCTGGAGGTGTGGCAGATGAACACTGCTCCCTCAGCGTGTCCAACCTCCTTTTCAGTTCCGGATCAATGCCTAGGAAGCCCCATAGATCTGACGTATCAGAGAGTAGTGCTTCCCGATCTGCTTGCGATATGAGCATGCCAAGATCATGAAGGAAAGCTGCATCCACTAGCATCGCGATTTCCGGTGGTGAGAGTCGCTCGCGTCTCTCGGGAGAAAGGATGTGCCACATGAGGTGGGCAACTTTGAGGGAATGACCATGATCATGCATCGTGAAAGTCAAAAAGCCGGCAGTGTTGATGCAATCAAGAAGTGGTGCGAAACCGTCCCGAACAAGGCGAAGAGTGTCCGTGTATAGGCGATCACACGCCTCCCTAGCTTGTGTCCCAATACCATTGCCATCCCAGGAGGCTTCTTCTGAAGCGTACTGTTTGAGCCGCATCAGGAGAGCCAGGTCCTTGGGATCCTTTGGCGTTTCCGGTACGTTCAAGAGCAATCACCTTACCAACAAGACAGTATACACGGGAGTCCCAGGGACGCACACCGCGTTCCCCGCGCGAGAAGTGCCAGCTTCTGCCATCAACAACAGCATCCGAAGACTACTCCTAATCAGCCAAGATTTTGACATGCTCAGTCTAGAATCCCCTCTTCCTTCAAGCAGACGGTCACCACGTTGTGGACGAGGACCACGAGCCTGGATTGATCAAGGGGTTAGTCAGGGGGTATAACTTCTTTTTTTTTCGATCGTCAAGCCTGTGATATTCGGCGGACATTTTTTGAAGCGCGCCGTGTCAGGATGGTAGCCTTCCTAGCTTCGAACCCGGTCTGTCGGAGTCATCCCTTCGCTGTCGAGGCAGCGTGAGACTATCCCGGAGATATGTCGCAATCTTGCCAAACGACGGTCTGGAAGGAAGCGAAGCGCCCACAAATAGCTGACATGTCCCCGAATTACCCTATTTTTCGCCCCACGGCGCATCGGTGGAACCTACTAGCGAATATCTCGTTAGACCTCTGCCAAGGTTCTCTTTTGTCAGTTTGTTGGATTGGTCGGATGGTCGGGTGGCGTATGGCTTTTCGCGCGCTTGAGCAGCACGGCACGGACTACGTAACTAATAAACACGGTGGCGACTGCGTATATTACGGCGCAAACAAGGGCGTAGGTTCCATAGTTCACTCTAGCCAAACCCAAAAGCGCGGGCCCGGCCACCAGAGCAACCAAGACGAGTGTGCCTAGTGAGATGAGGAGGTGTCGCCACCCCCGATGGCCGAAAGGACGCGGAACCAACAGAATGGTGATCCACGCAATGATCACGGCAGCCAACTGTTGGCCTTCCATCTTCGTCCTCCTTACTAGTGTAGCGTAGGGACATGCGGTGGAAATCCTGCACCACTTTAGGCGCTAAGTGGTGCTAAGTCAAGGGCCGGTTCTTGGAGTTCCGGGGACACATACCTTGTCTCCGATGCTTGGGGCTTGGCTTGCACTTGCGGAGGAAGCGATCTCGTAGCGCCTCAGCTAGATTCACGAAGGACTCGCCTCCCAACGGCCGGCCAGTTCGAGTGTGGAGCCGTAGTTGCGCGATCTCGCCGGGTTCGGAGGAAAGGAACGCTTTCCAGTCATCGATTTCCGTGAGTGAGCCCAGACTGTGCACAAGAGGATCTTTCTCCACGAGCCCCATCGCCGCGTGCGCTAGCCCATTGGTAGTCCCACGGCTGAGCCACCAGACAAGCACGAACCGGGTTCCGCAAGACGTAGCGAACTGCGGGAGACGGGTCAACGGGCCCGCCCTTCCGCGGCGGCCCTATCCCGGCAGACTAACAGCCCCGAGCTGCATCATGAGGCCCAGCTGGTCCATGACGTGCCAGTGCTCTACGCACTTACCGCCGGCGACGCGCATGATGTCGATGACGTCGCACTCGATTCTCTTGCCGGTCGACGGGATGCCCATGAAGTCACCCTGGTGGGTTCCCTGTAGGGTCTTGTAGGTGACGACCTTGTCCCCTTCGGCGACCCATGTCGCGAATGACAAACTTCATGTCGGGGAAGGCGGTGAAGAGCATCTCGTGGAGCTGCTTGGCTCCTTCGAAAGTGGGCGCGAATGGCGGCTGC
>JAGLXM010000119.1 GCA_023132915.1 Candidatus Bipolaricaulota bacterium
TCTCCCAGTCGTTGAACTTGAACCCGGGGGTCAACCCCTCGCGGTCGTCAACGTGGATGCGCACCCCGGCAGTAATAAGCGATTCGCGGATGCCGCCGATTGTCTCCAAGACCAGGTTCTTCTGCTCGTCGGTCTTGAAGATCGGGATGACCACAACCTGAATCGGTGCCAGCCGAGGCGGCAGACGCAACCCTTTGTCATCACCGTGGGCCATGACAATCCCACCGACCATGCGCGTGCTCACACCCCACGAGGTCGTAAAGCAGTACTGCAGGTCGTTATTCTCGTCGAGGAACTTGATGTCGAACGCTTTTGAGAAGTTCTGACCCAGGTTGTGCGAGGTCCCCGACTGGAGTGCCCACTTGTTTCCCATCATCGCCTCGATGGAATATGAGACATCCGCTCCGGCGAACTTCTCCTGTGTGCTCTTTAACCCCTTGATCACGGGGATGGCCGCTTCGTTTATCGCAAAGTCGGCGTAGATCTCCAGCATGCGCATCGTCTCTTCCTGCGCCTCTTCCTTTGTTGCATGGGCGGTGTGTCCCTCCTGCCACAGGAACTCCGTCGTGCGCAGGAACAGGCGTGGCCGCTTCTCCCAGCGAACGACGTTTGACCACTGATTGATAAGAAGCGGCAGGTCACGGTATGACTGAATCCACTCAGCGAAGGCGTGGCCGATCACAGTCTCCGAGGTGGGGCGCACAACGAGCGGCTCCTCCAGCTCCTTGCCGCCGCCATGGGTCACTACGGCCAGCTCCGGCGCAAAACCTTCGACATGCTCGGCTTCCTTATGAATGAAGCTCATCGGGATCAACAGCGGGAAGTACGCGTTCTTGTGGCCTGTGGCCTTGAACCGCCGATCCAACGCTCCCTGGATGTTCTCCCACAGCTCATAGCCGTACGGCTTGATGATCATGCAGCCGCGCACCGGCGCGTAGTCGGCCAGATCCGCCTTTTGCACCACATCAGTGTACCAGCGGGCATAGTCTTCACTTTGTGGGGTAACGCCTTGCGATGTCATACCTATTTTCACTCCTTCGTCCTATGGGTCTAGCTCGTCAAGGCAAGCCATACCTTGCCTATACAGTGTACCGCGTTCTGCCACAGTGAGAAAGGTGCGATTCAGCAAAGGGGGAAGCATCTTGCAATATGGTCTGGCTGGTTACGTTTCCACCCCCAAGCCGCCTTAAGTCACCCAAATAAAAAGACTGAATGTGACACACATTACAAAGGACAGATGTACTGCTGTTCTTATCGCAACATCCACAAACTTAGGCTCATGACGACCATACCCACGATAACGCCCACAATGGAGAGGTGTTCACTGCCAAAGGAACGCCCCACAGGGACCAATTCATCGAGTGAAATAAAGACCATGATCCCGGCCACTGCCGCAAGCACATAGCCCAAAATAGCGCCGTTCAGGAACGGTAACAAGACCACCGCGGCCAGTCCAGCTCCGATAGGTTCAGCAACCCCCGAGAGAAACGACCACAGGAAGGCCTTGCGTCGACTACCAGTCGCCGCATAGATCGGTGCTGCCACTGCTAATCCCTCGGGGATGTTATGGATGGCGATGGCCGAAGCGATAGCGATTCCGAGAGACGGTTCCTTCAGCGCGCCGGCAAAGGTGGCCATCCCCTCGGGGAAGTTGTGGATACCAATGCCGAGAGCAACAAACAGCCCCGTTTTCATCAACTGGCCGCTTCGTTCGCCGTTCCCGGTACGGTGATGCTCGGCCATGTAGTCGTGGGGAATGGAGACATCGACGAGAAACATCGCCGCCATCCCGAGGAAGAAGGCTAGATGGGCCGGGGCAAAACCGACGGTCTCGATCCCCCCCTGCAGCAACTCGACGAATGAGACCAGGATCATCACTCCCCCAGAGAAACCCAGTGTCAACGCCATGAAGCGCGGACCGGGCTTACGGACCAAGATGCCGAGCACACCGCCCAACGTCGTCGACAATCCGGCCAGGGCTGAGAGGGTTAAGGCAAAACCGACCGTGCTTGCCACTTAGCTCCTCCTCCACTCAATGCATTAGCCTCTTCCTTTCGACGGTTCATGCCGCTTTTGGCGCTGATGATAAAGCGATCGATCGACCACACCTACCATGCTTTCTACGCCAAGGTTATTACCCAAGAACTGATTAACCTTCTTCGCCTGTTCGACGGGATTTTTCAGAACCTCATTATAGCTGGTATAGAGGACCTCAATGTTGGGTTGCTCATCAAGCCAGGCTTCTACCTTTTTTAGATGCTGGCAAGACAAATCAGCTATCCTTTCGTCTGAAACAGTATCTGCCGGCTTTTCTCTTCTAACGAGCATCTGCCTCTGGGAGGCTAAAACCTCTTCCATCACTCTGCGCATGAAGATCACTTTATAGGTGTAGCTTTGCGGCAGGTGTTTTAAGAGTGCTGAAACCATCTTGACGACCTTCCCCTGGGCCTGTTTCAGCCAGGTTTGATCGTGTTCAACCTGCTTTACTCGTTCGAATTCGTAGTAGCCCTTGGGGTTATCCTCATCAGCGGTCCTTATGTTGTCCGTCAGTACGGGTAGCCCCCCGGCTTCAAGCATCATCATCATCATCGACGTGCCGGAACGGGGTAAGCCGGAAACAATTGTGACGATTTTCCTATCCGTAGTTTCTCGATCCATGATTCCTCCGGCTGTATCTTACCGCGACTTGATGACGAAGACATACCGTGTAGTAACAAGAATCCCCCAGGCCTCAAAGTGTCCTAACTTCTTAATCCACCTCTTTTTGAGGTAGTGTCAAGGTTTGTGTGTAGAGAGCTGTTCCTAGGGCGAAATAAGGGGGAGCTCCTTATTGAGCATGTAAAGGGTGGTCAACAACGTGTTCGTCCATGCGAAAGTGAGTGTTGACGCAGCCAGGGCGAGCCCCTCCCCAAAGAGGCCCAAGGGTAACCTGGTCACTACGTAGCCGACGAGGATGGCAAGAGCGTAGAATGGGGCGAGAAGGAGGAGCAGAGAACCGGGAATGCGCCAGCCGACTGTTTGTCTGAAGCTTCCTTTGATCGCCGCAGTGGCAGTTGCGCCGTCAATCAAAATCACTTGCTTATAGAAGCTCAGACGCAGTCCAAGATAGATCCCCGGAAGAACAAACAGAAAGCTCCCCGCTAACACAACCAGATTGACTAAGATCTCTCCCACCACGAGGTGCGTATAGGAGGAAAGCGTTTGGGTGAGTGCTCGCCGTACCAAGATCGCCTTTCCGGTGTTGATCCCGTATATAAGGAAGATGAATACACCGCTAAAAAGCGGCGAGATGAGAATGAGGATGGCCATCGTGATCACCCACTTCGGGTTCTGGATGTCATACACGCTGGCTTGTATATCAACGGCGTAGAGAATCCCCGAGAAGATTAAGGCAACCAAAAGAAGCAGCGGGGAGCGGAACGGAGCACAGACAACCCGCTTAATCTGATGCGATTTCATCTTCCTCGTCTTTAAGCAGCCTCTCCAGTTGCATCGCCCGTTCTACGGTCTCGTCAAGGATAAACTCCAGTTGCGGGGTATAGCGGAGAGGAAGCCGCCGAGCAAGCTCGGTGCGGAAAAAGCCGCGGTCCCGACGGAAGACAGCCATAACGGCCTTTTTGTCTGCGGACGGCGTCCCAATGGCGATGTACACCTTGGCGTAACGGGCATCCACGGAGAGATCGACATCCATCACGGTAAGAAAGGCTTCCTTAAGAACGGGGTCGCGAACCTCGAACTCGGCGATTGCAGAGAGTTCCCGCTTGATCTCCTCGCACAACCTAGCGTGGACATGTCCTTCGCTCATAGGATCTCCAGGTCGTAGCCTTCCACAGCGTAGTCCTTTCCCAACTCAAGGGTCGTGCGGAGCTGCGTTAAGGCCGAGTCGGTGTAGCGAGGATCGTTCGCCAGATGAGCAATTCGAATCGTGGCCCGACCAAGGTCGTCAAGGTTCTCCACCTCGGCGACGGCGAAGGCCGGTCCGCAACGATCCACTTCAGCGAGGATCCTCTTAATAACCGAACGCTTTTCTTTGAGTGATCCAGTAGCAGGGAGATGGAGATAAAGAGTGAGGAGACCAACCTTCATGGGTTCTCAGTGCTTGACCTCTTCTAGGGTAAAGATGAGAAGGCGGTCTTTGACCTGAACGTCGTCGAAATCCTTGATGCGAATTCCACACTCACGATCGGATTGGACTTCGCGTACATTGTTCTCAAACCGGTGGAGTGAGGCAATCTCGCCGGTGAAGATCTCATTATCCTCCCGCAGAACATGGACCTTGCCACCCCGGATCACCCTCCCCTCTGAGACGTAGCAACCCGCTACGATACCACTCGGAATCCTGAACAGCTCCTTAACCTCGGCTTCGCCAACCTGGACCTCCTTGTACTCTGGAGCGAGCATCCGCTTGAGGGCGCGCTCGATCTCGTCGACCAGATTGTAGATGACGTCGTAGGTAAGGATGATCACCCCCTCGCGGTCGGCGAGTTTAGTTGTCTTCGCATCCGCCTTCACTCCAAACCCGACGACAAGACAGTCCCCGGAGACACTGGACGCAAGGAGGACATCACTCTCCGAGACTGTCCCCACCCCAACGTGCAGGAACTCCAACTCTACGCTTTCCACGGCGATCAACTCAATCTCCCGCCGGGCTGCCTCTAGGGCACCAGTCGATACAGCTTTGAGAACAAGCTGTAGTTTCTCTTCCTCCCTCGCCTCGCGGAATAGATCCTCCACACTCATCTGCGCCCGCGTTCGCCGCGGAGTCGTCTCCTCAGCCCGGCGCTTCTGCGCACAGCACTTAGCCTCGTTGTGGTTCTTCTTTATCTCGATCCCTGTACCAACCGGGGGAACCTCCTGCAAGCCGAGGATCTCCACGACCTTTCCCGGGCCAG
Organism: Candidatus Bipolaricaulota bacterium; assembly: GCA_023132915.1. Taxonomy (GTDB): domain Bacteria; phylum Bipolaricaulota; class Bipolaricaulia; order UBA7950; family UBA9294; genus UBA9294. Next base: position 4,893 of record JAGLXM010000119.1, read on the forward strand.
CCTCGCGTACTCGGTTACCGTTCTCATCGATCAGCGCCTTCACTCGCCCGTAGGTCGAGCCGGCTACGATGCAGTCCTTCTCATGCAGAGTTCCGTTCCTAATTACGGCGGTCGCTACCGGTCCTCGCCCCGTGTTGAGGTGGCTCTCAATGATGACCGCCTCCAGAGGGCCTTTCGAATCGGCACGCAGGTCTTGCATTTCCGCAACGAGGAGGATCATCTCCAACAGATCCTTGATCTTCTCCCCATTAAGGGCGGAGAGGGGAACAGTGATCGTGTCCCCCCCCCACGCTTCCGGAGTGAGGCCCTGCTTGGCAAGGTCGTTGAGCACCTTATCAACATCGGTGTTTGGCTTGTCGATCTTGTTGATCGCCACGATCATCGGGATGTTCGCTGCCCGAATATGATCGATTGCTTCCACAGTCTGCGCCATTACTCCATCGTCCGCTGCTACCACCAGAATAGCGATGTCGGTCGCCCGCGCCCCTCGGGCGCGCATCCCGGTGAAGGCCTTGTGCCCAGGAGTATCGATAAACGTGATCTTCTGGCCATGGAGATCGGCCTGATAGGCACCTATCACCTGAGTGATCCCCCCTGCCTCTTTAGTGGCCAAGTGGGAGTGGCGGATCGCATCGAGGAGGGTTGTCTTCCCGTGGTCAATGTGTCCGAGGACGGAGACGACCGGAGGACGCGGCTCCCCCCTCTTGACCGGCACCGGAGTCTCCTCTGACGGTGGCAGGGCCTCTTCTTCAGGTGCTGCGGCCTCCTCTTGATAGAGGTTGAGAATGAGCGCGTACTCCTCCTCATCGACCGTATTGGCCGCCTTCAGGCCGGACATCCCCATCTCCGCCAACTTGGAGATCAGCTCCTTGCTGGTGATGCCTAACTCCTTTGCAATCTGGTAGATTCTCTTTCTCGCCAAAAGGCATACCCCTTTTTTTGCTGATGGTAACAGTAACGCAGACTATACTCGATCGCGAAAGCAGCGTCAAACATCTATTATGAGGCCACGAGGCATATTGCGTTAGCGGAGTAATAGGAAAAGGAGGAGGGCGATAAGCCCTGCACCGGCGAGGAGCCACAGGAGGACCTTGAGGCTAAGGCGGCGCAGTCGATTTTTCTTCTTGACGCTCAGGTTGACATTTCGCGGGTAACGGAGCTCCATGCGTTGCGACTTCTTGTACGTCTTCACGTAGAGTGAGATCTTCTTCTGGCGCTTGTAGACGATCGCCAGATTATGCATCGCGTTTACGTAGTGTGGTTCAACCTCTAAGGCACGCTTATACGCATACTCTCCCCGGTTGAGATCGCCGCCATCGATGTATAGATTTCCCAGACGGTAGTAGATCATCGCCTTGTCGATCCCATACTTTAAGGCCTCAACAAGGAGAGAGATTCCCGCCTTGTAATCTTTCTTCTTGCGGAGTGCTTCGGCCCGCTCGAGGGCATCGGCGACGAATGCCTCTTGCTCCTCATACGTCTTTGGTTCCTGGTTATTCATCGAGCCACTTCTTCACTCTCTTGATATCAAGCCAAGTCAGATATTTCGGGCTTCCCTTGGCCCGGGAGGGGTATCGTAATAGGTAGCTGGGGTGAAACATGGGAAAAAGCTGGATCCCGCCGCGCCAGGGCAGGAAGGTCCCGCGTATACCGGTAATCCCTGAAGCACTCGGAAAAAGCCACTGAGTAGGGGTGTTTCCCAGGGTAATAATCAGACCAGGGTTGATCAGAGCAATCTGCGCCTCCAGATAGGGCAAGCACGCTTCCATCTCTTTCTTAGTCGGGACCCGGTTCCCTGGCGGCCGACATTTAACCACGTTGGTAATATATACCTCTTCACGGGTGATTCCGACCGAGGCAAGGACCTCATCGAGCTTCTGCCCCGCTGGCCCGACGAACGGCTTTCCGGTTTGATCCTCGACCTCCCCAGGCCCCTCTCCAACGAGCACCACCCGTGCGTGAGAATCCCCCTCACCGAACACGATGTTGGTTCTTGTCTCACTTAAGGGACACCTAGTACATTGCTTAACTCGGGGCTCCAATGTGTCTAAGGTCAAAGTGCTTGGGTTTTCCAGGATTTGATCCATGGTCATTACTTATTCGGCCCTATCGCCTTTGAGGGAATCAGGGCAGATGAGCACAAGGTCCACTTTTTAAAAGCGGGCAACGGGAGTCGAACCCGCGACCCTCAGCTTGGGAAGCTGATGCTCTACCTCTGAGCTATGCCCGCGTACATGCAATTATAGCACACGCAAGGGGCAACAGCAATTTAGCCCCGCAGTGCTTCCAAGGCAGGAAGGGACTTCCCACGCAGAAGAGCAAGACAGGCGCCACCGCCCGTGGAGATGTAGGAGATCCCATCGGCCTGTCCCATCTTTGTTACCGCCTCGCCGGTTTCCCCTCCTCCGACAATGGTAAACGCATCTGAATTTGCAAGTGTCTCGGCGATTGCCCGTGTCCCGTGGGAGAACTGCTCGATCTCAAACGCCCCCATCGGCCCGATCCAGACCACCGTGTTCGCCTCCGCTATCTGCTCGCGGAACTTGCGCATTGTCTCCGGTCCGATGTCAAGCCCCATCCAGCCAGGCGGGATCCGCTCTGCACGGCAGGTAACGGACTCAGCAGTCGCGCTTATCTCTTGGGCGACCACAACGTCCCGCGGCAGGAGGATCAAAATCCCCTTCTCATATGCAGTACGGATTAACTCCTTGATCTCTTCCACCAGTGATTCATCGACAACTGAGTTACCCACAAGGTACCCCTTGGCGCGCAGGAAGGTGAACGCAACCCCGCCACCAACGAGCACTACATCGACTCGGTCGAGGAGGTCGCGCAGGGCTTGAAGTTTGCTCTTCGCCTTCTTTCCTCCGACGATCGCAAGGTAGGGGCGCTTTGGTTCATCGATGAGGCACGAGAGGGCCTCGATCTCCTTCTGCACGAGCATCCCCGCGTAGGCAGGGAGGTAGTCGGAGATCCCCAGTGTGGAGGCGTGCGCTCGGTGGAGGGTGGCAAAGGCGTCATTCACGTAGAGGTGTCCCAAGGCGGCCAGACGGCGCGCAAACTGCGAATCATTTGCCGTTTCCTCTGGGTGGAAGCGCAGGTTCTCAAGGAGAAACAGGTCCCCCGCTTCCCCCTCGTCGATCGCCTGCTTGACTTCTTCGCCGACACAGTCGGCGAGCTTCCGTACCGGATGGTTCAGAAGGGCTTGCAGCCTTTGCCCAACCGGATCGAGGCAAAGTTCGGGGACAACTTTCCCCTCTGGACGCCCGAGATGGCTCAATAGAACCAACTTCGCTCCGCGGTCAAGGAGGCCCATTAACGTGGGGAAGGAGGACTTAATCCGCGCATCATCACTCACATCCCCGTCTTTTAAGGGAACATTGTAATCGACTCTTACCAGCACAGTCTTTCCTTCAACTGTCGCGTCCTGCACATGCCGAAGTCCACTGAGGAGCCCATCCATTCGCTTTCTCCTTTCTTCAGTTACCCAATTGAACACCGTTATTAAGGCGATTATAATTGTTCGTGATGAACAATCAAAACCTTATCCTCCTGGGAATCGGTCTCTTCGTTAGCCTGATCGTGACCATCGCCGCTGTCGATCAATACCTCCTAAGTGAACATGACCCCATGGAACCAGATGGCCTGATCTGGCGGGTGCGGACCACATTTTCTCGCATCAAAGATCTAGAGGCTGTGCTTGAGGTAATCGAGAGCGGCGATGAAGACCGTACTGTCCGGATGCTTGTCCGGTTACTGAGAGGACCGGAGCCCGCACTTAGCGTTCGCTATCTCTCTCCGGATATAGTGAGAGACGAGCTCTTCACCGTCGACCGTGACCTGCTCTCTCACTACCTCCCTCAGGAGAACTTGGTCGTGATCAAGCGGTGGATCGGTCTCCCGCTGGCAGACGTGGGAGTGGCCAGTTTCAACCTCACGCAATTGGAAAAGGAATGGAAGGCGGGAATGGTGAGGTTGCGAGTGGTGCGAGACATATCGGGTTTCGGCGCAGACCTGTTTCCCTCCCCGATCCTCCTTGAGGAGACACTTTCCGGCTACCCGCGCTCGGAACCGTTCTCCATCTGGTTGGGTACACAGAAGGAGACTCCTTCCCTCCCCGGTTTCGCCGGGTTCGAAGGGACACTATCAGGAGGCTCGATCCAAGGAGGGTACATCCTTGAGGTGACCGATGCACGGAGCGGTGAACTCTCGCGCATGATCTGGATCGACCGGGAGAGTTTCATGGTGAAAAAGATCGTCTTTTTTGCAGAAGGCAGGCGCACAACCAGCATCCGCGTGCAGCGGATTACGCTCGATCAAGGTTTGACCGCGGAGGA
>JAGLXM010000012.1 GCA_023132915.1 Candidatus Bipolaricaulota bacterium
AGCCGAAACCGTCGTAACGGCTGAGGAGCTAACCGAAATCGCGGGCGCCAATGGAGAAATTGGAGCGCAGGTTCTCGCTGTAGACACCGACGGGGATCTGATAGTGTTCTGCGACGTACGCGGGACGGTCACCGGAGCGCTTTTGGAAATTGACATCTCTCAGGATCCTGTGACGGGATCGGTTATCGTTCCCGAGGTTGGTCCGGGAAGTCTGGACGCGGCGCAGAGGAAGGAGTCTGAGACGGAGCGGAAGGCGGACATCAATTTCAACAACATAGCCGTTTCATCCAACGGAACCATCTATGGCGGTGACTACCAAGGCGTCGATGAAATTTTAGCCATCAGGCGTCAAGATACAGTTACAGTTGAATCCCTCTTCGAGGTTACCGGACTAAACGGAATGGCCCTGGGGTACGACTCAAACGGAAACGAGGCCCTCTTTTGGGTAGAGGAGAAGGCTTTCCAGGGTGACGACAGTTTTCCTACCCGCGACGCGATAGAAGGCCTACACATTTATTCCCTTCCAAGTGGGCCCCATTCCGTACTGATCCAACCGGAAATTTTTAGGCTGTCAACCGATAATCCTGATGGACCCGGTTTGCACGGGCTGGCCACCTCCCCCGATGGGAGTTTCGCCGTGTCGTATGACAAGCTCAGAAAAGGTCGACACTTCATGCTCGGTGGGACAAACCAGCTTCTTCGCGTGGTTCCGTTCCCTCCGGGCGACGGCGATCCGGCGGTAGATGTCCCTTACCCCCCAACATTCTTTGAGGAGCTGCCGTCCTTTACGGCGCTGACCATCGATGAGAATGGGATCATCTATGGGTGGAACAACCCTGGGGGCGATCGTACCCTCGCCCAGTTGGAGATCTTAAAGGGAGAACAACGCTTCACGATCACCAATTGTGCATTACGGCAAAAGCTTGGCACCTTGGACATCACTATACCGCGCGGTGGACTCCAGGCGTTGGCACAACCAGACGGTAGCGTTGTCATCTGGGTAGTTAATGACTTCGAAGGTAGCATCGTGAAGATCGTTTTGCCGCCGGAGGTGTTTGAAGAGAAATAACAGCCTCTGTATCGGCAGCGACCAAATATATATAAATAAAGGAGGATACGCAATGAAGAGAGTAATAACAGTAGTATGTGTAGGTTTGGTTCTAGGGCTGATGTTCTGCGTCGTTCCTTCGATCGCCGCTGAGGTTCTTTTCGAAGCCGAAGTTATCGTAACGGCTGAGGAACTAAGTGCCATCGCAGGTGTGGGTGAGGTTAGCGCGCGGGTCATCACGTTCGACCTGGACGGGAACCTGATAGTTAAAGTGGACGGCCTGGATTTCAACCAGGGGATGGCTCCAGGGGCGCTCTTGAAGCTTGATGTTTCGCAGCGTCCCGTAACAGGGTCGGTTATCGTTCTCGAACTCGGGCCGGGAGGCCTCAATGAGGCACAACCAAGGCCGACGGGAGACGTTGATTTCACTAACATAGTGGTTTCCTCCGATGGCACCATTTGGGCCGGGGATTTCGATGGCGACGATGAAATTTTGGCCATCCGTCGTGGCGATAAGGTGACAGTCGAATCTGTCTTACAGGCTCCCGGCATTATGGGGATAGGCTTGGGGCATGATGAAGACGGCAAAGAGGCGCTGTGGTGGATAGAGGAAAAGGGTTGGCAACATCAAGATAGTATTCAGGGAGGAAGAGATCCGGTGGAAGGCTTGCTCTCTTATACCCTTTCAACCGGAATCTCGGCGATGTTAATCTCGCCAGATTATATTAGAACGGCAACCGATAATCCTAAGGGGCCGGGGCTTGAACTTCTGGCTGTTGCCCCTGATGGAAGTTTTGCCCTGGCGTTGGATCTGAAGTACCGAACTCCGAATGCCCCATACCACGGGGCAGATCAACTTCTCCGCCTTATTCCATTCCCCGAGGAAGGCGGGCACGGCGCTCACCGCACGCCGGCAGTAGACATCTCCTATCCCTATGAATTCTTTGGGGGAAAGCTTCCAAGGTTCATGTCGCTCGCCATTGACCAAAACGGGGTAATCTACGGATGGAATCAGCCCGGAGGTGCATGGGAAAACCCACAGCAATTGGAAATCATCAAAGGACAGACGCGAACAGTAATTTCCGAGGCTGCGATAGTTGACAAGGCCGATATAAAGCCCTCTGAGTGGGGTACCCTCATGTTCTGGCGAGGCCAGTTGTGCGTGCGTGCACAGGATGATGGCAGTGTTGTCCTTTATGGCGCTAATGTGATGGATGGCAGCATCGTAAAGATCACCTTGCCGCCGGAAACGTTCGAAGAGAAATAACAGCCTCTGCCGATACAGAGGTCGAACATATGTTAACTAGGAGCCTGTGTGAGTATTCCTATGGATGAGTTGAGGAGCTTGAAAAGGGTCGATATGTCACTGAGTGATTTGTCCCTCGTTCATACAGCGAAAGAGACAGAATATCATTCTGGTGTGGATTTCTGCACCCCGAAGACCTCTCCGATCCATTTTGGTCATCCCCGGCTTTGTAGGCAATCTGCCGCCGAGAAGGGGGCAATATCAGGTTTCTCACACAGGCTGCTAAAGGAGGGAGGGCGATGAAAAGAGGGATAACAACTGTATGTGTAGGTTTAGTTCTAGGACTGATGTTCTGCGCCGTTGCTTCGATCGCCGCTGAGATTTCTTTCGAAGCTGAGCGTGTAGCAACGGTTGAGGAGTTAAAGGCCATCGCTGGCTTGGAGAATGTGGCTGCACGCGTCACCGCCATCGACCTAGACGGCCAATTGCTAGTGTGGGTGGACGCGCTGGATTTCAACAAAGGGATGGCCCCAGGGGCGCTCTTGAGGCTTGACGTTTCCAAGTGCCCCGTAACAGGATCGGTCCTCGTCCTCGAAATGGGCCCAGGAGGCCTCAATGAGGCGCAGGCAAAACCGACGGGCGACGTTGATCTCTGGACCGGTATGGCGGTCGCCTCCGATGGCACCATCTACATCGGAGATTTTGACGGTGACGACGAGATCCTGGCCATTCATCGAAGCGACTTAGATACGGTTACGAAGGTCGAGTCGTTCCTACAGGCCCCCGGGATTATGGGGCTGGGTATAGGACTTGACCCCGAGAGCGGGAAGGAGATGCTCTGGTGGGTGGAGGAGGAGGGTTGGTACTGTCAAGACAGCATCCAGGAAGGAAGGCCCCCAATAGAGGGCTTGCTCGGTTACGTGCTTCCCGACGGCCC
>JAGLXM010000120.1 GCA_023132915.1 Candidatus Bipolaricaulota bacterium
GTTTTCTTGTGCGGTAGCGCGAATAGACAGAGTGTAATCCGTCCAGCTTGGAAAAGGGAGTAACACGGGCGTTGAAAGTGAAATTGCTGGGATCTGAATCCAGGAACGTGTTATTTGACCTTCTTGTTCTGCTTCGAGGCGATATTCAAAAGTGAGTCCTGGCTCAAAGAGGGAGGCTAGCAGAGTGAAATGAAGTTCCAGTGGCCAATCATTCGTTCCCACTGACAGCTTGACAGCCCTTATAGCCGATGTTCCGGGTGCAAGATGGAGATCCGGGCTTTTGCTAGGAAGTAGGAGTTCAAGCGCAGGTGGGATCGTGATCGTGACGGTTGCGGTGACTGTTCTCGTCTCAGGGAATGCGAGAAGATTCACTCCCAAAACAACCAAGCCAAGAAAGACAAGCACTGTTCCTCGCTTCATGGCGTTTTCCTACTCCTGGGCCACATCGTATTTTGCATCTCATTACGATTATTCCTAGGGGTAAGCGCTTTTAGACAACTGTCACAATTATATCTTCGACCTTACCAGCAACCCCCACCATGTAGCCGTTTAACGAAGCAGGATTCCTATGCCTACTAGCCACCCGCGGCGCAGGTGATAGCCGCCAAAGAGAGTGGCGTGGCGCAACTCGATTTCCATCCCTAAGGCAAAGCTCGGGAAGAGTGCGGTCTCGATGATCGGCTCGATCGTGATCGCGAGGGGAGACGCTGGTGTACGGGCTGGGAAGCGATATGAACGACCGCCTTCGGCTGGTAGACGGTGATCTGGGTCAAGGCGGATGTCCACTGGCTCGCTGGAAGCACACGTGACTTCCGCTACGCTGAAGAACGCGTACAGATTGTGAGGCAAAAAAACGGCCCCTCTCGTTGTGAGAGGAGCCGCTGGTAAACCAACTTTAGTTTGCTTCTACTCCCAAGGACCGACTAGTCCGTTCACAGCCCAACCCATCGTGGTCAACTCGAACATCGACAGGCGTAGGCCCGCCGGAACCTTCAAGTTTCCATCGCGGTCGTAGATCGGTCCGTTGAACGGATCGAAGACCATCGAAGGATCGGACATTTGCTCCAGCCGCTTCAGCACCAGGTCGTAGACACTGATTGCTCCCAGGACAGGGTCATCGACCATAAATGCCTTCAGCTGATCCTCGTAGACAGGGTTGATCAGCATCCCGGGCTTAGCTCCCATCTCGACGCCCTTCTCCTGCAGCAGCCACCAGTAGTCGACATCGGCAAGGTTATGTGCTGTGTAGGCACC
>JAGLXM010000121.1 GCA_023132915.1 Candidatus Bipolaricaulota bacterium
AGCGGTAGACCAGAGTTGCCCCAAGAAAGCGTCCCCCCTCCTCCAGCGCCTTCGCCAGTGGAAGGAGGAACTGATACAGGTTGCCGTCTAGCTGATCGCGATACCGAAAGAGGTACTCCGAGGCGTCATCCAGCCGGCCCATGTCCACCAGAAAGGCCGCATCGCCGTAGGAGAGAGTAGCGCTTCCCATGATCGGTTCCACCTGCTCCTCGATCACCCGCTCCCGCTCGGACTCTCCGAGGGCCTGCAGGAGCATGTCGAGCGTACTGCGACTGCGCCCGCTGCGGAACATACGCCACGCCGTCTCTGCCATCTTCTCGCGATTTCCCAACCGCTCGTAGATCGAGTAGAGAAGCTGATCCTGCGCATCGGCGCGGAATCGATCTGTGGGAGGGATCCGTTCCATCCAGAACAGAGCCATCTCGGGGTCGTCGTTCTCCAGGTACACTTCCGCGATCTCCATACACGTCGGAGAGGAAAGCTCGGGGTTCGCGGTAAGCTTCGCCTTCTCGAACAGGCCTGGGTCTCCCAACTGACGGGCGAGGAGTTCCACCCCAATCCACCACTTACCCGCCTCATAGGAATCTGGCGGTTCACCCTTTGCCCGCTCCCAGAACTCGGCGGCGAGGGCGCGCATCTCCTTTTGCGGCAAGAAATCCGAGGCCTTCGCCACGAGCTCCGTCCTCACCCCGTAGTCGTCATGCTCATAGAGCCGCAAAAGGAGGTCGCAGACAAAGCCCTTGTCCGTGCATCTGGATGCGTAGGTGACAAACAGGTTTCGTGCGTCGAAACGGAAAACATCGCCGATCAGCCCGCTTGAGTCGTCACTCCGTTCGAAGATCGCACGATCACATGAAAAGAACTCTCCCACAAGCCCCAACCCGGTCTTCGGGTCATCCACCCCTTCATGCAGGGTAGCGAGGATCAGTTCAAGCTCGCGCGCAAAGTCAGGGGCGGCGCGCCAGTCGATGTACTTTCGCCTCCTCTTAAGACCAGCCAACTTGGCCTTAAACCGCTTATGGGCCTCTTCCGGAGTGAGAAGCAACGCCTCCATGTATTCGGTGCCCCCTTCCGTCCGCAAGGAAAGGTAGGCCAGCGCATTCGCCAGCTTTGTTGCTCCCAGTTTGCTGAGCCTCTCCCGCAGCTCGTCGTTATCGATGATATCCATACCGCGATTATACCTGAGATGTATCTGTCGAGATAATCGCCCAGGTGTCGATGCGTAACCTTTCAAATAGCCGACACGTAAACTTGCAATTGGACGATGTGACCTACGAAAGCTGAGACAGGCATCGGGGAAACGCTTTACCACAGGCATCGTGCTGTACGACGGGGAGATGAGCGCTGGGTTCGGTGATGGACTCTACGCTGTGCCCATCCGAACACTCTGGGAGACTTGAGACTTCGAACTGTCTGAATTCACGCCTGTTCCGGTGACAAAACCCTCGATCCAAGAGGAGAGCAGGATAAATTGCGACATCGTTGTCGCGTGGGTTCGAGCGGCGTTGGCGCTCCCTGGATTTTCCGTGTTGGGTATGATGCGGTGCGACAAGACGCAAACGGAGTCCGCCGTCTTCGCAGCCCGCCGGTCGGTCGAGGAACCAGTAGAAATCCTAAGAATGAAGGTCTGACCCTGAACCCTCTGAACCCTGGTTTGCCGAACTCTAGCCTGAAGTCTGGTATGGATGAAAGAGTCTCCAGGGCTACTGATTGAGTTCGTTTAAGCGATCGCAGTCCCTTTCAGGGTTCGGATGGTTCGCTTACCTTCTTCCAACTTAGCATGAATCGGCGACCAAAGCGGGGCAGGGGTTCCACCGCAAGTCTCACTGAAAAGGGGCTTTACTGTTTCACCATGAGTCTCATCGCAAAACGAGCCACTGAGGCGAAGAAAGACCAAGAATGAAGAGCTGGCCCTTTTCGCCCCGGTTAACCTGGGACCAAGAACTCCAGGCCCTGGAAAACAACTTGCCGCACAACATTAAGTGTCAAGTGTAGGCCTGACCCTCTTCGCGTGCACTTACGGATGTATCAACAGGATACTCTTTTTGGCGATTTGCGCGGCTGACATTCGAGAAGGAGGGACGGAAACGTGAGGCCGACGCCGCTCACTACTTCGAGCGCATGTGGAGGTGGAAAGCACTTAAGAGCCATCCTTGTGAGGAAGAAGCAGCAGGAGCCGGAAATGAGGTCATGCTCCCACCTCGCTCTATACGAAGCGCACTTATTCCGCACTATGGAGCAGTAACTGTAACAACATGTGTTACTGTGTCGGTCATTCCACCATTGTCGATCACTTCCAGAGCAGTGGTGTGCGTACCCGAAGCGACAAACTGATGATAGACCGTTGGCCCGATGTTCGAGGTATACCCGTCCCCGAAGTTCCACAAGTAGGCACTGATCGTCCCATCTGGATCAGACGATGCTGAACCATCGAAGAACACTGCACTCCCGACAACCGGATTGGTCGGCAAGTAGCTGAATACGGCGATTGGCGACTGGTTGCCCGGGGATGTGGGAACGGCGACTGTATGCGTTACTGCGTTGCTCATTCCATCGTTATCGTATACAGTTAAGGTAACTGCATAAGTTCCGGCCATCATATACCTATGGTTCATTATTTGTAGGCTCTGGGATACTGTTAAGCCAGTATCGTCGCCGAAATCCCAAGCCCAGTGAGTGATTATGCCATCGGAATCGGCTGAGGCACTCGCATCAAAAATAAACGTGTGAGCATCCGTTGGATCACGCACAAAACTGAATGCTGCCACAGGTGGTTGATTGACGACGACTGTAACAGTGATGGAACGACTTGCGGTATCTATGCTGCCATTGTTATCGGTTACCCTCAGAACAGCCGTGTAGGTACCAGCGTTTTGATATGTGTGGGAGGTAGTGACTCCCGTATCGCTTCCTCCATCGCCGAAACTCCATTCATAGCTCACAATACTCCCATCGGAATCATGCGATGCTGCTGCGTTGAAAGAAACGTTGAGTGGAGCTTTGCCAGAGGACGGGTTGCGTGTAAAACTGGCTACAGGAGGAGAATTCGGAGAGGGTAGCGTTACTGAAATCACATGACTTGCCGTTGCTTGGGCACCGTCATCGTCGGTTACCGTTAGCTGGGCTGTGTAGGTACCGGCGGTGCTGTAGGTATGGCTGGTTGTGACTCCTGATCCACTACTTCCATCACCAAAGGACCAAGAGTAAATGGCGATGGTCCCATCTGAATCGTAGGAACTGGAAGCATCAAATGAGACCGTTAGGGGAGACTCGCTAGACGACGGGTTGCATGTGAAACTGGCTACCGGAGGAGAGTTTATAGCTGCACATCCGGTAAGCAATGCTAGCACAGTCATTTCTAGAACTACTGTTACAGCGATTAGCTTAGCTTTCACGGTGTCACCCTCTTTCACTATACATCTTCATGGGTTGCCTGGCAAGAAGCGGTTCGTGGGTCTCTCGTAAGATTATGCCTTCCCGCCACAACGAGAAAATCCGAATGCACAATGGGGCCGCATCTTCGAAAGCGCCGTCAAAAGCCGGGGGTGTGTAATTGGTGAAAGTCCGATACAAGGAAGGATTAGCGATCCACCCTGACCTCGAGTCATGCGCTGGTGTCCGTAAGGGCACGGGCGAAGCGTTGAAGTGGAGTTCGGGGGACACATACCGTAATTTGAACTGTCCTGGAGTTGGGGTGAGTTCCCCGAATTCCCTATTCGGCGGCCCCATTCAGTCGCGAGGAAAGGTAGAGGAGCGCATCCGCCAGATGGGGTGCCCCGAGCCGAATAAGCCTCTCCCGCAGCTCTTTGTTGTCGGTGTCATCCATGGCGTGATTATACCAACGACGTTTCCTTAAGAGAATCGCGCGGCCAGCCGCGGCAGGCGATTGCAGTCCCTTTCAGAACTGGCATTGTTCGCTTACCTTCTCCCAACTTAGCACGAATCCGCGACCAAAGTGGGGCAGGGTTTCCACCGCAAGTCCCACCGAAAAAAGGGCTGTACTGTTCCACGAATCTCGTCGCAAAAAGAGCCACTGAGGCGAAGAAACACCAAGAATGAAGGTCTGACCCTTTTGTTCCCTCTCTGTCGGGACCACTCGGCCTTGACACCCCGCCCAGCTTTGGCGCTCATCAGAGAGATCATGGCGCCGAATGCCGATGTGGGGGCAAAGCTGCAGTCAGGCAGATGCCGGAGCGTTACACCTGGCTAGATAGTCGCGGTACACGAGGATGATCTTGCGCGCCACTGACATGGCACTATTCAGGTTGTCGTCGACCAAGTCAATGTCGTCGCTGGAGCTCGATGAATGTGCAACGTCGCATTCGTCACGCAGGTGTTTCAGAGGAAGCACTTCATTCTTGAAGAACTCCTTCGTGATGCCAAATGTCCTATACGCCGACTGGAATAAGCGGGCATCCTTGCTGGTGTCCCCGAAGATGCTCGTTATTGCTTTCCAGGAGTTGAGGAAGATCTCACTTGCCAGCTGCTTGCGATGCCACGAGAGTTCTTCCGGTAGCTCATTCCTTAGTGCTTCCAGCATCCGAGCGTGTGTGTAGTATCGACACGCTCGGATCAGGTTCATGTCGTCGTAGCTCGCAAACGACTCGGATTGCCCTAAGTCAGACCTTAGTCGATCCAGGTTGTACCAAGCAACGTGCAGAAGCTGAGTAGTCGTGGGCGCTGGGAGAGTCTCTCCCTCGGAGTCTATGTCAGTATACAAATGAGTGTATTCGAAGAGGACCCCAGTCGTTACTGTCAGCTGCTGCAGAAATCTTTCCAGTGCAGAGGCAGCAACAGAGTGTGCAGTCCTCGGGTCTGTTCCCCAAACCTTGACGGTAATGAAGTTGTCTCTCAGTCTCGCTGATACCCCCGGGAGCGCAAGCTTCCGACAGATCATCTCCGCATCACTTCGAAACTTCGAAAGAGTTCCATACGCGTAAAGGTGTCCAGTAGGAACATGGAGAGCTGGAGATTCCACGCTCTTATGAGATGAAGGAACCACGATAGTATCGCCATCTGGAATCCCAAATAGAGACCTAGGCCGGAGCTCGAAAGCGAGATTGAACAGATGCTCCCGATTGCGCCGTGTCGTACGGAATGTTTCGAGGTTCTCTCTCTTGATTAAGTATCGACCTCCCGTGCGCCGAGCGACAATCCGTCCTTCTCGAATGTAACGACGGACCGTCTTGCGAGATACCCCAAGCCAACGTGCTACTTCTTCTACTGTAAGCTCGATAGAAAACTTTGCCATGGCGTGATGTTACTCTATGAATGGGCCCAATGTTAATGGCCTAGGCGTCAGTACCCATCAGTACTCAACGGAACTGTCCCGCGGACTGTCGTGCAAGAAGCTCCTAAGTACGCTGACAGCAGGTGTACTCAGCGCAGCTGAACCGAGAACCGATGGTGAAAAGTTCTCGGTATGGTGGAGTCAGGCACACTGGACGGGACTTGAACTCGGCTGCTTTTGCAACACAAGGTTCCGAATGAAGCTGAAAGCTACGTACTGATCGCTATTCTCGCAGCTTCCCGAGGACGAAGTGTGCAAAGTCGAGGTAGAGGATCAGCCGCAGGGCGTTCTGTTTCGTTCCAAAGGCGATCGAGATTCCATGCTCCACGGCGTGACGGTTCAAGGTCCCGTCATCTGCAAATTCGATGAACTTGACGAACTGGTAGAAGGGGAAATCCTCCTCCCCGATAAGCCGGGATAAGATCTCGCGGATCAACGCCTCCACCGTGACAAAGGTGCGGTTCTGGGCACCGATCAGCTCCTCAAGCTTTGCTTCAGCCGGATTGGCAAGAGAGAGGAAATCCCACATCACCCCTTCTGGCTGGGGGAAGAGGCCATAGATCGCGAGGGCGTACTCCCCACGGCAGTAGGCGGAGAACATAAGGCAAGGGGTAAGGCAAGGGGTCAAGCCTACACTTGACACTTAATACTGCGGAGGGCCACGGAGCCACATCTTCATTCTTGGTGTGGAATCTACAGGAATCGGAACGAGATGAATCGTTCGAGGAAAGCCTTTTCTAAACTGGGTTATCTTTGTTGGCTCCCCGTAGAGGACTACTTTCAAACTTCTCACGGCCTCATAGTCCCTGCCGATCTGATCTGTACCGTAGCTTGGAGGCACGTACATCCGGCTCCTCTGGAGCGCTAATCCCACTAGAGGTACCACGTATATATGCCCAAGAGCGGATTTCCTTACTCTACCGTATCCCAGATCTCCTTAAACTCTTTCACGTACACTTCAGCTATCTCTTTGCAGCTGATGAACACAACGTTCTCGAAGTTATTGTCATCCGCATTATCGGACCAGTTGTAAGAACCAGTTATCACGAGTCTTTCATCAATCACGGTAAACTTGTGATGGAGAAGGCCCGTTACATGCTCAACCCTGACTGCAATGCCAGCATCGATGAGTTTTGGAAATTGCCGTTTTCCTTTATCACTATCCTGGCCATCATCAAGAAGGATGCGCACTTTGACTCCACGGTCGTAAGCTCGTATTACAGCAGCTGCTAATTCATCGTCCGTAAACGAGTACATCGCAATATCGAGGCTCTTCTCAGCTTCATCTAGGGCTTTGATGATCTCACTCTCGATCACTCCATCAACGCTAGGCGAGACGAAAAAAGCTTCTACGCAACAACACGTACTGTTTGGCAGAACGGTAAAGCTAAACACTGTAACCAACAATAGACACAGCAACGTTACACGTTTCATCTATATCACCTCATAAAGGGGTGTACATCAAACACCTCAAGGGCGTCAAGGGGGGTAACACTGGGTGCCTTATAGGTGCCTTGATGCTAGTTCTCATCCTACATACCATCGCTTCATGTCCACTGA
This sequence comes from Candidatus Bipolaricaulota bacterium, assembly GCA_023132915.1. Classification (GTDB taxonomy): domain Bacteria; phylum Bipolaricaulota; class Bipolaricaulia; order UBA7950; family UBA9294; genus UBA9294. The sequence goes on from JAGLXM010000121.1 coordinate 6,851, forward strand.
AAGGTTCCACTTACGAGTTGATCAAGAGATGCGCGAGAATCGTGTCTTGGAACGGTTACGTGAGATCGGCAAGAAGCGCAAAAGGTCAGTGAGTTTCTTGATTCGAGAAGCTCTGTTGCAATACGTTCAGGACCAAGAAAGCAAAGACCTTTCCGTTGACTAGGGAGTGTTGTCGCCTAAGAGCAGAAGACAATCGGCGCAGGGAACCTATTACAGACTGCCCTGTCACACCACGCGGCATACGGGTTCGTACCACGGCGGTTCGGTCACGTCAAGCTTAGCTGCGAGGCTTCAATCGAAGAGTACGTGATGCGAAGTGGGCGTCGGAAATCCAAAGCTTAGGGCAGGATTACGGAGGATGCGCTACGGACCCTGACAACTCCCGGCTGTCTGAGCCCAGCCAGGCGGTTGTAAACGCCTATTGCAAACATCATCGGCACGATAGCGACAACTACGGGTAGAGCAAAGACAATACCCTGTCCACCTTTCCCAGCGAGCTCCCCCGGAGGATAGCAATGAAGAATGGCCTGATGTTAAGCACAGTCTTTCATGCCAGTACTGTGTCTGGAGAAAAGGATCTAAATGTTGTCTCTGCTTGTAAATCAAGAATGTGGGGACAAATCATCGTTGTACTCAAGTTTGTATGAATATCACCTCAAAAGAATTTTAAAAGTCCTCGAAGCTACCGTAAGGTGGTATATAAGTTAACTCAATACAAGGGCTACCGAGGCCACCGGGAATTGCGCTACTGCTCCAGTTATCCTGCATCACCTTGCCATCAAAAACATCCTGCATTCCAGGCTTTAGGCTGCCATCCTTGTCCCAAATTCCCCAGCATGCACCTTGAGGGCCTTCGTATGCCGCTTTCCAGCTCTCATCAAAAGCCTCGAAATAGAAGTATGGTACCTTATTAGCACGGGCCCAGGAGACGAAGTTCAGAAAGTAGAAACTGGCGTTCTTAAGCGATGGCACTGCATCACCAACCTGATTGCCGCAGCTCGGCCAGCCGGTTTCAGATACAATGACCACTTTGTCTTTAGCCTTGGCCCTCACTTTCTGATGCCAACCGTGAATAGTAGCCACGGCCTCGTCAACTGCAATGCCCTCCCAGAAGGGATAGTAATTAACAAGCACGATATCGGTTGCCTCTATTAACGCTGGATGTGAAAGAATCACACTATAAACATCCGCAGTGGCAACTGGTATTCCAGAGGGGATGGCCTGCTTTACCCTGTTGATGTAGCCCATAAGTTGCTCTTCTGTGAGGTTACCACGCCTAAGTTGCTCTTCTGTGAGGTCACCACGCCATAAAACCTCACTACCGACTATCAGCATATCAGCCTGACCCGCCTGAGCAACGCTTATCAAATTCGCGATTTCTCTCTCATTGCTAGACAAATCAGCACTCAACCATGCTCCGATAGCCGCTTTAAGTCCTAGTTTATGGGCAACAAGACCCGCACTCTCTAAACCATTACTACAACCGAAGGTGCGAATCCACTCAGTATATGGTGTAATGATTTTCCTCCCCAGATCATTACTACAGCCAGGAGTGGCAATTGGCTCCACATGTGGTGCAATGATTTCCATTCTCGCCCTTAGTTGTTCCTCGCTTATCTGCGATCCCTGATTGGGATCTTGTCCGTCCATGTATGGACTGAAATTCAGCCCGTACAACCTGTAAGTGGGACCTGAGGGGATTTCTTTGCTGCCGTTAAGGCAACCGATAAAGGTGGCAAGAAGCAGCAGGACAACTGATATCAACCCAAACAAAACCAATACATCCCTTTTCTCTCTCATCCTTAATCGTCCTAGAGTTTTCCACTTAACTATGGGATAAACTACTCTCTCAGAGCCGCTTATCCCTCCCAAATGGATGTATCCCTAAAGGAAGGGCATGGGGTCACACCTTCGAGGGGCACGGAGCCACACCTTCATTCTTGGTGTTTGTCCGAGCACTGAAGGGGAATACGCCTTGGCAGCGGCCATGTTAGTATCCCCAGGTGAGGATCATCAGGTTCCCTCAGAGATTAATGGACTTCACCCTCCTATCCCACTTACTGCCTATCAGTAGAAACCCACTCAATTTCAGTCTGAGTAGGTTCTGTCCTTCAACCATCTCTTGATATGTTCCATAAAGCTGTACAGGTCTCCCAGGCGTTGCAGGTTCCGCAATACCTCGTTCCAATCGATCTCCAGGTACTCATGCACGAGAATGTTGCGGAAGCCGGCGATCGGGGCGAGCCTCTGTGCAAACTCATGAGGAAGAACACCGATCTCTCCCAACATTTCTATCGCGCCGTAGGCATCGTGCGGTTTCTCCAGCTGTTCCATGGAGATGATCCGATTGGCGATATCGATGCACGCCTGCGCCGCAACCTCGAGGTTGCGCTCTACTATGTCCTTGAGGTAGGGATCGGAAGCAAACTCGTCACTTGTCTTGGTCTTGAGCGGCTCTAGTTTGAGCAAGCATCCTTTCAGTCGCTCTAAGCGCCGTTCGATACCGTTCCACTCCGGCGTCATAATCCTCCCGCGTCTCCTCCAATAGAGCCCTTCGTTCCGCCCGCAATATCGGCAATTGGTCAAAATACAGGCCGAGCGCCCGTGCCTCGAACTCCACTCGCGTCCTTCGATCCTTCTCGTAGAGGATCTGCCCGGTAGCAATAACGTTATACACGAGCTCGATCGGCGCACGCGCAAGATCGACAAGATCGACACCCGTGTCGAGAAGCTCAGTAAGCTGGTGCGCCAATAGATACCGATCATCTGTAGAAACCTTTCCGTCAAAGAGCACGGCAACATCGTAATCGCTTTGCGCTCCTGCTCGGCCGCTTGCCTGGGAACCGAAAAGGTACGCAAGACCGACAGGAAACTGGCTTCTTGTCTCAGCAAAGAAGCTTCGCAACTTGAGATAAAGGCGACTTGTCTTATCCATCGTTCTGGCCGTCCTTAC
>JAGLXM010000122.1 GCA_023132915.1 Candidatus Bipolaricaulota bacterium
TCCGGAAAACCCGGGGCGGTTCAGTAGACATTGCCTGTTCCTCCTTGAGTCTTGTTAGTGAAGCTGGTAAAGCTTCCTCTCTATTTGTCCCAGTAAGCTCTCAAAACGGGAAGCAGCGTTCTCAAACCTTTCAAGACTTGAACGTAAATGGTCGTCATCATACATAGCGCTACCACACATGAAGTGAAGTAGCTCGTTCTCGCAGGCATGAAGCGAGTCTTTCATGACCCACAGCTGCTGGCACATCTCGTAGTGAGGGGTCTCCAATTCTTCTGGGGGCTCTTTAGGCTCATAGCAGGAGGTATATCCTTTGCCGTTGAGACACAACCAGTCATAGATAGTGTCTTGCGCGTTCGTTAGGGGGTGTAGGGTATCTATCCTGCCTAGAGTAGTTGCAGTACCGAAGATACCAGCCCTTATCCCAACCCGCTCAACGCACGAGACCAAAGCGGTTCTCTCCTCCACAAGCTCTTCAATTCGTTTCCGATACTCCTCTACAGATAGCCGCTTAGTACTACCGCAGCCTGCAGACAAAACCCCAACCACGATCAACACAATGATAGCCCTGATCACCTTCATACCATCTCCCTTCTTTTCCAGTGTAGGGAGAGGAATGTGGGCTGACAAGCTCCCGGGGGGATTCCGGGGACATAATACCCATTTTAGCCCAGAAATCCGTATTGTGTCCCCCGAATACCACGCGAAGAGTAGCAGAGCTAGACTCCCAACGCAGAGATTGAGAGATAATAAGGACTAGTAATATTAGAGGTTCTTAAATCTATTGTTTGATTGCAAGACCAGACCCTCGGTCCCTTCAGTGAGAGGTCAGAGCGAATCGCGCTCTCTCAGATTCGCGGTACACGCCCCCCCTCAGAGCCACAGAAGACAACCGCTAGGGTACAGGGCCTAGGATGAACTTCACTCCACTGTCCCTCTCTATGGCGACAAACTGCCCATGTTCGACAGTCATCTGGAGAGCGAGTGTCGCCCCCAGCTGGACACCTTCCACCGCGGCTGCTTCAGTCAGAACCTGCGGTCGTTCGTTCAATTGCTGCTCAAGGTCCCTGGCTGCAGCAATGCACATATCACAGACTCGGGTTGCCTGGACGCTCGTGCCAGCGGACGTGACACCCCCGCCGATTGGTGCGTAAACAGTGCCATCAGACGCAGACGCCAATATGTTGATGTGTCCATCCCGCATCAGAAGAATGTCGTCCTTGGTGAAAGAAGTTGCCGGGCGGACTCCTCGTAGCTGGAAGTGCGAGAGGACTCCTGGCCAGTTCGAGTCTAGAATGTCCAACAAGCGTTGCTCGGCCCAGTCTCCGTGCTTCATGACGTCGACTGCATAGAAGTCTGTATCGGTGACATGAGCGAACAGCAACTGAGATGTTCGTTTGACATGCCCGCCTGCTCCGATTGATGTACCCAAGTGAAAGTGATGAATGCCCCATGCCCGAAGCAGAGGATCATTCTTGTCTTTGGGAGACCCAATCAAGCGCCACGGGGCAGTGCTCAACCAAGGTGAGAGATCCGCGCCCTGTCGCGCGTTGTTCAGAAGTGTGTCCAACCCGGGCCGAAGCTGTTTTGGACAGGATAGCTCTCTCGAAATGTGAACAGCCCGCGGCTTGGGCGGAACCATCCTTGATGTCGCATCAATCAGTCGCACGCAAAGCGAATGCGCGTCTGTGCATCCTTCAGATGGAATCCCGTGCGCACGTAGCTGGTCACGGAGCAACTCCGCCAGATCTGCCTCGAAATCGGACTCAACTACAACGCGGGCGTCGTGTGAGAGATTCCTATCATCCATATGGCCTCAGAGATATAGTGTGCTGTCGAGTATGAGTCGATTATGCGCAATGATAGAGGGTGCGGCAATGCTCTCCCGCACAATGGGAGTCTTCGGCTGCCGAGGCGAAGTCGGAACAGGGTTGGGTCTTCCAATCCAACACCAAGAGTTCCCTTATTGACCGAGTTCTTGCGGGATGGGGTCTACCATCGGATTCTGTGGAAGCGTCATTTTGTGTGGATGGCGACTTCTTCGTTGGACGAACCTAACTTGTTTCACTGCGGTATCCGCGAACACTCTATTCCAGAGCATCACTTGACCTTGCGTGACTTGCGGCCGATCATGGAGTTAGAGGTTGCCACGTGATATACGATGGGGTTGAACTGCCGAAACTAATTACGATTGACGAAGCCGCCAAGGTCTTGGGGGTCGATTGCGAGAAGATTCGCAAAATGATAAAGAGCCGCAGGCTTGCCACAATGCGTGTAAACGGTGAGATCCGCATCATTACTGAATCTATCGAAGATCGAAGAAAAGGAGGGCCCCAAGGTCATTTTGGAGAAAGTGAGAGGCAGGCTTTGATCCTCGGTGCTGGTATTCCGGGGACATAACACCCATTTCCCACTGAGGCAAGGGCTGACTTTGTAGGCGCTTCTTAATTCTCCGCTGTCCCATCTTGATGCTCAGTATATTACCTTGTCCTTATCATGGCGCGGATCGCTGCAACAAGGAAACTGCTCCTGATTGCTCCTGCCGTCTACAGGAGTGGTGAGTCGTACCGCTTACCAGTGGGCCAGGAGGCTTGATAATCGATCCAGTACCTAACCCTTTTACTTTGCCGGGAAAGCGCAGAAGGCCCTTAAATACCCACTCGACAAGATGAGACTCTGCGGTGGTCATTCTAGCAGCCCTAAGCTGCCGTTGGAAGACAAGATCGATGAGATTCTCCAGGATCTGGGAGTGTTTTAACGTCGATCGTGAAAGCGGAGTTCCCGTTTCAAGGGAGAAGTGGCCCGTCTTAGGATAGAGTTGGAGCTCCGGTCGGCTGAGAAGTTCCGCGAACAGAAATCCCTTCCCTGGGTGGTATCTCGGGATTACTACAAAAAGTGGTTTTTCAATGCTCCACAACTGTTGACAAGAAAACTGGAAAGGTATATCCTGTATAGAATCGAGGGTACAGAGGAGGTGATAGGTCAAACGGCGATATGGTGTAGTGGCTTTGAAAGAATCGACAAAGGTCAAGGAGGGAACAAGTGAAAAGGAACATTTGGTGCAAGACGTTCGGTTTGCTGCTTGTGACAGTGTCGTTGTTGTTCGTGTGCGGACTGGCGGCATCGGATAAGCTGGTCTACCTGTTCTACGGTGAACCTGGCGAGGCCGATCCGGCGAAGGCATACGACGCGAGATCATCGGTCATCCAAGAAAACTGCTACGATCGACTGCTCACGTATGAAGGGGCCGATGCGAGCAAGCTCGCGCCGCAGCTGGCCAAGGAGTGGACGGTTTCCGACGACGCAATGGTCCTCACGTTCAAGTTGCGGGAAGATGCCGTGTTCCACAACGGAGATCCCGTGACTGCCGAAGCGGTGCGCTACTCCTTCAACAGAGTAATCACCATGAACCAGGAGCCGTCATGGATGCTCAAAATGCTGATGGACCTCGACAGCACCAAGGTCATCGATGACTACACCGTTGAGATTCACCTATTGATACCGTACGCAGCGTCGCTGGGCATCCTCACCCACACGTCTGCCTCGATCGTCAACCCGGCCGTGGTGGAAGCTCATGGCGGCGTGGTCGCCGACGAGGAGAACCTGTGGATGAACCAGAACGAGGAGGGTGCTGGTTCCGGGGCCTACATTCTGAAGGAGTGGATCCCGGCAGAGCGGCTCGTGTTTGAGCGATTCGACGACTACTGGGGAGAGAAGGGAAAGATCAAGACGATCGAGGCCCCGATCGTCCTGGAAATGGCGACCCGCATCATGATTTTGCGTGCGGGGGATGCCGATATCCATCCGTACTTCCCACAGGTCAACGTACCCGAGGTTGAAGGGGCGGAAAACCTGATCATTGCACCCTTCGCCTCGTTCGACATCGACTTCATCGCGCTGGGCTGCCGCGGTCCGTTGGCTGAGAAGGCCGTTCGACAGGCGATCTCCTACGCCTACCCGTACGAGGATTCGATCGAGTTCATCTACCAGGGCTACGG
>JAGLXM010000123.1 GCA_023132915.1 Candidatus Bipolaricaulota bacterium
TGATCATGTCGTTGAACCGGCTGACGATGATTCCCACTCGCAGGCCGCTCCCGTCGAGCTTTCCTTCAAACATCTTTCCCATCTTTGCTCCCTCCTTTGCAACTTACCGCCTCTTGCGGTCGATACCACCTTATTCTAAACGTTTGTTAAGCGGTGACCGAGTTTTTCTTTTTTCGTTTTTAAGTAGTAGCGGTTGTACTCGTTCGGTGTGATCTCGATTGGGACCTGCTGTGTAATCTTAAGACCGTAGCCAGAAAGGCCGACGACCTTCTTGGGATTGTTGGTGAGGAGTCGAATCGTAGAGAGTCCCAGATCGGACAGGATCTGCGCTCCGATTCCATAGTCGCGCAGGTCGGCCTCGAAACCGAGCCGTTTATTTGCTTCCACGGTATCCAATCCCTCATCTTGGAGGTGGTAGGCGCAAACCTTGTTCTTCAGGCCGATTCCTCGCCCCTCCTGGCGCATGTACACGAGCACCCCACACCCTTCCTCCTCGATCATTTGAAAGGCCCGATGGAGCTGATCACCGCAGTCGCAGCGCAGCGAGCCCAGCACATCGCCGGTAAGGCACTCGGAATGAACCCTGACCAACACGTCTTTCTTTCCTGCGACCTCTCCTTTAACCAGGGCGACGTGCTCTGCATCTTCGATGGGACTTGTGTAGCTATAAATCTTGAAGTCTCCGTATTTGGTGGGAAGATCGGCGACGGCTACCCGTTCGATTAAGCGCTCGTGGCGCTTTCGATGGGCGATGAGGTCGGCAATACTGGCGATGGAGAGGTCGTGCTCCTTGACGAAGGCTTCCAGTTGAGGGAGGCGGGCCATGGTCCCGTCGTCGTTTAAGATCTCGCAGATCACCGCCGCTGGTTTGAGCCCGGCGATCCGTGCCAGGTCGACCGCTGCTTCAGTATGTCCAGCGCGTTTCAGGACTCCACCTTCACAGGCGATCAACGGGAAGATATGGCCGGGGCGAGCAAGGTCCTCCGGCTGAGTCTCATCATCGAGCACTACCTGGATGGTATGCGCGCGGTCATGAGCGGAGATCCCGGTTGTGATTCCATTTCTCGCGTCCACCGACACGGAAAAATGTGTGCCGTGCAAAGCGGTGTTCTCTGGACTCATTGGAGTAAGAGCGAGCTTCCGCGCACGGAGGGTGTCGATTGGCATACATATCAACCCGCGGCCGTACTTTGCCATGAAGTTGACCGTCTGCGCAGTGACATGCTCCGCAGCTATCACCAAGTCCCCCTCGTTCTCCCTGTTCTCATCGTCGGCCAGGATTACCGTCTCGCCGGCACGAATCCGCTCTATCGCTTCCTCGATGCTAATGAACACGTCTTGTCATCCTCTCTACATACTTTGCCAGGATATCAAACTCGATATTCACTGGGTCTCCCACTGAAAGGCCCTGCAGGTTCGTCGCTTTGAACGTCTTTGGGATTATCGCACAGCAAAAGGTCGCACCGGTCACTTGAAACGGGGTAAGACTGATCCCGTCCACTGCCACCGTGCCCTTCTCTACCATATACCGGCTAAATTCAGGGGGGTAGGAGAAGGTGAAGTTCCGCCCCTCCCGCTCGCGGACGATTGCCTTTACCCGGCCGACCGTATCGACGTGCCCGAGCACAATATGGCCGTCGAGGCTCCCTTCCGGGGTCACCGGAAGCTCCAAATTCACCCGTGTGTGCGCCTGCAACCTGCCCAAAGTGGTACGTGAGGCAGTCTCTTGAGAGAGGTCAGCGAGGAAGGCCTCGCTCGCCAGTTCGCGAACGGTCAGGCATACCCCATTGATGGCGACGCTTCCTCCCAGGACCAACCGATCGCGAAGGTCGGAAGAGACCTCCACCTCAAGGGTGCTCCCCCATTGCTGTTTAAGCAGGCCCAATCCCTGAACAATTCCCGTAAACATTGACACCAAGGAGTGTACCGCACTTTTAAATGGTTATCAACGAAGTTGCAAAGAGCCAAACCCTGAGATACCCTATTGCAAGGAGGTCATCGTGCGTAGAGGTCTTGTATGTTTGGTGTTACTGTTGCTCTTTCTTGCTATGGGAGGGCTTGCTTGGGGAACCCAGAAGGGGTTGACCTATCAGATCTACGGGCGTGAAGATTATAAGGAGATTGAGGTCACTACCGCGCTGGCGAGCTACGTCTTCTCCGAAGACGGCGGAACGCTTCGAAGTGTCTATCTCAACTTTGCCCCCTATGGCTCCAAAGTGGTCGAGCTCGTCCAAGGAACGAGGACCGATCCCAAGAGCCTCGAACGGCAGTACGTTGCCGACACCCTCTTCCCCTTCTCTGTCCAGGCGGAAGGAAAAGCCGCCCTGGGTACTTACACCCTCTCTGAGCCGCAGCAACCGTCCCCTGACAAGTTGATCGTCGAGTTTCAAGGCGAAGTGGGGGGATTTGCTCTTATCAAGCGTTTCACAATTCATAATGATCCTTATTACACAATCGACATCGAGGTGGCTTTAGAGAACCAAACGGAGCAGGAGTTTCTCATACGGATGTCGCTAGGTGACTACATATTAAAGGAGAAGGGGCCATCGCTTGTCTACCAGTTCGACGGCAATCCGGGTGAGAGCCTCCTCGCAGAAGGCTCGTACGCCTCGTTCGACGGGCTTGGTTTAATGGATAAGGCCACGGTTTTCTTCCTCAAGACGAGCGCTGTTTCTGGTGTTACTCCGTTTGTGGAGCGAACATCCGCTGGAAATCGCCACTTTGGCGTTACTCTATCTGTTAGCCAGGGCTCTACCTCCTATTTTTTCTCCCTGTATGGAGGGCGTCGACGATTCCTACTGATGAAGGCTGTTGGGTTGGGAGAGCTCGACGCTCCGGGGAGCGCAGCCCGGATGATGATCCCGGTGATTCAGTTCCTCGACCTCCTCTACCGCTACACCGGGAACTACGGCTGGTCGATCATCCTGTTTACGCTCCTGACGCGTGTGATCCTGTTCCCGCTCATGCGCAAGCAGTATCACTCGATGGCCAAGATGCAGAAGCTACAGCCGAAAATGAAGCGGATCCAGGAGCGGTTTAAGGATGATAAACAGTTGCTGCAGCAGAAGCTAATGGAGTTGTATAAGCGGGAAGGAGTGAACCCAATGGGAGGGTGTCTTCCCATGTTCATCCAGCTTCCAATCCTCATCCTCCTGTGGAAGGCCATCCTCTACTCCGGTGAGCAGATCCACCTCTCCCCCGGGTTTTTATGGCTCTCCGACCTTAGCCTGCGCGATCCTTACTTCATCCTTGTGATCCTCACCACCCTGGTGATGATCCTTCAACAGAAGCTGACCCCGATGACGACCGGGGATCGTGGTGGGAGCCAAAAATACATGGGGTATATCTTCCCAATCTTTATGGCTATCTTCTTGTATAACTTCCCAGCCGGACTATGGCTCTATTACCTGCTAACAACGCTCCTTCAGGTGGGGCAACAGTACTTCGTCAACTGGGAGATGGCGCGAGCGGAGGGGGGAGCGGTCACTGTTCCTGCGGAGAGCCCGGCGACTGCCGAGGATGACCAAGAGGGCGATGGAGACGGTCAAGAGGGAGATTGAGGCCTACCTACGGGAACTCCTTGGCATTCTGGAGGAGGAGACGACCTTCGAGATCGAGGGAGATTCCTGCGAGGAACTTTACGTAAACCTCACCGGGAGCCTCTTTTCCCTCCCGGAGGAAAGATCAACCCTGACTGCTCTTCAACACCTGCTGCGTGTCTACCTGCGTCACAAGACCGGAAAAGACTGCGGGATCATCATGGATATTAACGGGGCGGTGAAGCGGAGGCGGGCCGACCTGATCCGCTTTGCTCTCACAACTGCTGAATCTGTCCGCCGAGAACGCAAAAGGATCCGGTTGAATCCGATGCCTGCCCATGAGCGACGGACGATCCACATCACTCTCGCAAACTTCCCGGGTGTGAAGACCTACAGCGTTGGCCAAGGCGAAAGGCGGCGGGTGGTCATCGAACCGGACGGGGCGTGATGCAGGAAGATACAATCGCTGCCATCTCTACCCCCTTGGGAGAAGGCGGGATCGGGATCGTCCGCATGAGCGGTCCACAGGCACTCATGATCGCGGAGGCGATCTTCCATCCTAGTGGCAGCTTGGGGGTGCCCCTCTCTCACGCCGCAAGCTATACACTTCACTATGGGTTCATCGTCGCGCAAGGGGAGAAGATCGATGAAGTTTTGGTTTCGGTGATGCGCGCTCCGCACACCTACACCCGCGAGGACGTGGTGGAGATCAACTGTCACGGCGGGATCGTCGCCTTACGCGCTGTGCTCGACCTCGTATTAGAGAAGGGAGCACGACTCGCAGAAGCGGGAGAGTTCACCAAGCGGGCGTTTCTGAACGGTCGCATCTCGCTTGATCAGGCTAAAGCCGTCCTTGAGATTGTGAGGGCAAGGACGAAACTCGGGCTGGAGGCGGCGGTCGATCAGTTGAGCGGCCGCTTCTTTGAGGCGATAGCCGCCATCCGGGAGAGGATCGGAGAGCTTCTTGCTGAAGTTGAGGTGGAGATAGACTTCCCAGACGTGAAGGCCGAAACAGAGGATGCTCTTCCTGCATTAATTGAGCTTTCCGGTCGGATCGCGATGCTTCTTACCCAGGGAGAACAGGGTAGAATCGTGCGCGAGGGACTCACGATCGCGATCATTGGCCGGCCGAACGTGGGGAAATCAACCCTGCTTAACACCCTCCTCGTTGAAGAGCGGGCGATCGTCACCCCAATCCCAGGCACGACCCGCGATACGGTAGAGGAGGAGGCAGCTATTGGAGGAGTTCCAGTCCGTTTCATCGATACCGCTGGGCTGCGCGAACCGACAGACCTGTTAGAGAAGGAAGGGGTGCGGCGGACGAGAGCAGCGATCGAGCGTGCTGATCTTCTCCTTCTCATACTCGATCGTAGTGTCCCGCTTACAAAAGAGGACCAGCGTCTCTTAGAGAGCGAATGGGAGATGCCGGCTATCTTGGTTCTCAATAAGTGCGACCTCCCGCGGGAGATCGGATCAATCGAGCCGGATCTCTGTGCTGGCACCTACGAGATATCGGCCAAGAGCGGCAAAGGGGTGGATCGGTTAACAGAAGGGATTCTCGATCTTCTCCTCGGCGGGCAGCTTCCCCGCCGGGGCGCGATCCTCCTGCTTGATACTTGGGAACGGGACCTCCTCCGCCGCACGAAGACCCTTCTCGATCGTACGATCGATGCTGTCCGGACCGGTTGTTCTTTGGATATGATCGCCGAGGAGTTGCGCGCCGCCTATACCGTGGCTGGAGAACTCCAGGGGATCGATGTAAGCGAGGATATTCTCGACCGGATCTTCTCCCGCTTCTGCGTGGGGAAGTGACACCTGTCTTGAGAGTGAAGGACAGCGCGTAAGGTCCTCTAAAGACGCAGGTCCTTCTGTTTTCAGACAAAATTGCTAGGATAGAAGGGTTATGTTATCCGTGTTGTTTTCATCAGCTGTAGGAGGATTTCTCCTTCGAGGGCAGTTTCGTCGTATACGCTTCCTTCTTCCCGCTTTTGTTCTCTTTGTCGCTGTGGGTGGGAGAATCGAGCTTCTCGGCTTGGCCGTGGGGCTGTTGATCCTCCTGGTTAAGGTTCCGAAGAAAGGGGTGGCTCCATGGTTGCAGTGGATCGCCGCAGCACTCGCTGCGGCGCTATTAGGTTTTCGCATCCAGTTTGTCACAAACCCAGCCGGTGGATACGTGCAGCTTAACTCAGTTTCCATGCCGCTCACCGTCCTCTGGGTGCTTATCATTCTTCGCTCGCGAGAGGAGCTGCGTCGGACGCTCCCCCGCCCTGCTCTGCAGATCATGATCGATCTTCTTCTGGTGTTAAACGCTGTCTTACTTGCACTGATCTCTCCGCAGACGCATGCCTCACCGATCGCGTTCTACCTTCCTTTCACCCTATTGGGGATAGTGCTGGCAACCGCGATCGCTGCTTATAGGGGAGAGAGCCTTCCTCCACTTCATCGTACGGTTGCCTTCGGTCTGGCACTCTACGGGGTCAGCGGGGTGATGAAGGGGCCGATTTCCCTCTCCTTGTTGGCGCCGCTTGCCTTAATCAGCTTTCCTATTATGACGACCTCCCAGGCCCTCCTAGTGCAAGGCCTAGCGGGAGTTCGCCCCAAGCTGCTCCCCCGCTGGTTCAGCGAACGTGGTTACACACAAGGGTCCTTTTCCTTCCTTTTACTTCTTCTGTCAAGCGCCCTCGCCCTTGGTGTGGTTTTGGCAGTCCACTGCTCCCCAACTCACGGCATGCTTGTGGCGGGAATCGTTCCCGTATTAATTGTGGCACACCTCTCTCGGCGCAAAGTCTCTACCTGGCTTACCAGGCGCTGGGCCGAGAGAATTGGCGGTCGGAGTTTCCTGTTTGACGTGGGGTTTCACAATCTAACGCTTCATGAGGCGGTAGCCCGGGCTGAGCGAATGCTCCTTGCACGCGAACGCTCACACATGATCGTTACCGTGAACAGCGTTTCACTCCTTAAAAGTAGGAAGGACAAAACCCTTCTTGAGATCTACAGGCGGGCCGATCTGGTGACTGCCGACGGAGTGGGGATCGTATGGGCATCGCGCCTTCTCGGTTTACCGCTCAAGGGGCGAGTAACCGGAATCGATCTTGCGCAATCTCTCCTTAAGCGAGCGAGTGTGAGCGGCTACCGCGTCTTTCTCCTTGGTGGCAGAAAGGGAGTAGCTGAGAGGGCCGCGCGCCGGCTGGAGAAACGTTTTTCTGGCTTGGACATTGTTGGAACCCACCACGGCTACTTCGACGAGGCTGCAGGGTTGCTCGCGGCGATAAAGGAGGCGCACCCGCAGATCCTCCTTGTGGGGATGGGGGCGCCAAAGCAGGAGCGCTGGATGCTAAAACATGTCAAGGAGCTATCGGTCCCCTTGATGATCGGAGTCGGTGGGGCGTTCGATCTCTTTGCCGGTGACTGTCGCCGCGCTCCTCTGCGCTGGCAGCAGTTGGGTTTTGAGTGGCTGTACCGGCTCCTCCACGAGCCATGGCGGATCAAGGAGGCATTGGCGATTCCACACTTCATTGGTAGAGTTCTTGCGGCGCGGACCGCGGTCAATCTATCAACCTTTATCGATCTTCCAGGAGTGGAGATTTAATCTCGCACCAAGTCGACCACTTCTATCTGTACAGACCCCTGCCAGTCGTCAAACCCCGCGCGGGCGACGAGGGAGGCCCCATGTGCCTCCTTGAAGGTGTCTATGTGCTTTCCCATCCGGAAGGCAATGAACGGGAGTAAGAGCCCATTTTGCGTCACTTTCCCCTTGAGGTGCTGTCGCCGTGCCCCGACTAGGGAGAGCCCCACGAATGAGCAGTCCTTAAAGAGGAAGAGCGGCGCTGGGTTTCCTGGGCCATAAGGGGCGAGGGAGCGGATATTAGTGTGGAACCGCACGTTGATATCTTCTGCGGCGACTCTCGCGTCGATGAGCCTCATCACACTGGCTAAGTAATCTAGCCCCTGTTGGGCAGCATAATTAAGGAGCCGCCCGCGCAATTCGGGAAGGGCCTCGTTTGAAACAGAAAAGCCAGCTGCCATTTGGTGTCCGCCATAATGGAGAAAGAGGTCAGAGTGCGCCTCAAGGCAGGCCACCATATTGAACCCGTTCACACTCCGGCAGGAGGCACGGCTTACGCTGTCACCTTGGGAGATGATGATCGCAGGTACGTGATAGCGGTCAGTCAGGTTAGAAGCAGCAAGCCCGAGGATTCCCTCGTTCCAGTACTTTCCTGAGAGAATGATAATTCTATCCTTCTTTGGATCGACGCCATCCTCGGCCATCCGCTCCTCTGCTTGGGATATCAGGTCATCTTGGGCGATCTCCCGATCGCGGTTATAGTCCAGCAGGATTTCCGTCAGGTACTCGGCTCGCTGTAGAGCCCCGGTGGTGAGTAGTAGAAACGCGACCTTGGGATCCCCAGCTCGGTTTGCTGCGTTTAACTTGGGAGCGATGATATAACCGATGTCGGAGGTGGTGAGCTTCTTCGTGTTAATCGATAGTTTGTCCATCAACACGCGCAGACCGAGGGATGATCCCTCTTGGCGGGCGATGAGGGCGAGCCCCTCTCGCACCATCGCTCGGTTCTCTACTTCTCCTCCCTTGGCTAATGGAACCAGGTCAGCGACTGTTCCCAGTGCGACGAGATCGAGGAGATGATAGGGTGTAGGAAGGTCAAGTCGCTCGTACAGGGCGCAGATCAACTTGTAGGCGACCCCCACTCCAGCGAGATCCAGGTTGGGATAGGTTTCGCCCCGACATTGAGGATCGATGATAGTTATGGCTGGTGGGAGAACCCGTGGCGGGGTGTGATGATCGGTGACGATGGTGTCGATATCAGCCTCACGGAGAAGGTCGATCTCCTGAGCATTGGAAACCCCACAGTCGACCGTGATGACAAGGGTAAACCTCTCTTTTATCGCCCGGTGGACAAACTCACGTGACAGGCCGTGACCACACCCCCGGTCTCCTACGTCCACCTTGATCGTTCCCTTGGGAAGGAGTGGGAGTAGGCCCTGGTAGAGGACGGCTGCTCCGGTGAGACCGTCGACGTCAAAATCACCATAGATAAAAAGCCGTTCCCTATCGGCGATCGCTTCGATCAACCGGGAGATTCCCTCCTCCATTCCAGAGAGGTCAAACGGCGAATGAAAATTGTTGAATCCAGGATCGATCAGTCCCTGCCAGTCCTTTCCACCACGTCGGGCAAGGAGAGCAGCGAATGGGCGGGCACAATCAAGAGACGCCTCGATTTCCCGGGTTAGGGCATCATCAGGAAGGGGAGCGATTTCCCACTCCCTTTCCTTGCAGATGAGAGATTTCATTTACCTTTTTTTGCCCCGCCAGCCTTGAGAGTCCAAGCGCAGAGAATTGGATTGGCGATGTACATCGAGGAGTACGTTCCCACAATGACGCCAATCAGAAGCGCCAGCGCGAAGCCGCGCAGGACCGATCCACCGAACAGGAACAAGATGATCACCGGGATGAAGGTGGTGAACGAGGTGTTTAGAGTCCGGCTCAACGACTGATTGACACTGCGGTTGATGATATCGAAGACCGATCCTTTCCTGTCGAGCTTGAGATTCTCGCGGATGCGGTCGAAGATGACGATTGTATCGTTTAAGGAATACCCGACGATTGTCAGGAAGGCTGCGATCGTCGCCAAGTTTACCTCCACCCGGAATATGGCGAACACCCCCAGGGCGATGACCACATCGTGCAGGATTGCGGCTACTGCTCCCACGGCGTAGCGAAGGCGGAATCGCCAAGAGATGTAGACCAGGATGACAACGATAGCCAACAAGACCGCCTGCCAGCCCTTCTGGGCAAGCTCGCGGCTCACCTGCTGGCCGATCGAGCGGCGGCTGATCTCCTCCACCGGGAACTGTGCCTGTAGGGTTGTCCCGATCCGGTCGATGAGGTCCCGATTGGCTTCCACGTCGAGTTGGGTGGTGATCACCTTGGTGTTCTTCTGGGCGATGTCCTGGATCACGCTCTTGGAGAGGTCAGTTCTTCCTGCGGAAATCTTGGCCAAGACACTGCGCAGGTCGGCGGTCTCCACCGGTTCTTTGAATCTGACTGTGAACTCGGTTCCGCCGGTGAAATCGATCCCCGGGTTCAGCCCCCGCACCTGCGGGATCAGAGTAAGGATGCTGACCGTAACAAGAACTAGAGAAATAGGAACGAAGTACTTCGCCTTACCGAGAAAATCGTAGTGCCGCATGCGAAGCCTCCTCTTAAAGCGCCTCTACTTTCTTCATCCACCTCGACTTGACCCGGCTCGCCTTGTTTTTGTGGATTGCGTGGCGCTTGGCCGCCTTATCGGCCGCCTTAGCGAGCTGGGGAAGGAGTAAGCGAGCCTCTTCCTTCTTCCCGGAAGCGATGTGTTCCCTGATCTGCTTGACAACCCGCTTTAGGGCCGCTTTTCTCGCGCGATTGAGCCCCCGTCGCTTCTCACTTTGCCGCAAGCGTTTCTTGGCTGAACGGATATTAGGTATCTCTATCACCTCTGGACCGTAATCATTCTTATATCGCTACCTACCGCAGAATCTTATCGGATGCCCGGGTTGGAATCAAGCTGTCAGTAACCCTTGCACACGTCCTGATGATGGGAGGATGACCTACTACTCACCTTGCGGATTAACTCCTTCGCACTTGGAGCATTATCAACCGGAGATTTTCCGAGCGTGCTCCCCTTGCCGAGACGAATGTAATCTCCGTCACCTTTTACGAGAGTCAAGTTGTCCTTATTCGCTAGCGATCGCAATTACCTCACCTCCTTTTTAAGAAGTCTTTGTTGACCATGCATCGACCCGCAGCTATGATGAACAGGTTTTAAGGCGTCATTTTTCATGAGGGGGCAATTCTAGTGGAGCAGATCGTCAAACGCGACGGTCGGGTGGTTTCTTTCGACGAGGCCAAGATCACGACCGCTATATGGAAAGCGATGCGAGCGGTGGGTGATCCCGACGAGAGTGCTGCCAAACGGTTGTCAGAACAGGTTACCCAACTCCTCGATGAGCGGTTCGTCGGGGAGCTTCCTACGGTAGAGGAGATCCAGGATCTGGTGGAGGGCGTGCTCATCGCAGCGGGGTACACGCGCACGGCCAAGGCCTACATCCTCTACCGCAAGCAGCACGCCGACCTGCGCGAGATGCACGGGCTCTTGACCGAAATTCCTCTGGTTGAGAACTACCTGAACGATAGTGACTGGCGGGTGCGCGAGAACAGCAATATGACCTATTCACTTCAAGGACTAAATACGCATATCACCGACAAAGTGATCTCGCGCTACTGGCTAACTAAGATCTACCCTGAGGAGATTCGCCAGACGCACGAGCACGGTGACTTTCATATTCATGATTTGGGAACGCTTGGTGCCTACTGTGTCGGCTGGGATCTACATGATCTGCTGCTACGCGGTTTTCGCGGCGTGCGGGGGAAGATCGAGGCACGACCTGCTAAACACTTCCGGGTTGCTTTACTACAAATAGTGAATTTCATGTACACCCTACAGGGTGAGTCGGCAGGGGCACAGGCCTTCTCCAACCTCGACACCTATCTTGCTCCGTTCATTCGTGCTGATCACCTCTCCTACAAGGATGTGAAACAGCACCTGCAGGAATTTGTCTATAACATGAATGTTCCCACACGAGTCGGCTTCCAATCTCCGTTCACCAATGTAACCCTTGACTTAGAAGTCCCCCGCTATATGCGTGGCGAGCCAGTGATCATCGGCGGAAAACTTCAAGACACGGTCTACGGGGACTATCAACGCGAGATGGATCTCTTCAACCGCGCCTTCGCCGAGGTGATGATCGATGGAGATATGCACGAGCGGCCGTTCACCTTCCCCATCCCCACCTACAACATCACCGAGGAGTTCGATTGGGACAACGAGAATTTAAGGCCGGTATGGGAGATGACGGCCAAGTACGGGATTCCCTACTTTTCGAACTTCATCGGGAGCGACATGAAGCCGGAGGACGCACGCAGCATGTGCTGCCGGTTGCGTATTGATAACCGCGAGCTTCGCAAACGCGGCGGGGGGCTCTTCGGCGCAAATCCCCTCACCGGATCGATCGGTGTGGTGACGATCAACATGCCGCGGCTCGGCTACCTGGCAAAGGACGAGGCGAAGTTTTTTGACCGGTTGGAAAATCTAATGGAGCTCGCTAAGGAGTCCCTTATCATCAAGCGAAAGACGCTGGAGTCCCTCACCGATATGGGGCTCTACCCCTACTCAAAGTTCTACCTGCAGCGGATCAAGAAGAGCGAGGGAGGTTACTGGAAGAATCACTTCTCCACCATCGGGCTGATCGGGATGAACGAGGCCCTTTTGAACCTATACGGGATCTCGATTGCCGAGGAGGAGGGGCATGCGTTCGCGCTGAAGACGCTCGATTTCATGCGTTCGCGGCTGGGCGCGTTCCAGGAAGAGACAGGATCGATCTTCAATTTGGAGGCCACTCCGGCTGAGGGAGCGAGCTACCGCTTGGCCAAGAAGGATCTGGAACGTTACCCGGACATCCGCATCTACAACCGGGAGCACTACGGCGGGGAGACCCCCTACTACACCAATTCCACTCACCTCCCGGTTGGCCTAGCCAAGGATCTGTTCGCGGCCCTCGAGCTTCAAGACCCCCTGCAGACTTGCTACACCGGCGGGACGGTCTTCCATGCCTTTCTCGGGGAGCGGTCTCCGAGTGCGGAGGCGACCAAGCGACTGGTGCGCAAGATCGCCGAGACCTTCCATCTGCCTTACTACACGCTTACCCCAACGTTCTCCGTCTGCCCGAAACACGGGTATATCTCGGGGGAGCACAAATACTGCCCGAAGTGCGATGAAGAACTGGCAGAAGGCTATACACAAGAGACTAAAGGAGGCATCACCATTGAACTACAAAGAAGACAGAGAGGGTAACCTCGTCCTTGAAGATGGGACGATAATCCCAGAGGGGCGCAGGCAGAAGGCTGAGGTTTACTCGCGCATCGTGGGATATCTTCGGCCAGTCGAGCAGTGGAACGACGGCAAGCAAGCGGAGTTTGCCGATCGGAAGACGTATTCTACCAAGCCGGTGGTGCACGTGTAGCGTCGCACCTTACCTGCCTGTCGCGTCCATGGGGCAGACAGGTGTGCGACGACCACCGGACGTAGCGTCGGACTCCATGTCCGACGGACCCTGTGACGGACACGGGTTTCGCCGAAACGTTGAGGGCAAAACCCGGTCAACGTCGGAGACAAGCTCCGATGCTACTACCGATGATGGACATTGCCTATTTACTTTCAACTACACTGATTGATTACCCGGGAAAGGTCGCAGCGCTGGGTTTCACCACGGGGTGTAACTTTCGCTGCCCGTTCTGTCACAACTGTGAACTTGTCCTCCCAGAGAAGATCGAAACGCTAAAGCTCATTCCTGAGAACGAGGTCCTCTACTTCCTACGCGAGAGGCGTGGGTTCCTCGACGGCCTTGTCATAACAGGAGGGGAGCCAACGGTTCAGCCTAGTCTTTTTCGATTCATCGAGAAAGTCAAGGGGTTAGGTCTCCTTGTCAAGCTCGATACCAACGGGTCTTGGCCCGAGGTCCTTGAGGAGTTACTCGATGCACGCCTCCTCGACTATATAGCGATGGACCTCAAAGGTCCTGCGGCACGATACGACGAGATGGCCGGAGTTCATGTTGACATGGCCGCGATCACCCGATCAATCCGCCTCATCATCGAGCAGGCGCCGGACTATGAGTTTCGCACTACCACCGCTCCAACGATAACTGCGAAGGATATCAAAGAGACTGTTTCACTCATAGCTGGTGCGAAGCGCTACTACTTGCAGCAGTTCGTCGTCCCGACGGACAAGGACCTCGTCGATCCGGCGTGGAACCAGAAAACTGCCCTGTCCGAGGGGGAGCTTCGTGCACTCTGGGAGCGGATAAAAGGGAACTTCACCGCGGGCGGGGTACGGTGAGTCACGTCGAGTTTCTTGCGTAACGTCGGGGTTTATCCCCGACGAAGGAGAACCTGGGGGGTGTAGTACATGACGACCTGTTTACTACACCCCCCAAGCACACAGGTTGCGACGCTACGAAAGCTGAACGCTGAGAGCTGATCGCTACAGACTTATCCCCGACGTTCAAAGGGCTTGTGAATTGAAGCTGATTGCTGACGGCTGATTGCTGAGAGCTGATAGCTGACCGCTGAGAGCTGATAGCTAAAGTCCCACCATCTCACGCACGCGGGCGATGTTCTCCCGCGCGATCGCGCCAGCCTTCTTTGTTCCCTCAACGAGGATCTCGTCGACCTTTCCTGAAGATTCGAGTTCGGCACGGCGCTGCCTTATCGGGCGAAGCACACCCATAAGGCTATCAAAGACGACCTCTTTCAAGCGGGAGTACATGAGCTTTCCCGCCTTGAAGTCGGCGCGTAGTTCCCCAGCGATCGCCGAATCGCCCGATAGTTC
>JAGLXM010000124.1 GCA_023132915.1 Candidatus Bipolaricaulota bacterium
GCTCCCACGGCTTCATCGCATTCTCGCACTTAAGGATCTAGGACTGTCGCTTGTCCAGATCAGTCAACTCCTCGATGGTGACCTGTCAGTGGAAGAGATCCGCGGGATGCTCCGCCTGAAGCGGGCCGAACTTCAGGAGAGTGTTAGAGAGGAGCAGGAACGCTTAGCGCGCGTCGAGGGGCGTCTTAAACAGATGGAAAAGGAGGGGAAAATGATAACTCGTGATGTAGTGATCAAGAAAGCCAGCTCACAAAGAGTTGCTGCGGTGCGTGGTGTGATCCCCAGCTACAGTGAGCAGGGACAACTCTGGGACGGGCTATGCGCCTATTTAGCAGAGCATAAAGTCAAATCGGTAGGGCCTTGCTTTACTCTTTACTATGACGAAGAGTACAAAGAACGGGATGTGGATGCAGAAGTGTGTGAACCTGTGCCGGTGGACGTGAAACTGCCAAGTCAAGGGCGAGTGAAAATCTATGAGTTACCTACGGTGGAGACGATGGCCTGCACTGTTCACCATGGCAGCCACGAGGCTCTGGGTCAGGTTTACATTGATCTACTGGCCTGGATCGGGACCAACGGCTATCGCATTTCCGGCCCTAACCGAGATATCTACCTGCACGGTCCAGGGTCAGGTGGCGATCCAAGCACTTATGTTACGGAGGTGCAGATCCCGGTCGAGAAGATGTAGCTAACGTATGCCTCAGGCCCGCCTGGCCGTGGAGCTGGGGGCTTTAGCGCATCAAAGGATGGGATAAATAAAGGAGGCAAAGCACGGCTGGTGTAAACAAGGATCGGATTCGTGCACGAGTGGTCGGGCTGCTGGAGCGGATGGAGAAGCCACAGGCCTTCGATGAGGAACTGCGTAGCCTGTTGCGCTCCCTCGGCAGTCCGGAGAACGTAGCTGGGGCGGCGCGCTTCATTCCGGGTTTAGGAGAGAGCTTTGGTGTACCCCTCCCTGCACTGCGCGTTATCGCCGCCGAGTTGGCTAAGTGGGGCAAGTGCAGTCCGTCTCAGGCCTTTGAACTGGTCGAGCGACTGTGGCACAACGGCTCCCGGGACGAGCGGATCATCGCCGCCAAGGTGCTGGAGCGATTGGGTAAACGTGAGCCGGAGAGAACACTGGAAATCGCCGCTTCCTTTGTGGGCGACATCCGTAACTGGGAGGAGTGCGATCAACTGGCCTGCTTCGGCCTGCGATACGTCGTGCAGCGCCACCCAGAGGCGGTGTTGCCTTGCTGTGAAGGCTGGATGCAAGAGGAGCATAAGTGGGCACGCCGTTTCGGCGTGGCCGTCTTGACGAGCCTCCCCAGGGACAAGACGTATCGACCTTCAAAGCAAGAGTTCGTGCTTCTGGACACAGTGATGACCGACGATGCGAGAGAAGTGCAGGACGCGGTCGCCTGGGCACTGCGGGAGATCGGGAAGCGACACCCGGCCGTGGTGGCCGACTACTTGTACACCGCCACGCCCGGAGCGCCATCCGGTCCACCCGTCGCATCGTTAACCAGGCGATGAAAGTGCTACCCAACAAGGAGCAGGAAGCAATACGAGCACTGCTTACAGAATGAGATTTGGCAAAGCCGCAGACCAAGACGTACTTCGGAAGCAAAGGCGGAGGTGGGCAAAAGCATAGGAAAGAAGGGTGGTTGGTTCTTAAGACGGATGATACGGCTGACTCAAATAGAGAAGCGGCTTGTTAATAGCCCTGAACAGCGAGGTGGAGATGGTAAACAAAGATCTTGTGGGAAGATGTGGACACTACTGCGGTGTTTGTTCGGTCTATCGGGCGTGTGAGGATGGAGGCGAGCTGTTAAGAGTGATGGCAAAATCTTGTCCTCCCGATAGAAACCTATACTGTAAGGGATGTCAGGTAGTTGATGAAAATTGTTGGCCTTATAACCATTGCAAGATCCGTGAGTGTTTAGATGAAAAAGGGTTTGAGTTTTGCTATGAGTGCGTTGAGTTTGAAAAGGGCGGTTGTGAAGAATGGAAAAACTTGGCGGAAGGGCACGCTGAAATTGGGATGGATTTGCGTGAAAACCTGCTGTGGATCAAATCAGGTAAAGTAGAAGAGTGGTTAGAAGAACAAGACAAAAAATGGAGATGTCGATCTTGCGGTAAACCGATTAGTGAGGAAGAGAAATGTTACCAGTGTGGTGCAAAATTGAGAGAGAAGTAATAGAAAGACTGTTAAAAACACTTCGCCTGACAGCGCGCATCTGGTTCTAAGCCCGTACCGAGTTCCTTACTATGCCTATAAACCCGGTCTGCAGGAGTCATCTCTTCGCTGTCCAGGC
>JAGLXM010000125.1 GCA_023132915.1 Candidatus Bipolaricaulota bacterium
CATCTGAGAGCCTTCCCCAGACGAGGCTGCCGATAACCCCCACCAGGCTTACCAGACTGGAAAGGAGCCCCACATCCCCCACGGAGCGCCGGAGGACCTGAGCGATCATCAACGGAATAAGAATGGAGGATGTTCCCATGACGAGGTTCGCCAGCCCGATCGCGGCGTACCAGGGTTCAGCCTCTGCCCTCCACTTTCTAAGCGAACTTCGCATCTTTTATCCTCCACTGGCTCTCCAGCGTGCTTTAAAAAGCGCTTGATACTGTGTCCCAATATCAAGCGGTCCTCCCAAATGGATTGACGAAGTGTAGCCGGAAATTTTGTGTTGTCAACCAAGGTGAGACGTACCCCAAAAAGAGGGCCCGGAAAAAGAAAACGCGCAGAGGGTCTCTTCTCATCTGACGCTCTCCCCACCAGATAGGAAGGCTTGGCAGTCAGCGCCCGCTGGTCTTCTCCTTCGCCTGTCGCGAGAACGATACTACACCATCTCTTTAGTGTGTCGGACTTTGAGCCCTCGTACGACCAGATAAGCAAGGGTAACAGGATACCTTTATCCCTTAGATAGAGGACTACTGTTGAACTTTCAGATAGGGCGTGGGATCTGGTACACCTGAGGTCTCCTCCCACTATACCTAGAACTTTTCGCAGACGGTTCTTGGTACGGCTGCGCTGAGTGCTTCAATAAAAGTCAATACGCGCCCAGCTTAGTGAGAAACACGGACAGCGGTCAAGCGCGTGCTTACATCCAAAGCACCGGCCCCCTCACCTGGAGGTAAGAGGGCCGTATACAAGGAGGTTATGTAGGCTACTGGACATACTGGCCGGCAGCTACTTCTTCGTAAGGCAGGCTACAAAAGCTCTCGTATTTGTATCCTTCCATTTAGAATTTACACCATGTTTATGAAGCGGATGTGAGCAGGATGTGGGTGTTCGGTGAACCTTGAGGAACACCTTATTGGACGAGTTTTGAACTCGGTAGTTCGAAACGGCCTGTTGGGACCTTAACGATGCATTAGATGTGCTCTCTACGGCTCAAATCAGGGCGTGTGTCTCCGGAATTCCGAAATCGTTTTCCTCGCAGAACGGATGGTGGTCGCGTCTTAGCGAAGCGCCAACCCGCAAGAAGCGGAGAATTCGGAAATGGGTGATATGTCCCCGGGGGACAATGGTGGGACAATGGG
>JAGLXM010000126.1 GCA_023132915.1 Candidatus Bipolaricaulota bacterium
GGCCAGGTGACAGCGCCTCCTGGTCATCTTAGCGTTTGTTGATTGACAAGTGACAGCGCCTCCTGGTCACTCGTTGAACCTTCGCCTTGGCAGTATGTAAGGGACCTCACAAAGAAGTGGTTGCCATGCTGGCTCTCGGCGACGCAGGGCGTAGAAACGGATGCGATGCACATTGAGATCTACCTCTGCTCGGACCAGTCGATGGAGCCACGTAGAGTCAATCTTGAAGGTGTGCCCCAGGACTGCCGCTCGACCGGTGTCACTGGTTCGGCGTAGGAAGACAATTTGACCTGTGGGATGGCGTTGAAGGTCCAACCGCCACCGCTTCGGGAACGGGCGACGCTTTGGGGCCGTCTCGATTCGAGTAGCACTTCGGTCACGGGCTGCTTTGATGTACCTTGCCGATTTTTCCCGGAGCGCATCGAGAGAATCGTGATGAAATCGATTCCAGACCTTGGTTTGCCACCGGCCGTTGAAATTCTCGACCAGGGCTTGGAACCCCATCTCCCGAGGTGGGGCGAACACGGGAGTGACACCCAAGCTTAAGCACAACCGCATGACCCGGCCAACGACGTCGGGATGCTGATGAGGACCCTGGAAGACAGTGTCGTTGTCAAACTGTGCATATGCCGGAAGCCCGACCTCGCTCCAATGGCTGATCAATGCTTCAACGACCACTTTTGCAGTAATCGAGGGCATTGGGAAGGACGCCACGAGACCGCCGTGGAGCGAGGTGGCATTGAGCACTTCGACCTCGATGCCGCCTTTGATCACAAGACCTTCGACAACGTCGAAGCTGTCCAGTTCTACTCGTCTTTCGGCAACTTCCGGCAGATGCCAGCCGCGAGGTGGTGGCAGGCGTCGCACACGCTTGTGCCCATCGAGAGCACCGCGGCGTTCAAGAATACGGCCAATGGTTCGGACTACCGGCGGTTTTTTGACGCCTCGAACAACGAGTTCTCGGTAGATTGCCTCAGTGCCAAACTCGCCTAGATCGCTGAGTTCCTTAAGTTCGCGCCGGATGGTTAACACAAGGTCCTCCAATTCACGCGAAGTTCGATTTGCGGGCACTCCTGGACTACAAGGCTTGTCCGCAAAGTCGACACGGTCAAGCCGCTTGTCTCCGGCACGTCGAACCCAGAGCTGTACAGTACCAAGAGCAACTTGAAACTTTCGTGCAACCTCGCGCATTGGAACGCCGTGGCGCACCGCCATAACCATCTGTCGTCGGCGCC
>JAGLXM010000127.1 GCA_023132915.1 Candidatus Bipolaricaulota bacterium
CTCTTCCCCTTCGTAGGTCCCCTTACTGCTGAGGCGCTTGTACAGGGTGTCACCAAACAGCTCGTGGGTAGTTACGACTTCTTCTTCGGTGAGGTACTTGGCGTCTTCTCCCAACGTATCGTGGAACGCTTGGATCTTCGCTTTGATGTTGGCTTCCAGCCCGATCTCCTGCTCGGATTGATCGGTGGGGAAGAAGTTGAACACCTGGATTTCCGGGTGTATTGTCCCTACTCGATTGACGCGCCCTACTCTCTGTAACACCTTAGTCGGGTTCCACGGTAGATCGTAGTTGATGACGGTATTCGATCGATGCAGGTTGATCCCTTCTGCCAGGACATCCGTACTGATCAAGATTCTAATCTTGTCGTTCTGAGTGTGGTAGTTGGGATCGAAGCTCTCCTTGATGAGGCCACGCGCCACGGGAACGCTTTTCTCCCCCTCGGCATACCTGCCACCTTGACTCGAATAGAAGAGTACCTCATTGGGAAAGCGCCTATTGAGGTTTTCAAACAGATATTCACCCGTCTCCTTGGACTCAGTGAAGATGACGAGGTGCTTGTCCTTCAATGCAGGATTTGCCTGCAGTTCCGTCATGAACGCCTCAAGCTTGGGATCCGAATTGATCTTGATCCACAAAGCATGGATCTCCTCAAGGAGTTGCAGATCTGTCGCTAAGTCTTCAACAAGTTTCGGCCTGAACTCCTCAGCACTGTACTTCTTCAGATCGCCCTTTTCGACGAGTTGGAGGATCTTATCAGCGTCGTCCTCGTCCAACAGATCGTATACGTTAACCTTCTTACCGATGAGAACAGTG
Source organism: Candidatus Bipolaricaulota bacterium (assembly GCA_023132915.1). Classification (GTDB taxonomy): domain Bacteria; phylum Bipolaricaulota; class Bipolaricaulia; order UBA7950; family UBA9294; genus UBA9294. Next base: position 815 of record JAGLXM010000127.1, read on the forward strand.
CCCTTATTGAGCATTTCGATGAATCGCTCGTAGGATGTGATAAACCTACCCAGGGTGCGGCGGAAGGCATAGAAACTGCTCTCCAAGCGCTTTACGAGGATTCCCTTCATGAACCCACCCACGTTCTTCTGGCTCTGCTGTTCGAGAGGTGATATCGGATGTTCGAGGTACAGAAGCGGCGTGTAACGTGAGTACTGAAACTGTTTGAGCAGCTCTATTGTTCGAGTAAATGTAGAATCAACGTCGTCCGGGAAACGGTAGACGATGCGGTTGGGGTCTCCCATTGTGGGGAAGGATAGGCCGCGCTGCTCGATGTCTTTGCTGAAGTAGTTCTTGATCTCCGTTCGCGTGCGGCGGACCATCACGTACTTCAGCACCTTCT
>JAGLXM010000128.1 GCA_023132915.1 Candidatus Bipolaricaulota bacterium
CCGTGGACCTCCTCCAGAAGCTACTCTGGCAAACTCGACCGTACGAAGTTCACCCTGGGGAGACGGAGACAATCTACCGGGAGGCGCTAAAGAGAATCGAGGCGTCCCTGGCCCAGGGCGGGATAAACGGGCTCCTCAGGGTTCTCCCGGGGATCGTCAAGCACTTCCTGAAGGTGGAGCGCCAAGAGGGAGAACGCTCCCTGATAGGGATTGTGGGGGAGATCTATGTACGGGCTAATCCGTTCAGCAACGCCGATCTTGTACGGCTGATCGAGGAGCTCGGAGGGGAGGTCCGCATCGCCCCGGTCGGGGAGTGGCTCTCGTACACCTTCTACAAGAAGCTCGGGGATACCCGTCTGCGGGGCGAGTGGTTCGCGCACATAAAGACACGCCTGGAGAGGCTTGTGCTGCGACAAGATGAACACCGGCTCGCGCGGGCCTTCACCGCGGCCCTTCCTGCCTGGGAGCTCGAGGAGCCCCCGATCGAGGTGGTCACCCGCCACTCGGAGCCCTACATCTCGGAGGCGTACCGGGGGGAACCGGTGCTCACGGTGGGAAGGGCAGTGGACTACGCGCTCAAGGACTTTGACGGGATCATCAACGTGATGCCCTTCAGCTGCATGCCCGGGACGATGGTTGCCGCGGTCTCCGCACGGACGAAACGCGATCACCAGATCCCCTGGATCAACCTCACCTTCGACGGCCAGGAGCAAACTCATCTGCGCACACGGCTCGAGGCCTTCCTCCATCAGACGGAGCTCCACCGCCGCGCCAGCACAGGTCTCAGTCCGCGGGCCGGCCCACAGGCATGATCGCCAACGGCTCCTCTTCGATTCCCAAGAGCGTCTTCACGTCCTGATCGTCGAACGCTCCCACCATCACCGTCCCCAGACCCAGAGCCTGAGCCTGTAGGTACACGTCCTGGCCCACGTGGCCGACCTCGATGTGTACGTAGCGCACTCCCCGCTCACCATACCGTCCGGTGGTCCGCTCGTAGCGAGCGACGATCACTAGGCTCACCGGCGCGGCCCGTACCCATCCCTGCCCTAGGGCCGCCGAGGCGAGCTCTGCCCGCAGGTCCCCGGCCTTTCGGCGCACCAGATGGTGGCCGGCGGGGCGGTAAACGTACAACCCTGCTTCCAGCCCCGTAACCTCTCCCACCACAACGTACACCTGCAAGGGATAGGTTGCCCCGGCCGAGGGGGCGGTCCGGGCCCCCCAATCTGCAGTGATCCCCTGCGCCGCCCACAGGAGCTGAGCCAGCTCCGCCAGGGTAAGCGGCTCTTCCCGGTAGGCCCGCACCGAGCGCCTTAAGGCCAGGGCCTCCTCCACACTGAGATCCCCCACGAGCCGGGCCGCGGGAAGCTTCACCTCGACCGGTTCCTCCTCTATGGACCCCAGCTCGCCCCCACAACCCAGGGCCAAGATCCCCAGGATTAACGCCATTCCACCGATCCCCTTGCGCGGGAGTCTCCTCATGGTCCTCACCTCCTTCGCGATTATATCGGACCGACATGTCCCCAGGGGTGGAGGCGGAGGGTGTCCGAGGTGAAGCTCGCCGTTGTCTTTACTGGTTACCGAGGTGATACTCATCCAGACGGGGCGGAAGGAAAGGCAGTTCCACGCCTTCCACGCGAGGCTGGCCACGTCAAGAAATTGGGGATCAGGGTCGAAAACGCGCCCGAGACATTGCTGAGCAGCAATTCTTCAACAACGAAACATCCATGCCTAGCCATTGTTTAGATGGTGAGGCAATGTGTCCGATTGATCGAGCGTGATCCTCCACCTATAATCACGCCGGAAAGGCGGGGAGTGGCGCAGCCTGGTAGCGCGCCTGCTTTGGGAGCAGGAAGTCGCTGGTTCAAATCCAGTCTCCCCGAAAAGAAATGGTGATCTTGTGGTGAGCGATACATCAGCATATATCTCCCTTTACCGGCGCTTCAGGCCGCAACGTTTCTCTGAGGTGGTTGGCCAGGAGGAGATCGTCCGCACGTTGCAAAATGCGGTGATTGCGAATGAGGTAGCGCACGCGTATCTCTTCGCCGGCGAACGTGGGATCGGCAAGACCTCAATCGCCCGCATCCTCTCGCGCGCGGCCAACTGCCTTAACCCGCAAGGGGGAGAGCCATGCAATAACTGTACCAACTGCAAGACGATCCTTGCCTCTCGCTCCTTGGATATCTTAGAGATCGACGGGGCCTCCAACCGGGGAATCGACCACATCCGCCGCCTGCGCGAGGAGGTGAACTTCGCTCCCACCGACTTAAAGACAAAGGTCTACATCATCGACGAGGTCCATATGCTGACCAACGAGGCGTTCAATGCTCTTCTAAAGACCCTGGAGGAGCCACCACCGCACGTCGTATTCATCTTCGCCACCACGCAGCCGCATAAGGTCCCGCGGACGATCGTCTCCCGCTGCCAGGCGTTTGACTTCCGCAAAATTCCATCAGAGAAGATCGCCGCCCGCCTCGCTGAGATCGCCCTAGGCGAGGAAATTACGATCTCCAAGGACGCACTTCACCTCCTCGCCCGCAAGGCCAATGGAGGAATGCGTGATGCGATCGTAATGCTTGAACAGGCAGTGAGCTTTAAGAGCGGGGAGATCACTACAGAGGCGCTTTTGGAGATGCTTGGTCTTGTTGGCCACGAGGTGCACGCACTCACTTTAAAGGCCATCGAAACAGGGGACCGCAAGACCGTCCTTAAGACGATCGACTCGCTCGTCGAGCGGGGGAAGGATCTAGAGGTCTTCCTCGACGATCTGGTTGGGAACCTGCGCGATCGGCTTGTCCACGGCGGTGATACCGAGAGGCGTGATATAAAGCTTTGCCGCGGTCTGCTCGACATTAAGCAGCAGTTGTACCGCTCGCTCGATCGGCGGATCCTCCTTGAAATCGGCCTTCTCACCCTGATGGACGAGCTCGGATCGCACCCACAGCCTCCCCTCCTAGAGAAAGCGCCGGTGTCTACCGGCAAGAAATCAGACCAGAAAGCAAGTACCCCGCTCCTTGAAGGAAAAAGTGTGAGGCAAGCCGCGCCTGAAGCGGTGTCCCATCCAAAGGAACCGGCTGCACCCAACGCGGGGGCCAAAGCAACTTCCCCCATAGGAGAATCGCACTCAGAGACACCTGCAACACCTGAACCGGTCATCGCTACTGAGGCGGACAACTTCACTGGTCGCTGGAAGAAGATGATCGAGGAGATCGAGCGCGAGCGGATCGCCATCGCTGCTTTCCTCCTTGGGGGAACTGCGCGCCTTTCTGGGAACAAGGTGACAATCGCCTTTCACTCTGAACACAACTTCCACAAGGAGAGCCTGGAGAAATCTGGGAACCTACAGTACCTGGCGGGGATGGTCCATCGCCATCTGGGAGACCAATTTAACGTGGATATTGAGTTCGATGACGGGGTAGTGCGCAAGCCTTCTCCACGGAAAAAGCTGCTGGAAAAGGCACAACTCGTTTGTCAAACATTTAATGGAAAGATTGTCAAGGAGGGATGATGAAAGGGATGGGGAACCTGGGGAACTTGATGAAGCAGGCGAAGAAAATCCAAGAGGAGCTTGAGAAGAAGCAGGCAGAGATTGCGGCAATGAAGGTGGAGGCAAGCTCCGGTGGGGGGATGGTGAAAGCAACGGTGAACGGCCGTGGGGAACTGTTGAACCTGCTGATCGAAAGGGAAGTCGTCGACCCGGACGATGTGGAGATGCTCATCGACCTTTTAATCGCCGCAGTGCAAGAGGCGCAAAAGAATGCGCAGGCCATTTCGCAAGAGAAGCTAGGACCACTGACACAGGGGATGAAACTCCCCGGAATGTCCGGCCTATGATCGCGCCGTTGGAAGAACTCATTGAACGACTGAAATCCCTTCCCGGAATCGGCCGCAAGAGCGCCGAACGAGTGGCTTTTCACCTGCTAAATGCGACAGAAGCGGAAGTAACTGGACTCGCCGAAGCGATCGGTAGAATTAAGACCACGGTACACCGCTGCCAACGCTGCTACAACTTCGCCACCGGGCAGCTGTGTGAGATCTGCTCTAACCCCAAGCGCGACCAAGAGATGATCTGCGTAGTTGGACAGCCTTGGGAGATCCTGAAGCTCGAACGAACCGGGGAGTTCCGCGGGCTCTACCACGTCCTCGGAGGGTTGATCTCGCCGATGGACGAGGTCAGCGCCGCTGACCTGACTATTGACGCTCTCCTCGAACGAATCAAGAAAGAGGGAATCAAGGAGGTCATCCTTGCTCTGGAACCAAAGCTCGATGGTGAACTAACAGGAATGCACATCGTCTCACTCGTCAAGCCGCTTGAGGTGCGGATATCCCAGATTGCGCAGGGGATACCAGTAGGTCGCGACCTCGAGTTTGCGGATGAGATTACCCTTGGCCGCGCCTTGCGGGGGAGGATCGAACTGTAGCAGAAGCACCAAAGCTTAAGAAAGCTCGCCGCCCTTGACCTAAAAAAGCGCTCGACCACTCTTCCAGTCTCTCATTCATTGTAAAAATGCACGTTCTAAGCGCTTGAACGCCCGCAGCTCCTCAGTCTGGTTGAGCTTGGCGCGGCGGATCGCTCGGCCGAGGAGTTCGATCGAGCTGTCGTAGAGATCACGATCAACCGGGTAAGGGGTACCGTCTTTTCCTCCGTGGGTAAAGCTGTAGCGAGCCGGGTCGTCAAAGCTTGGAGGTTTCCCGTAGACAAGTTCAGAAATCAAGGAGAGAGCACGCAAGGTCTTGGCACCTACTCCTTTAAGGGTGAGAAGCGACTCGAACCCTTCCGGTTGTGCTTGGTAGGTCTTGAGGAAGATCCGCGCCAACCGCCCCGGATCGATATCAGCGAGCATTACATCGTGTCGACGGGGTAGGGCAAGGGTCTTTAGGTGATTAAGCTTTAAGACGAGTTGCTGCGGGCGTTGTCGAGCGATCTCTGCGCTTGCTCGCCGTGTCCCTTCGCTATCCCGCGCCACAAGGTTAAGGGTTAAAGCACGCCTGTCACAGCAGATGGCAGCATGTGGCTCGCAAACAAAGTCCTCAACATCTATGGATAGCCAGTGGTAACGACGGGCCATCTTCGTCCCTATGTTCATCCCCTGCTGCACTACCGCCCAGTTTCCCTGTGCATCAAAGAAAAAGACATGATGGTAGATTTGGTAGCCATCCTGCACGGCGGCGCTGTCCACCTTTGCTGCTGTGCGACTCGAGTAGACGAGGGGTTCGGCGTCAATGCCAGTTCGCTCTCCCCAAGCAACGATCTCCGCGGGGGTCTTGCGTGAGGTTGATCCTTTTCCTCCGGCAACAAACAGGCCAAGTTCCTCCTCTTGCCCTTTGATCCCCTCCTTGATCGCGCCGCAGGTGGTAGTTGTGAGTCCGCTCGAGTGCCAGTCGAACCCGAGCACACAGCCAAGGGCCTGAAACCAGAACGGATCGGAGAGGTGCGCAAGAAGTCCGGCTGGCCCGTATTCGAGGACGATTACCTGCACGATCTCTTCGGCAAGCTGCTTCATCCGTGAAAAGAGCCACCGCGGGGCACTTCCGTAATGTAAAGGGAGATTGGCCGTTCCCGTTTTCATACGATTCACTATACCACACCACCCTCAGACGGTCGAGGAAACTTGCGCACGGCCAGTTCTATACTTATAGTCGGACAAAGACCAGCTAAGTCGACCGAGGGGGTGAGCGTGAGCGAAGAGATCACGTTGCTGCTCACAGTGCAGGAGAAGGACCAACAGGGTGTAGATCTATCCTTGAAGGTTGAGCGTCTGGAGAAGCAGAAGATACAAGTGCAGCGCAGGCTGGATGAGGAACGAGCAGCGGTCGACCGGGTCCGACAACAATTACAACAGTTGGAGCACAATAGCCGCCTGAAGAACCTTGAGGTCGACGACCTTGATATGCAAATTCGTGAGTACCAGAAGCGCCTGAATCAGGGGATCATCAGTTTCAAGGAGATGGAGGCACTCCGGACGAAGATTTTAAACCAGCGGGAGCGGATAAGCGAGATGGAGGACGAAGCCCTCGCCCTTATGGACGAAATAGAAGTCACAAAAACGAGGCTAGCAGAGGAGGAGAAGGCACTCGGGGAACGTGAGAAGGAATTCACCGCCCGCAGCCAAGAGATCGCCTCTCGTATTGCGCAACTGAGGGAGGAAATCGCCTCCTGTATGGAAGAGCGGGCCGAAGTCGCTACGAGGATTCCCGCTCATCTTCTCACCCGCTACGAGAATCTGCACACCAAGTTCAACGATCCAGTGGTAACAATCGTAGGTGGAACCTGCTCAGGATGCAAGCTCAAGGTAAGTGGCAATGCGATCGAACGAGCTCGAAATGGCGCGGAAATCGTCACCTGCGAGAATTGCTCGCGCATTCTCTACATCCACTGATCCGCCCGATGAGGGTCACGATCCTCCTTGCTATATTCATCGGGATTGCGGTGGAAACACATTCCCTTCCCCTTCCCATCGGTTGGCTATCGGATTATGCGAACGTTCTCGATCGTCACGGCCGTGAGCGAATATCCGCTTTAATCGAAGGGGTTAAAAATCGGTTTGAGATTGAGATCTACATCCTCGCTAGCTGGGAGGCGTCTTACGCGGAGATCGATCGCTACGCCTACGCTCTGCTCCACTCCTGGAACCTCGCCCACGGGAAGACCGTGCTCGTCGTTTTTCTCAAGACGGGTACAGACTGGGAAGTGAAGGTCCTCGCTGGCGAGAAAACCGTCGCTACCCATCCTCAGCTTGCTCGTAATGTGGAAGAAGGGATCACGGACCTTGTTGACTACCACCGTATCGAGGAGGCGATGGTTGATCTGTTCACGGTCCTCGAACGCCAGCTGTCGCCAATAGCTCCTTCTCCCCAGCCCGCAGTGCAGAAACAAGGAAGTCGGGTTCTCCCGGTTCTACTTCTGATTCTCTCCCTTGGCCTTCTCGCATTCTTCATCCATCGGCGGATCTGCCCGCGATGCGGACGAATTCTGTGGGTTCACAAGAGTAAAACATTCGGCCCACATGGGGGAAACAATGTGGTATACTATTGTCGAAGGTGCGGTTATTCTCGCACCAAAAGGGGAGAGGGCTAGGTGGTCGCGGAGGGAGACCCTTTCGAGGGTTCCTCTGAGGAAAGTCCGGACTCCACAGGGCAGGCCACTGGGGAAATCCCAGCGGGGGTGACCTCGGGAAAGTGCCACAGAGAACAGACCGCCGATGGCCATGTGGGTATTTTCCACGGGCACAGGTGACGGTGAAACGGTGGTGTAAGAGACCACCAGCGGCCTGGGCGACCAGGCCGGCTCGGTAAACCCTGGCCGGAGCAAGGCCAAGTAGAAAGGCATCTGAGGGCTGCCCGCCCGAGCCTTTGGGTAGGCCGCGCAGATGAATGACCCCCCAGGACAGAATCCGGCTTACAGGCCCTCTCCCTTAATCATCGGAGAAAACGTGAGAAGACAAAGAGTGCTATGGGCCATCCTCCTCCTTTTCTATGCCGGTGCAATCTTTATCCTCTCAAGTTTCCCGTTAGAGGCGGGCGAGCCACTCGTCCCGTTTCCACACGGAGATAAACTCCTTCACTTCTTGGAGTTCTTTGTCTTCTTTGTCCTTTCTTGGAAGGTCCTGCCGGCCCGGCGTCGGCTGTTCTCCTCCTTAGTACTTACCGCAGTCTACGCAGGAAGTGATGAGTTTCATCAGTTCTTCATCGTCACCCGGGCAGCAAGTCTCTTGGACTGGCTTGCCGATCTCGCCGGTGGAGCGGCTGCTGCGAGCTTAATCGTCCTTCTCGTCCGCTTTCCCTTGCCGTTGTCTGCTAGAGTACGTATACTTAAACAGCGAGATTGCGATAAGGAGGGATAGGGATGTTCTGGGGACTTCCGTTTTTTATGGGGCCAAGTATTCTGATCTTGCTGCCAGCGCTGGCCTTGGCAATCTACGCCCAGTACAAGGTGCGTTCGACCTATTCGCGCTATTCTCAGGTGCAAACTGCGAACGGGACCAGTGCTTCGCAGACTGCGAAACGGATCCTGGAGGGAGCAGGGGTCAGTGATGTCGCCGTTGAGGGAACCCGGAGGAAGCTCTCTGACCATTACGATCCACGGGGAAAGGTATTACGTCTCTCCGATCCCAAGTCGGTGTCGGTTGCAGCGGTCGGTGTGGCAGCACATGAGGCCGGCCACGCTATTCAGCATGCGCGTGGATACAAACCGCTCGTGCTTCGTACGGCGATAGTGCCCCTAGCAAACTTCGGATCACAGCTTGCCCTCCCGCTATTTTTCGTAGGGCTGATCTTTCGCTACCAAATGCTGGTCACCGTCGGGATTTTCGCCTTCTCTCTCGCCGTACTGTTCACTCTGGTGACCCTCCCAGTGGAATTCGACGCCAGCCGGCGGGCGGTCGTCGCCCTCCGCTCAAGCCTCCTGGTAAATGAAGAGGAACTAGGAGCGGTGAAGGAGGTTCTGTTCGCCGCTGCGTTAACCTATGTCGCCGCTGCCGCGATGGCCGCACTACAGCTTCTCATGCTCCTATCGGTGAATAGAAGACGATGAAACTTGCCCCATCGCTCCTTGCCGCTGATTTTGGACAACTGCGGCAGGAGGCAAAAGAGGTTGAGCCTCTTGCTTCTTACTTCCATATAGACGTGATGGACGGCCACTTCGTTCCCAACCTGACGATCGGTCCACCGGTGGTCAACTCCCTTCGTCGCGGCCTTCAAAAGCCGTTTGACATCCACTTGATGATCGACCACCCCGCGATACACGCCCCCCACTTTGACGTGAAACCCGGTGACTTCATCACGTTTCATGTTGAAGCAAAGGACGATCCTGCGCTTACGATCGACGTGATTAAGAAGATCGGCGCGAATGTCGGAATTTCACTGCGACCAAAGACGCCTCTTGAGGCGATCTTCCCTTACCTCAATGAAGTTGCCCTCGTCCTGGTGATGAGCGTGGAGCCAGGGTTCGGCGGGCAGGCGTTCATGCCGGAAGCCATCGAGCGGATCCGCTGCCTCCGCCGAAAGATCGGTGATCGATCGATCATGATCGCGGTAGACGGAGGAATCGGGCCACAGAACGTCCGTAGTGTCGTGGAAGCCGGAGCACAGCTCATCGTGGCCGGTTCGTCAATCTTTAAACAGGAGGACCGCTTGGCAGCGATGCGTGCCCTGCTGGAGGCGGCAGGATGACCCCCAACGAACTCAATAAACCCAATGAACCCAACGAACTCAATAAACTCAACGAATGACGAGCGCTTTATGGAGATTGCACTTGACCTCGCAAGAAAGGGCGAAGGAGCGGTCAACCCAAACCCGATTACCGGTGCAGTCGTAGTTAAGAACGGAGTCATAATCGGTCGGGGCTATCACAAGGCGTTCGGAGGACCGCACGCCGAGGTGTTTGCCCTAAAGGAGGCTGGAGAGAATGCTCATGGGGCCACCTTATACGTGACCCTGGAGCCATGCTGTCATCACGGGAAGACCCCTCCTTGCACGCAGCGGATCATCGACGCAGGGATCAAGCGGGCAGTGATCGCCTGTCGGGATCCTAATCCGTTAGTCAACGGGCAAGGAATCGGCCACCTGCACGAGGCAGGGATCGAGGTCACAGAAGGGGTGTTAGAAGAGGGGGCGAAACGGGCAAACGAGATCTTCTTCAAGTTCATCACCACCCACCTTCCGTTTGTGCAGCTCAAACTCGCCATGAGCCTTGACGGAAAGATCGCCACCCGAACAGGAGATTCAAAGTGGATCACAGGAGAAGCATCCCGGAGGGAGGCACACCGGCTTAGGCGAAAGTTTGCCGCTGTCTTAGTCGGTCTAAAAACAGTGATCGTCGATGATCCCAGGCTCACCGTGCGCCATGTCCTCGGTAAAGATCCGATCCGGGTCGTGCTGGATGGGCAAGGCAAGATCGCAGTTGAGGCGACGCTCCTTCGCGACGCGGGGAGAACGATCATTGCCACCGTCGCAATGTCTAGAGACAAAGAACAAGCGCTACTCGACTTGGGGGTGGAAGTATGGCGACTCCCCGCAGACCAGGGTCAGGTTGACCTTAAGTCGTTACTGAAACGCCTCGGCGAGGAAGGCATCGATTCGGTCCTCGTAGAGGGCGGTGGTGAGACGGCCGCCTCGTTCCTTAGTGCTCGCTTGGTGGACAAGGTTTCATTCTTTATCGCCCCGATCATCATAGGTGGCCGCGATGCGGTCCCTGCAGTGGGGGGAATCGGCAGCGAATACGTCTCCGAAGGGATCCTGCTGCACGATATCGAGGTAGAGCAAGTTGGGCAAGACACTCTCTACACAGGCTACCTTGAAAGGAGGAAGAAATGATCAACCGCTATACCCTCTCACCGATGAAGGAGTTGTGGACCTTAAAAGCCCAGTACGAGCGGTGGCTTGAGGTGGAACTCGCTTCCCTTACGGCAATGGAGAAACTCGGGGAGGTCCCCACGGGGACGCTTGCTGCTGTTAAGAAGACTGTTCGCATCGACCTTCCCCGTATCCAGGAGATCGAGGGTGAGATTCAGCACGACTTGCTTGCCTTCATCCGCTCGTTAGAGGAGCAGGCAGGTGATGCCGGCCGATACATCCATCGTGGCCTCACCTCGTCTGACGTGAAAGACACCGCCCTCGCACTGCAGATGCGCGATGGGCTCAACATTATTTTGGAAGTGGCGTACCGACTTCAGGAGGCGCTCCTTAAAAAGGCACGCCAGTACCAGGACCTGGTGATGGTTGGCCGGACACACGGGATGCACGCTGAGCCGACGACGCTCGGGCTTAAGTTCTTCATCTGGCATGAGGAGGTCGCCCGCGACATCCAGCGCCTCGAGCGGGCACTTAAAACGATCTCAGTGGGAAAGATCTCTGGCCCGGTGGGGACTTACTCGCAGGTCTCTCCTGAGGTGGAGAGGCTCACTTGCGAGAACCTCGGCCTTCAACCGGTGAGGGTGTCAAGCCAGATCATTCAACGCGACCGGCACGCCGAAGTGATAGCAGCTATTGCGATCACGGGGGCAACGTTGGAGAAGATCGCTCTGGAGATCCGCAACCTTTCGCGCAGCGAGGTTGGTGAAGTCGAGGAGCCAGCACCCGAGGGCTCCTCCTCTATGCCCCACAAGCGCAATCCGATCACCTCAGAGCGTATCTGTGGACTGGCGCGGTTGTTGCGGGGAAACCTTCAAGCGGCGTTGGAGAATGTCGCCCTGTGGCACGAGAGAGATATGTCTCACTCCTGCG
>JAGLXM010000129.1 GCA_023132915.1 Candidatus Bipolaricaulota bacterium
CTCAATTCCTCAGCGCCCTCTGCGGTAAAATGCTTGAAACTAGGAGCCAAGCTTGAAGACGAGCGGCAGAAAAAGTTTACGCGACAGGCTCTAGCCCGACTTTACCGCGAATGGGATGTCGCAGCGGCCATCTGTCCACAATGCAGGGCATTGGCCGGCTTTGCTAATACCCTTCACTAGCCAGTTTGCTTAACTTTGCCTTCTGAAGCAGAGAAGCAAAATGCCGACCAGAATTGTATGACCTAAGATTTTTCGCCTATACTGCCTCGGTATCTTTCCTTGAACATTAGATTTGTAACGGCTTTATGCCCTCGATTTGACTTTGTCTCATAAATAGTGTATGACCTAATTCATGGCAAGCCTCACCAAGAAGAAAATCCACGGAAGGACCTACTACTACGCCCGCGAGTGCAAACGGGTGAACGGGAAGCCCAAGATCGTGTGGCAGAAGTACCTCGGGCGTCTCGAAGACATCGTCACTGCTGTGGCCGAGTGGCGGGAAGGCCGCCTCATCCCACAACCACGGAGGGAAGGGATCGTCACCGACTTGGGGGCTGTTGCCGCTTTGTACGATCTGGCATCCCGCCTGGAGGTTGTCTCCATCATCGACAAGCACGTCCCTAAGCGTGGGACCGGCCCCTCTGTCGGGACTTACCTGCTTGTTGCAATCATCAACCGCTGTGTCGATCCCTGCAGCAAAGCCAAGGTGAGTGAGTGGTTCCACAAGACTGTGCTGCGGCGCCTGGTCAATATCGAGAGCCGTCAGCTCACCAGCCAGCGCTACTGGGACAATATGGACCGCGTTTCAGCAAAAGCGATCACCAGCATCGAAGCTGACCTCACAACGCGTTGCGTTAAGGAGTTCAACCTCGACCTGCAGCACCTACTATTTGACGCAACCAACTTCTTCACCTTCATCGACACCTTCAACGAGAGGTCTACCTTGGCGCAACGCGGTAAGAGCAAGGAAGGGCGTGCTTCCTTGCGTATTGTCGGCCTTGCTCTGCTCGTCACCGCAGACTTCCACGTGCCACTGTTCCACTGCACATACCCGGGCAACCAGCCCGATGCCCCCACCTTCGCCAGTCTGACTGATGCACTCGTCGCCCGCTGCAAGCGACTCATCGATGGTGTGGAGCATATCACCATCGTCTTTGACAAGGGGAACAACTCCAAGGACAACCTCGCTGCTATCGACGCCACACCCTACCACTTTGTTGGGTCGCTGGTACCGACACAGCATTCCGATCTGCTCGAAGTACCACGGGAGCGGTTTCGGTCGCTGGCCCAAGATGGACTACCTGAAGTGTCGGTCTACCGGACAACAAAGAAGGTCTTCGGACGTAAGCGCACCGTGGTGGTCACCTACAACGAGAACCTCTTCGTCGCTCAATCAAAGACCCTGCTGCGCGAGATCGGCAAGCGGCAACAACGCTTCTGTGAACTGGTTACCCGCCTTGAGCGGTGGCGGAGAGGGGAGATTCGTAGAGGGCGTCCCCCCACCCTTGCCGCCACGCAAAAGAAGGTGAATAGCTGGTTGAAGGCCAGGCACATGAAGGATCTGTTCGCTACTACGGTCACAGAACAGGATGGCCTACCAGCCGTCACCTACCAGTTCAGCCAGGATGCCTGGGAGGAGTTGCAGAGCACGTTATTGGGCAAGACCATCCTGTTCACCGACAACGACGATTGGACCGATGTCCAGATCGTACGCGCCTACCGTGGCAGCCACGAGATTGAGGATGCCTTCCGTACGATGAAAGACCCGCATCACATTGCGCTGCGCCCGCAGTATCACTGGACAGACCAGAAGATTCGCGTGCATGTTTTTACCTGTGTGGTTGCGCTGATGCTGGTAAGCCTCCTGCGGCGGGAGCTCCACATGAAGGGCGTCGATATGTCGATACGACGGATACTTGAGCTGCTCGGTGATATCCGAGAGATGGTGATGATCTTTCCACCGCAAGCCCGCGGTGGAAAACCAGTGCTTCGGACCTCGATTACCACAATGTCGCCTGAGCAACGAGAACTTTACGAGGTCCTTGACCTTCAGCGATACACATCCTGTTAGGTCATACAGGATATGTAAGGATTCTCCTGTACAGATGCCCACTTGCGAAATACAGGCGGTAAAGTCGGGCTAGGGCACAAATTTATCCCCCCTCCTATCCACGCCGGAGGGCTC
>JAGLXM010000013.1 GCA_023132915.1 Candidatus Bipolaricaulota bacterium
CGCTTCTGTTAATCGGGCTTGTGGGTACGTCGGCCATTATGGTCGCACAAGGACCACCGAGCCCTCTAGGGATTGTCCCCACACCGATTCCACGACCTCTCACGGTCAACGTCTGGACCGACAAATCGACCTACGCGGTGGGCGAGACCATGCGCGTGTATTTCAATGTGAGCCAACCAGCCTACATCTACCTGTACGATATCCAGCCAGATGGGATCGTGTGTCTTGTCTTTCCGAACATCTATTCGCAAAGTAACTTCGTCTCTGGGGGGACGCATGTTCTCCCGGATAGGCCGTCGTACCACTACAGAGTTACCCATCCGACGGGAGTAGAGAAGCTACAGATCTTGGCTAGCCTGAGTCCGCTCGCAGTTACCACTAGCACCTATGGTGAACCGTTCCCAAGGGTTACCCCAGGGGAGATCCAAGGCCACATTATGGGGATCACTCCTGAGCCAACGTGGACAACTGCCTGGACATCGTTCACGATTACAGCCCCAACCTACAGCTACACTCCTCCACCGTGCTACAAACCGCCTGCTCCCAGCTACACTCCTACGCCGTGCTACAAACCCGCTCCTCCCAGTCCTTCTTGCCCACCGTTCTTTGGAAGCTGCTTCCCTGGGTGGAGTTGGGGGTGCTTCTCGAGGGGCCAATGCTGCTTTAGTATTCGTATCCGTATTGGCTACGACCCATAGAAAGCGATCAGGGTAGAGCGAACACGTCATACGTTCTTGCTGAAGAGGCTCCGAAGGGGCCTCTTCCCTTTTGACTTCTATTACCTCGGGATGGTGGCCTGAGCGTGATAGTTCCTTGGTTTCTTTTCAAGCCCGAACCTGATTTACATCTATTAAATTCACAACCCAATTGGGAGTATCGCAGCAAAAGCGATCTATTGTCGCAACAAAAGAGTTCTGTTGTTGCCGCAGTGGGTTTCTCGACACCAACGGTCTTGCTGTCGTCAATTCAGGCTCAATTGTCTGAGCGACAGGGATTACAGCGGTTCTTCGATCATCAAGCGGAAGAAGTACTTGTTGTTGTCTTCTCTAGCTTCAGATATGTTGTTTAGAGGGTCAACAAGGACAACGATATAGAAGGCTCTATATCCTCCCGAACTAGGCCAAACTACAGATGGGTATTCCATTGGAAGACCAATCACTTCGCATCCAGGCTCCCGATGCAAGCCGTAGATAACCTCGTCCTCTCTCGGGATGTCCTCTGTGGTCCATATCCTTCCGATGAGCATGTCTTCTCGATAGACGCGATAGGTGGAGGGAACGGGTACTGGAAGCACTTGCCCAGCTGGGGTGACAACCATAGTAGCGCCTGGAGGAACAACCATATCGGACGAGAGAACAACATCGATGATATAGCCTTGGGTGGGCCAGTTTCGAGTTCCCTTTGCTAGACCTCTTCCCAGATTCGTGACCAAGATCCCAATGTAGTTACTCAAGTCGGTCCCTGGACGCAAGGTGTCTACTGGCAAGGCAACAAAGGAAGCTTCGAGATCGGGCATTGTTCCCCTTCCACATGGGGTGTAAATCGTCAGTTCGAAGTTGTTCACCTCGTTTAGTTCCTGGATTCGATCGTGATAGTCGACTTCGACCTTGACGATTGCCTCACCTTCTAAGATGATGCTTGTCACATAGTTGGAAATTCCATCAGGTATCCCAATTCCGCCATTCTCAGTGCTAGAGGGAAGGCAGAGATTGAATTCACCGAGAGGTACCTCTATGCCTCCAGAAATATGGAAAACGCGAGCTGTGAGGT
Source organism: Candidatus Bipolaricaulota bacterium (assembly GCA_023132915.1). Lineage (GTDB taxonomy): Bacteria > Bipolaricaulota > Bipolaricaulia > UBA7950 > UBA9294 > UBA9294. The sequence goes on from JAGLXM010000013.1 coordinate 1,771, forward strand.
GTGTGTATGACTCCCATCCATCGGGAAGAGGACTAAATCCGCTATTTATCACGCTGAAGGCCAACGTACCTCCGGGAGTTGTACACCAGATTTCTTCAACTTCCAGGTCCGGACGAAGCAGATATTCCAGGAGCGGTTGTAGCTGAGGCTGGACTAGGGGTGGAACTTGAAGGGTGCCCAATACAGGGGCCGTTCCGCCCACGAGTAGGATTGTTATAACTCCTAGCACAATCGAAAGCTTCTTCATTCTATCAAACCTCCCGTCTTAGACGGATTCCTGCCCTCCATTATACTCCTCGTGGGTCTCTTGCTGTCAAGAGCCTGGTTATGTCTTAGTAGGAGAAGGAGCCACGTTGACCAATTCAGAGGTTGACAGCCTATAGGCTGGGAATCCCTGCTGCCTAAGCCTTGCCCTCCTAGGCCTTGCAACAATCGCGTATCTTCTGTTGCGTAAGAGCCGAGAGGGTCACATCCGGTTCCGTGAGGGCGCGGGAGTGAGATGCGCCCGCTCGCCGGGCCACTTGCCGCTACGCCGCGGGCCTTCCATCCCGTAGCCGAAGGCATCGAACAGAAAGCCGGCCGTGCCGCAGGCCGGATCGAAGATGCTGTCGGTAAATGTCGGCCCGATCATGCCGACCATGAATTGCCGGATGTGGTCGGGCGTGCGGTGAAGCCCCATGTCCTTCGTGCCGCCGGTTTCGGAGAGGGCCGACTCGATGGCGTCGCCGAGCAGGTCGGTCTTCAAGAGGCGGTCTTCGTCGATCTCGCCCACGAGGGAGAGGACCTCCTGAAGGTTGCCGCTCTTGACGTTGTTCGTGAAGTTGGAGTTCTTGAAGACTTCCTCAATCAAGACGAGTTGGTCCTGCACCTTCTGCCCCAGGTTCGTTTTGTATACCTTACGGGCTTGGGAAAGGATGCTGGCGTAGAAGGGGAAGAACTTCTCGTTGAGTGTCGGCAACAGCAGGTCGTTGGGTTCCGTGTAGAGGGTTGAGAAGAGAAGCTTGTCGTTCGGCGCTTTGAACAGGTCGCGGAGTTGCTTGAACTCCGCGACCTGCTTCAACTTGACCTCGAAGATACGGAGAAGAAGCAGTTCGATGATGTACTCGACCCGCTGGACCGGTGTACCCGCCGGCCGAAGCTTCTTGTGAAGCTTCTTCAGGATGTTGTTCGTATCGCTGTCAGCGTAATGTACTGTCGAACGTCCCATCTATTCGATTTCCTCCATTCGGCTAACGCCTCGCGCATAAGCTGCGCCCACGATACCTTGAGTTGAAACCGATTCCAAAGTGCCAAAGGTGACTTAAATAAACGGCGAGTCCTGGGCGTCAGCTTGATGCGCTTGTTAGGGCTCTTGGATCTTAATTTGCACGCTTTGGCCATGTATCTGTCAGACGATAGCCACCAGGCCATGGATCTTCCGGATCACACATTAATTGGTGTGTACCGGTTATCCATCCTCGCCCACGTATAGTCGGTATAATGGCCACCACGTTACCAATGCTGGTCCTGTCTAATATTGTGCAGTCAAACCTTGATCCAATAATGGAATTCGCAATGAACCGATCCTCGACTTGCATTTCCCCTCTTGCATGAAGAACCGCCATTCTCGCAGAACATCCTGTGCCACAAGGAGAGCGATCGAGTTTTCCGGGATCAATGGCAACCGTATTGCGACCGCTTAGAATTCCATCCTGGCGCTCTATTGGCATCACAAACTGGCAGAAAGAAATCTTGTTCCAATCGCGGTTGGTTGGATGTTGAAATCCGATTTGCTCGTTGGCTGCCGCTGTGATCTTAGCGCCAGCTTCTGCGAGTTCTCGAGCCTCATCGGGAACAATTTCAAATCCAAGAGATTGTGCATCAACGAGAACAAAACTGTCACCACCATATGCTGTGTCAACTGTAAGGGTACCTATTCCCGGTACTTCGAGTTTTACACCCAGTTTGTCGGCAAACGAAGGGACGTTTTGAATCTCAATACTCTTGGCCTTACCATTTTCACAATAAGCTTTAACAGGCACTAGCCCCGCAGGTGCTTCGAGTAGGAACGTTGTCTCTGGTTCACGCATCTGAATCAACCCACTGTCTAGCAGGACGGTTGCGACACAAATTGAATTTGAGCCAGACATGGGTGGTGTATGCTCTGGCTCCATTATGATGAAACCGAAAGCTGCCGTTTTGTTTTTCGGCGGTACCAATAGATTGACATGCTTAAACACACCGCCCCTTGGTTCGTTCAAAACGAACTGGCGCAACGCCTGATCATTTTCAATCCAGCGGGATTGCTCCCAGATACTGTCACCCGGCGGTGGGGCCACACCGCCGACAATGACGTTTCCAACTTCACCTTCAGCGTGACAAGACACGATGTGTACGACCTTAGTTGATCTCATTTAATAATCCAAAATTTAAAATCTCTATACTCATTTTTATTGTTACATTACCTATGCTTGTGAGCCGTAACGTTGCGGATCACGCGCGGCTGCAAGCCGTCGCGTGCATCCGGCTTGTTGGGCTTATTCTGGATCTCTGAACAATTGACTTCGCGTCTCGTCTGAGAGGGCTGTGTACTCTTTGTTGTCAACCAGAACTAGCTCACTTGGAAATCCCCTGATTTGGGTAGCTATAACTTTGATGTAACCGTGTTTCGTGAGTTCTTTGTCGGAGAGCATGAGCCGAGCGGATGCTATGAACCCCAAGTCTCGACAGTAGCTCTGAAGTCTGCTCGCGAGATTGATGCAAAAGCCAATGTATTCCCTGGCTACGGTTCCCGGCTTCTGGAGTTCGTAAACTGAACCTCGTGATACCCCAAATCGGATACCGCGAGGGACTTCAACGACAGGAACGCGCTCCAGAGACCTGCTCACGACTTTGTTGAAGTTACGCTTCAGATTCCACAGGCTATTGCAGAGGTACTGGAGCTCGCTCGCCTTGAAATCAGAGGAGCCCGACGGAGGAAGGAGAATGTACAGAGCGCCATCACCAGTGAACTTCTCATGGGCAACACGAACGTCTGGTGCTACGATCTTGCTGTTCTTTGATTGCCAGTATGCTTCTCCTCCGAAGAGGCAGATTCCCATGGCCTCGCTTACGCAGTTCAGGAATGTCGGAACATAGTTTTGGACATCGGGCTGGTTGAAGAACTGAGAAAACCCCGTGAGGTCATAGATCAGTGCTACGGCATTTTTGGGATGACTGGCCTTATCGGTGAAGCTGAATGTTGTCGTCGATTTGCCCATGCTATCTGCTCCTCTGAGCCCAACTTGTTATTCTACCCAAAATCTCCCTCTTGCCAGGAAATCATTCCCCCAACGTTACGCATTCTAGGACTCCATCCCTGTACTGTCAAGAGGAAACCTGAAGAAACCGTTTGATCGGAATCAGCCCAGCGGTTAACATAACATCGTAACTGGCGAGTTATGGAGATTGTTAATAATCAGGAATCGAAATATGACCAAAGTTGAGAAGGTTCTTGAGTCGGTGCTGGAGGGTTACGCTAGCTTCCTGCGGGAGAGGATGTTAGCGCCGCTTAGGCATCAGCCGTACTTGGTACGGTGGGTACAGGAGTTCCTCCTCTTTGCTGAGCAGCATCGCGGCTATACCTTCTGGTATTCCGGGGACAGCACACCTATTTCCCGCAAGGGCTAGGGCTAACTCCGTAGGTGTTTCTTAATTTCCCGCTGTCTAATCTCGACAGCTTAATGTATTACCGTGTCCTTATCATGGCGCGGATTGCTGCAACCCCTAGATTACTCATGCCATCTACAGGAGTGGTGAGCCGTACCGCTCACCGGTGGACTAGGGGGTTGATAATCGATACAGTATCTGACCCTCTGTTCCCCCCTCAAGCCCCACCTTGGCATTAAAAAGATGGATTAGGTATTGGTAGACACCCCGTGAAACGATCAGCGCCGTACCGTGATGCACGTATCAAGCCGTCCAATGATCTCCCCGTCCAAGCGAGCTGTCACGGTGATCGGCCATGTGCCCTGCGGGGTGTGCAAGTGTACCTTCCATCGCCACCTAACGACTCCGCAAAACGCCGCTCGGGGGCTTAGGGCGAGATCTGTGCTGAGGTCTGAATGGTAGCCAACGTCGATCTGGTACCACGCCCCGGGAACGGCTTCGAGCTCGAGCTTGGCGTAGTCGCCGCGCCGAACGCAGGATGTAAGATGAAGCAGGCTGAACGGCTCTGGAATTAGGCAGGCACAGGCACACGGACAACAGCAACACCACCTCGGCCCTGCCAGGACGGTGGTACAAGCGGTGGATTGGGCAGATGTCCACACGCTATTTGCCCCAGTGGTAATGGTCGATGCCGCAGTTGATGCCTCGGCCATAGCTGTGCTAGAGGCTTCAGCTTGCACCTCGGACGTCGCCACACTTGTCGCCTTGTGAGTATCCGTTGACGAAGTAACCGCTTCAGCGAATCCCATTGCAATGAGCATCGAATTCACCAGCGTCTTCCCCTCAGGATCGAGGTAGACATAGGCTGATAGAGGCTCGTCGCCGCCTTTCCACAAGATGGCGGAGGTGAAATCGACCGCCAAATACACTGTCCTGGCGATGATCATATTGGCGTACACATCTGCATTTGCTTCCCAGAAAGCCTCGCCGCTTTCCGTGACCTCGATCCCGATCAGGCGGATGTGCACGGTGTCTCCCACGAAGACCGGTGAGGCGTCGGACACGGCGAGGATGTTGACCACGATCGTGTTGCCATCAACGACGTCGACCACCGACGCCGTGATGGTTGGAGTCGGAGAATTTGGCCCTCCAACCACCAGAGCGGATAGCAGCACAAGGGTTATCCCTATCCCAAAAAGGCACGCCACCATTCTGTTCATCGTTGTCCCTCCTTGTAGAAATAAGCTAACAACAGCGCATCGTGTTCCCTCGTCTCGGCTCTGCCTCTCTTTTCAAGATGCCTGCCTTGAACAGCGCCGAGACCACGCACGTGGGGTAGCATCCCATCGGTATGGCCTTGCGAGTCGCGATTAACGGATTAGCACGGTCCGCCACACCAAAAGCCAGCAAAGGCGAAGATCCAGAACGCCCAGAAGAACGACAGCAGCAACCAAGTCCCCAGCGTCATCATCTACCTCCTTCAAAGGTTTCCTGGTGCTACATTAGCATAAACACCTCTGAATGTCCGTAATCCTTATCACAAGCGGCAGACTATGGTGAGATTATGTAGGAATGGTAGACCCGTTAGAATTTGAGAGAACTCAATCTGACCGTCGATTCCAGTGCATTTCTTGAGGAGTCGAAACCAGGGATAAAAAGAAAAGGTTTGACCACAAGCAACGCCCAAATAACCATAGATGGCGACATACACACCAATGGTATCGAGGGATTCCGGTCTTTGTTCAAGCAGGCGATCATCGGTGTTTATCATCGTGTTCCGTCGAAATATCTGCAATCCTACTTGGAGAAGTTTGTCGTTTGAATCAATAATCAACGCAATGAATCGATTGTTAATGCTGTTTTGGCAAACTATTGAGAAAAAGATTGGCAAATGCTGTATACTGGTTATAGATGAGAGAGATGAATGACCAAAGGAGGTTGCGATGACCGTTTCTGAAATTCTTGCTGTGGATTTAAAGAATCGAGAGTGGATAGAAACACGATTCCGAGAACTCGGTGAACAGTATGGAGGGAAGTATATTGCTGTTCATAACCAGAAGGTCATTGCAGCCGGAGATACTATTGGCGAAGTACGGCGAGCAATGCGGCAAGCGGCGCTATTTCCTTTTATCTCGGAAGACGAAGTAACGATAACCTATCTTACAGATGAGCCGCATGGCATGTTGCTTTAATCTCGGCCCAAAATCTCTTAATGCCCGTCTGTAGAATCGTCGGTAGATGGCGTAGTCTGAAACCTATCCCATGCGCAAATGGCTCAAGCTTTCAACCAAATCCAGCATCCCATGTCCTCGCGTATTTCCGCTGTGAAGAACACGTTCTAGGTGGCAAGATAGATTTTCTTATCGATACCGGAGCCGATATAACAACGATCATGCCAGATGATAGGGAAAATATTTGCATACCCAGACGAGCGTTGCATGAGGAATGCCCTCTAGCCATGCGAGGAATTGGTGGAACTATTCCTATACGATATGTAAGAGATCTAACCCTGCAATTTTGTAGCGTTTCAGGCAAAGCTCTTGATCCCTTAAAGCTCGAACGTATAGGTGTTTTGTGCCCGCCCAAGGAAGTTCGGAGGGCATACAAAGGTACACCTTCGCTTCTGGGCCGTGATTTCCTGGATCGGTGCCATATTGACATAGCAGAAGATGAAATCATTCTTACATATGAGGACTAGCGATGCCATCTTTTCGACTTGAGAGCTTACCGAAAGCGCCCTCGTGAGTCTAGGGGATAACCGCATTGAGGAATTAGGGTTTGTGTACCCCGATTTTCACCCAGGCACGCGACCAGGCGATCGAGCGGATGGTGAAGGAGGCAGAAGGCCTTGGCGCGAACGCCGTTGTCGGAGTGCGGTTCACTACCTCGCAGACCATGTCCGCCGCCGCCGAGATCCTCGCCTATGGGACGGCAGTCAGGCTGAAGGAATAGGTCCGTTAGTTATCAGCTTGGTGGAACATGGGTGCCTTGCTTAAATACAAAAGGAAAAGTTTGACTACAAGCAACCGGAGTCGGAATTTGCGCGAGTCCTCGTGCTGGATTGTATGAGTTGCTTTGCAGTGAACTACTTTCGGGAATGCTACTTTGAGGAACTCCCTGTTCATACCCTTGTTGGCCCGACCTCGGACTTCGGCAGCTTTTAATGCGTGAACGTACCATGTTGCTGGATGTTTGATTACGAGACTCGACCCTCTTCTTCCCCCTTCTTCCCCCACTCTTGTCAAGAAAACAGTCTACCCAACAGGGGCACTCCTCGCACCTGCAAAATCCGATGGTAGACCCTTATTTCCCTATAATCTCCAGCCGCTTAAGAGCGGTCAAGATTTCCTTCAGGATAAGTGCGATGCTCGCCGTATTATTAACGAGGTTTGCTGAGTTGTCCGTCAGCTTAGGAAGCGTTTTTGTAAGCAATTCCTCAATCCGCATCTCAGTCATTGTAGTGAACCGCCCCGGCTTTTCCG
>JAGLXM010000130.1 GCA_023132915.1 Candidatus Bipolaricaulota bacterium
CCCCGGAGAGATAGAGAGCAATCGCAGCTAGGCCCGTAGAGACGGCCGTTACGAGAGCTCCATTGTGGCCCGTGAGCATACCTACACAACCATACATAACGAGCAGCGCTGCAACGCAGACAAGCCCGGTGGACTTCCTCACTACTTCACGTCCTGATGCTGCACCACGACGACGGTTTGGTCGTCGTCGTCCTTCTTGCCCAGGAGGAAGGCGATGAGAGCACCGGAGCCGACTCCGAGACCATAGGCGAGCCATTCTCGGAGAGAGATGGGCTCAGGGGGAGGAGGGGGAGGAGTAGGAGGGACGTAAGCAGTCATCAGAGTCTCACACCCCGGATGTTCCAGGTATCTCCGATCAAACCGCCAAGGACGCCGATAAGAGACCCGCCTGCAACGGGAATATTGACGTCTATGAGTTCTCCCGTCGCACCCAGACCGATAGCGACAAGCCCGGTGACCTGGACACCGTCGTCTTGCAAGGCGTAGTTACCACCTGCAGCGGACAGGAATGTAACGCTCCTGATCTCAACGATCTCATTCGCAGCTCCTGCAGGAATTGCATCGGCACCGCCGAGACCATCAGCCTCAAGGAGAACGGGACCTGCGACCAGGGGAGCGGGAACGACAACCCGAGCATCAGGATCCTCGAAAGTGCCATCATTTCGGACAACGACAACGGGCTGGATCGTTTGCTCGATGAACGAGAATTTATGGTCCTCTCTCCAGTCGTCCCTGAAGAGGGCCGCGGAGTCTATCTTTCTAGGTCTGATGTTGCTCATGGGACCGTCCTTAGTAGTGAGGGAGTTTTGTGCGAGTTCCGACTTTGGTGACGACTGCCCACGCCTGCGGCATCCTGGAGGCCTACTCGATTTCGAGACAGACGAGCGCGGAGCAGGTGCCTATATCTAGGTTGACCTGAGCGTTGACGTCGATGTTGGAACCGCCCTTGACAGCGATGTCAAGATCGTTGAGCTCGAAGAGCTGAGCCTGCTGCCCGCCGGTCGTTACCAACGACCCGCCATAGCCACCAAGTGGTAGCTTGACCTCGGACTGATTGATACCCGGTCCAGAGAGACGAATCCATCCGACGCCGGCGCCTAGCGCCGCGCCATCCGCAGTTAGGAGGACCCATGCCCGCCTGATACGGGACTTACCGGATTCGACCTGCCGCGTTTCAGCGGCGACTACACCCAGCGACACCATCGCATACTCAGTATCCACGGCCGCGATGGCCGCAGTTTCGAGCGTCATGTATTGTCTTGCCATTTCCTTCTCCTTCCTTGTCACTCAGTGACCATGACGGGGGGTCGCAGGCACGGACAACCTGGCCCCCCTTGTGATATCGTGATTAGTTACTACCCGTGAGCACGATGTTGGTTCCCGGAAGCTTCACCGCGCGTTTCATCGCCCATGCGATGATACGATCCTGGGCAATCATGATAGCACCCAGACCGGTCGTGGTCCACCACAGATTCTTGGGGACGTTCGCAACCGTGACCGATATCAGGCGGGCGGTGCCGTTGACGTCCTTGACAGTCAGCGTTCCGTAGGGTAATGACATCCCGAATCCATGGGCCAGACCATTCAACCACGTCGCAAACCCGATCTGGATCTTCCCGACGATAGGGATGTTTTCCATGTCCCACACATGTTCTATGGCACCTAGCGCGGAGCCGGCAATCGGGGGCAACGCCATGACGGCGACACCCGCCTTCCCGAGCACACCCATCACACGCCGCTTTGCACGCCTCTTCTTCTTTTTCCCCATCAATTCACCTGGTTACAGTTCTTCGGCAGTTGCCCTGTCTGCGAGCAGACCCACTTCCTCGCTCTTTTCGAGTAATGCCTCGGGGACCCACAGCGGCATGGCTCCGGGTCCTTCTTCTTCCTCTTCGCCATGTCATTTCACTCCCAGCTCTTGCTTCGTCCACTTGGGATGGCCATGATGTCGAATGTAGCAGGCCCTGGCCTGCCGTTTGTTACGATGCTTGCCACCACACCACGGACACGGGCGCAACTTTCCCATCTGGACATAGAAACGTGCTAGAGGTATATCAATCTTGTGACAGACGGCGGTCGGTGTCCGATTTCTTTATATACAAGTGTAGATGGGCCCGGGGGAGCCGACTGAACGATATCGGCGTAATGGGCCCATCGTCAATCTTCAGCGGTGTCGGGACCGTTTCAAAAACATTCTAACGGTTTTGCTCGCTGAGAGACCCAGCACCAGCACATCCTCGAACACATCGGCCCGGCCCTGAGTATAGGCTTCCCACTCAGGCGTATCTTTCTTGAACGGATTCTCACGAAGTTTCACGGTATCACCCTATGAACGGGAGCTCCAGACCGCCACCGGTGGACTGGCCCCCGCGGATCAGTAGCAGATAAATCAGAGGGACCCAGGCCGCGATAAAGAGCCGATCCATGACCGAGAGCTTCCAGCGCCATTCCTTCTCTTCCTCGTCGTAGTATTTCTCCAGCTCCACCATGGCAACGAGCACCATAAGCTGGGACGTCAGCAGAGTTTTGACCAGCGTAGCGGCCAGCCCGCCATTCGAGGCAACGACGGTCATCAGTACGATTGGAGGGACGATCGTTTTCTCCACATGGGCCAGGAAGTCTTCCCAGCTCTTGAAGGACCCGCCTACCTTGTAATAGATCCAGCCCGTGATGGCGCCGATGGACCCGGGCTCGATGAGGTTCCGCCCGACATCGACGTAGTGTTTGACGCTCTCGGAGACGAACTTGGCGGTCTCCGCCTTGTCTTTCAGGGACTGCCTACCCATCCACAACCAACTCCCGGAGGCGCGGCAGGCATGAGTTGGCATGCACGACCACAAGCCAGCACAGCACTCGCTCCCCTACATTATGCCAGATTTCCCCGCAACGGTCGCAATAGATACTACACAACCGGAGGACCCCCTTTCTTGTTGCCAAGACCCTGGAGGAACCCGGAGATCGTGCCGGCGAGCTGTTTCTTGACCTCGGGGTCCTGGAGTATCTCCATGGCACCGTAACCGAGGACGTCCATCAGCTTGAACCTGGGTAGCTTGACGTTGGCGACGGCGCCCTGCGCGATCTGAGGCACCTGGGAGACCCAGCGGGCGATGGACGTGTTGAAAACCCTGGCGAAGAGCACCACGGCGATGATAATGAGGACAAGACCCCCTAGCAAGAATTCCCACAGCTCCATGGTGCTCGGTAGGGACATCTAACGCACCCTATTTATACCTTAAGGATACCTCATAGCACCGTATATCGGTTTGTAGCAACCGAACATGTAAGGCGTTATGCACGGCGGAACATAACGATATTGAAATAGGGTTCTTCGTATGGTCCTTACGTGAGTGAGAAGGATCTCGGGATGTTCTATTGCAGATATTGTTTGAAGGAATATCATCACAAGACCGAGAAAGAGCTAACCGAGATCGCAATGCGGCACGCATTTGGGATATGTCTCACGCACAATGAAAAGGGGGAGGTAGATCTATGAGATGGGACGGATGGGATGGATTACCAAGCCAAGGTATCTCACTATCTGAACGAGCACGGTGAGATACGACTGAAGAACGTGTACGACCAGCTCGATTGGGATGACCTCAGCGACCGCGCCCTTCTGAAGGAGATATACACGACATGGATGCGAGACGCCGATTTCCTGGCCTTCAAGAAGTTCGTCCGGGAGAAAGGGAGGAAGACAACCCAGACGTGGGAGGTCGTCAAGTGCGCCAAGCGCGGCAACGACGTTGCCAACCGGATGCTGCAGCGTCGCCTCGGACCGCTGATCCACAGTATGAAGAGCGCCAACTTCTCATTGGATGGAGAGCACACCCCCCTACTGTTTCTCACACTCACGTATGATACCAAAAAATGCTCTGCATCTGAGGCTTGGAGGAACATCGGGACAGAGCTCAATCGCTTTTTTTCCAGTGTGCGAAAGAAACACGGTCGAATATCGGCGCTTCGTGCTTTCGAGGCTTCCGGGGAGGGTTATCCCCACGTACACATGCTGCTCTATTTTTTTGAGACAACATTCACGTACTTCACACATAGGAACAAGGGAGGACGGGCCACATATAGGGTTATCGACCTGCAGCGGAAGAGATTCGCGGAGATGTGGCACTCCTTCGTCGACGTCCAGGCCGTTGTCGACAATGGAGTCAACCGCCTCGACGACGTGCTCGCCTACATTGTGAAATACAAGGACTATCACCTCGACCCCGTGCAGTGGAACGACAAGGAGCTCCTGACGATGACCGCATCATGGTACTTTCGGAAGCGACAATTCAGCGTTTCGGGGGACTTTTTCGGCCCCGAGTTTGAGTTAGACAAGACCCTTAGTCAAGTCGGCCTGGTCACCCTGCAACTCGATCTCGAGGGCGGCATAATCACCGAGATAACATGGGAGTTCCTCGGCATGATCAAGGGAAAGGACCTGAGACTTAAGCCGGAGCAGTGGGAGGCGAGCTACAAGGACCCCCCGCCATGGTTAGATCTGGTTTGGACACCGCATAGTTCCAGGCCGGACGCTCTCCGGGATATGGGATTCAAATGATAAGAGCGAGGTGTGCAGAGTGTGGGAAAGAGGCATACTGTAACCACAGCTACGGAAGGTATTACTGTAGAGATTGTTGGCCGGTCCGGGCTACCAGGAGGAACGGGTCCGTAGGCACGAATCAGAGCGATCAATTGGGCCCCGGAGAGATAGAGAGCAATC
>JAGLXM010000131.1 GCA_023132915.1 Candidatus Bipolaricaulota bacterium
AGATCCCGCTCACGGGTGTGCTGTGAGGCAATCAGGTTGCCAAACCTCAGTCGCTTCATCGCCTTTAGCACTGCTTGCACGTGGCCGTGATGAGCCGAGCTGACGATCTCGAAGATTTGCTCGACCGGTGCTACCTTCTCTCCACGTAAAGCACACTGGATGATCTCGACGAGTTCATCGCCAAGGGGAGTAAGGTTAGCGATTGTCTCCTTCTTGACTCTACCTCCCTCACGATACGAGCGTCGCAGCAAGTGAGAGTGATAGACCTTATCCTTGTAACGGCGGGTGGTAGTGACCACATGAGCACTGATTTTCTTTCTCATAACGCCAGTTATTTTAACGGATACAACAGAGATTGTCAAGAATGATTATTGATAATTTAGTAACTACAAAGACGTGAGCCAAGAAACATAAAACTTGCATAGATTCTCGTATTGCACGAAACTCACAGGAAGAACTTCAGATTATACGGCAATTACCGGGCCACAAAAGGCGTACACTTACGCACATCGACCAGGCGTAAGGCCTCGAACGTAGCCTGGATGTAGCGTGGCCCGGGCTGCCAATACTCTGATGCAGCTAGGGCTTCTAGGTCGAATACACGCTCCCAACTGGTGAGGATGTCCGAATACCACGGTTCCGGTGGAGGCCAGGACCATCGATTGGGGACAGCCGCCTCAAAACGCCGATACCACGCCTCGTCTTCTTCCTCGTTGAGGCCCAGGTAGCCGCTGTTCAAGACACCGTGCCAGGCGTCGAAGTCGGATAGCAGTACCTCGATTGGGTTAATCTCAAGTTCCAGGCGCACTCCCTGGGTGCCATGAGGTAAGTGGCCCGATTGCCGCAGATCAGGACGTGGAGTATGCCATCCCCACCAGGGGTAATGACTGTCGTAGCAAGGGAGGCGTCGCCCCATCTGAGCGCGCATCCAGTTGTAGGGCTGGCGAAACTCCTTCGGAATATAGGCGGGGTCAGCATACAATACCCGTTCCTCTTCGAGCTGGGCCAGGACTTCCACTGGCTGGATCGTCCACACCCGCATGGAAGATGTCTCAGACGGACAAGGCACCTCCAACCTTGATTGAGCAATGGTCAGCTGTTTGCCGAGATCTTTCATGAGAGGGATTATAGCAGATTCAGAATTGCGAGTGGCAACGGCTTCTGTGGGATTGGGAAATAGCAATTAGTGAATAGTGATGAGTAACAGAGAACCAGTCGAGCGAGAGTCGAGGGTCGGGAGTCCAGAGTCGAAGAGCTGAAAGCTGATCGCTGAACGCTTTTTTATAGTCCAAAGTCGAGAGTCGGGAGTCGGGGAGGCCGGTCAGTAATCAGTGATGGGTGGTGAGTAACGGTGAACGCGCGCTTGATCATTGTCTTTCAACGGCATATAATGGCCCTATTATGGCGGCAAGGAGGGCTGATCAATGAAGTCTGTTGCGGCACATATCACTATTCCTGAAGCGCTTCTTAAGGAGATGGATGAGCAAGCGCAGAGAGAACATCGCAACCGCTCGGAGATACTACGCGAGGCCATCCGCCTCTACCTGGAGGAGCAGAGAAGAAAGAACATAGAAGAGCAGCGGATGAAGCGACTCCTTCAGGGTCTTGAGGAGTCAGCGGGAAGCTGGAAGGATGAAGCTCATCCTGAACTGAGGGAGCACAGTGACGCCGCTCAGCTACGGAAGGATCTCTGGAAGCAGGATCAGAAAGGGATTGCACACCACAGCCAGTGACCTTGCACAAGCGATATGGCGTATCTCATCGATAGCGATGTTCTGATCTGGCACTTGCGGGGTCATGAACCAACGGTTCAGTTACTGCGAGCATTGGCCCAGAGAAGCCGCGAAGAAAAGGTAGTGTCGCCACTGGGGTGCTCGGTCATCTCTGTGTTTGAGGTACGGGTGGGGATGCATCCGGGAGAAGAGGCGGTTACAGAGAGGTTTCTAAGCGCGCTTGAAAGATATCCGGTTGGTGAGGTTATTGCGGAGAGAGCAGCCGATTATTACCGAGCTTTCGTGAAACAGGGGATTACCCTTCACATCGCTGATCTTATCATTGCTGCAACGGCTGCGGAATATGAGCTGACTTTAGTATCATATAATCAGGACCATTTCCCAATGGAGGATATCCGTATCTATACGCCCATGCCGGAATTCTAGCGGCGGAAAGAGGACAGACTGCTTTTCCGTGAATAGTGATTCGTGAATCGTAAATGGTGAATGGGCAGGCGAGTAAATAGTGAATCGTAAATGGTAAATCGTGAGGGGAAAACCGGGATATGAGACCCGGCAAGAGTGATATTCCACAAGTCAGGCCGCACAGGAAACTTGACGTTTGGAATGAAGCCGTCGAATTTGTTGTTACCATATATCAAGCTACCAAGTCATTTCCGAAGACAGAGCAATATGCTCTTGCAGATCAGCTGAAGCGTGCTGCCGTATCTATACCGAGCAACATTGTTCACCCCGTGGAATACTATGATCGGCGGTTTCTATTACACAGGGCAGGCCCCGTGGAATACTATGCATTACGTGTACATTCTCAGGAGTAATCAGGATGGCGATTTCTACGTAGGATACACCTCGGATTTGGAAGCAAGATTGAAACTTCACCATTCCGGAAGGGTACCATCAACAAGGGGTCGGCGACCGTTACAATTGTTGTACTACGAAGCGTGTTTGAATGAAGAAGATGCCCTGCATAGAGAACGATACCTGAAATCTACCTACGGCAAACGGTACATCAAGAACAGAATCAGACGTTTCTTGAAGTCCGATGAGGAAACTTAATGCGGAACTCCGTTAGCGTAATGCTGATCAGCAGGCTATTCCACGGGGCAGGGGCGCAGCAGGGGAAGTCCGAAGGAGTTTGTTCACTTTCTGCATATCTGCCGCGGCTCTGCCAGCGAGATCGATACGCAGCTAGAAGTGGCCGCCAGGCTTGGGTACGTGAGCCCGGAGCAGAAGGGCGGTCTTGACGAGAAGTTGGACAAGATCAGCAAGATGTTGAGTGGGTTGATTCGATCTGTCAGAACGCGTGATTCTTGAATAGTAAATGGTGAAGCGTGATGAGTGAGGGACCGTTCTAAGTGCTATGTTCTAGGCCAAGATCAGGATTAGGAATTGAAGGGGTAAGGGAAGGGACAAGTTTTAAGTGCGAAAAACAGAGGAGGTGAGGTGGTGAATCCAGGAAGATCGGTTCTGCTTCAGGAGACAGAGCGTCGTTTGCGGAGGCTTTCTTCGGACCGGTTGCGGGTGGCCAGCGATTTCTTGGCTTATTTGGAAGAAAGGGAGAGTTCAGAGGCCACTGCGGAGCTTCTGGAGATGCCTGGTTTTGAAGAAGTCTTTCGCAAGGCAGTGCGTCAGAGCGAAGAGGGGCAAGTGGTCCGCTTTGCGGATATCCGCCGTGATGTATGAAGTGCTTCTGACCCACGAGGCCCAGCGCTTCTACGAACACGCTGATCCCGTTCTGGCCCGTAAACTCAACCGCTGTTTCCAATACTTGAGAAAGGACCCTTACGAACATCAAACGCCTTAAGGGACCTTTAGCCGGGTATTTTCGTTATCAAGTGGGAGATTGGCGGGTGGTCTACAGCGTTGATGAGCAAAAGCGTGAGGTTACTGTGTTGCTTATTGCTCACCGAAGCAAAGCTTATCGGTAGTGCTCATAAGGAATGTGTAGGTAGCGGGAATTGGCTCATCGTGGATAGATTGACTGTGCTGAAGGCTGATATGGAACGAGGGTTTTTGCAATCTTGAGCACTTCTTGAGGTTTATTAGATTGGGGCACGAACAGTAAAACTTTGCACAGTTTGGTTAAAATACTGGCACAGCTGCGCTTTTGAGATTGTGGAGATGAAGAGGGCGTATGATTTCAAAGATACAGCTTATCCTAAAACGTATCATCGATATCCTGCTAAGCTTGATCGGTTTCGCCCTTTTGGCCGTGCCTTTTGCCCTTATCGCCCTTGCGATTAAGCTCGATTCCAAAGGCCCGATTTTCTTCTGGCAGGAGGAGACCAGAGGTTGTCTTGAGCATGGTGACTTGCTATCTTAAGAGGTGCCGTCAAATCATTGGCCCAAAGAAGGGAGCGATATGCCCTTGAAATTGATTAGAACCAAGAGAACAAGCGAGGAAGATCTGCAGAGATTCAAGGCGGATCAGGAGGACTTTGAGTGGCTTGTCAGGCATTCGCGAGAGATTGAAGAGCAGTCTAAGGGGAAATATATCGCTGTCGTGAATAAAGAGGTCTTTGTGGGAGATAGCTTTGAGGAAGCGGAGCAGAAGGCCAAGGCAAAATATCCGGAGCGCGATCCCTATGTGGAATTCATCCCGCTGAAGCCGCGGGTGATGGTTCTATGATCTTCCACGGGCGATACCGAACAACGGAGCCTATCGCCCATTCTTAACTGCGTATGTGTTATCCGCCGATAATAGGTGGATGAAATATTCCTTTCTCATCGATACAGGGGCTGATGAGACCTTTTTCCATTATCGGAGCATTAACATCCTAGGGATCGATACCTCTCAGCTAGAGATACTCGATGATGTCGGTGGCGTCGGGAGGTATAGTATCCCCTACTTTCATTGGAACACGGAGATGAAGCTCATCTCTCCTGAGGGCACCAAGATATTTGGCGGGGAGGTTAATGTCTTCTTGGACCCACATGCGACAGATGTTCCCCTGCTAGGAAGGGATGTTTTGGATACCTTCGTCGCCATCTTCGACAGGGGCAAAGATGATGTGATCCTGCTCGATCAGCCGGATAGCTATCGAATCAAGCGCTCTCCTGAAAGATGAAGGGCTCCATTGGTTTGCCTGTTCAGCTGATTCTAAAACGGCTTGTCGATATTCTGATAAGCCTTATCGGCCTCATCCTCTTGGCTATTCCCTTCGCTGCGATCGCCCTTGCGATCAAGCTTGATTCCAAAGGTCCGATCTTCTTCTGGCAGGAGCGGGTGGGGAAAGGAGGAAAGCTCTTCAAGACATGGAAATTTCGTACTCTGGTCGAGAGAGCGAGGGAGATCGCGGTCAGCGAGTTAAGCCTTGATAAAATCGTCGAGCAGACAATTGCTATTCAGGAGAAGCTCCTGGGTAAAGTTGGTGACCCTCTTTATCTCCCCACGGATTCAGGTAATAGCTACTCACCGGCCGCTTCTTTCTCCTTCGCCCCCATGAGATAGTGAATGAAGAAGGCGAGAAGTACCCCCAAGAAGAGCCCGAGGACCCCGGCGATGGCGAGGGACATCTTTCGGTTGGGGCCAATTTGGGAGACGATCGGTTGCACCACGGTCCCCAGAGTGAAGAGTTTGGTTGGGTCAGTCTCCTGGAGGGTCTCGATCTTTACTTGTTCCTCCAAGAGGAGCGCTTCGAGATTGACTGCCTTTTGTGCCAGATAGGTGAATAAGGGATCTTCTGGATCTGGAGAGTCAAGTTCAGTTATCTGTTCTCGAAGGGAGTCACGTTGTTGAGTAAGTTGTCTGATATGAATCGATGTGTTGAAGGTTACTTGAGCGACTTCCCTCTCCACATACAGCCTCAATCGTTCCTTCACCCAAGCCGTGAGGCGATCGAATGAATTCGTTAGGGCCTCCGGTGTGGTGGCTCTGGAGAGCGTTACCTGAACACGGTCATCTCTGGTTTCTGCCTTTAGCGTGAAGTCTTCATCGAGGAAATCATCAGGGAAATCCATCACGGTATTCAGGAGTTCTTGGTTGCCTAGACTGGTAATCCCAAAAACCTGAAGAGATTGGTACAACCGATAGGTGATCGTTCCTTGATACTCGTTCGGTCTCGTCCACATCAAAGCGGCCGTGACCACCAGCGCGGCCACCAAGCAGGCGAGGATGATCCACTTTCCCTTCCAGATGACGCGCAGGTAATCGATCAGTTCGACTTCGTATTCCTCCATCTAAGTCTTCCTCCCTTTACATTGCTCACTCTTTCTAACTGATTAGACGAACGCGGTCAAGTTCATCGATGGTGAGTGAGCAGAGGAAGGGACGATTATGTTGATCCAGAGCGCTTGAGAAGCTATCGTAAGGCGGTACGGGATGGATGGTTAGCGATTCTAGTGGGAACTTGCGCGAGGATAAGGAAGTGACGATCTTTGGGGACGGGGAACAATCCCGGGACTTCACTTGCGTTGAGAATATAGTAGAGGCGAATCTGCTTACCATAAGGGCTGAGCGTATGACTGACGAGGTGTTTAACATTGCTTACGGTGAACAGCTCACCGTCAACGAGTTGGCCCGATTGCTGAGTGAGACTATTGGAGTGCCCTCTGAATTGAAGCCGCAGTTTGCCCCAGCGAGGCCGGGAGATGTCCGTCATTCCTTGGCGGATATATCAAAAGCAAGAACTCTTCTTGGCTACTATCCCAAAATCACCGCGAGAGAAGGCTTTGAACGTACCGTGAAGTGGTATAAGCTAAAGCTGGGATAGGGGGAGACTGATGAAAAACCTCAAGGTGGGGCTAAGGTAGCTTGCTCAGGAAGAGGCAGACTTAAAGACGGCTAAGGACTGCCTCGATGATGGAAATTATTACGCATCAGCCTTCTTCTTCCAGCAATCTGCGGAGAAAGCTATAAAAGGCTTTTTATACTCTAAAGGATTCAGGGCACTCGTGACTCACTCCATAGTTGAGTTGCTCAGGGAGGCCGAGAAATCGGCGCGATCGTTCGAAGAATTGGTCGACTATGGCAAGGAGCTGGACAGGCACTACATCGGCTCAAGATATCCCAACTTTTACCCCGCAGGAGCTCCCTACGAGTATTACACGAAGGAGATGGCAGAGAAATGCTCAAACTACGTAGAGTCGATATTGAAAGAAGCGAGGAAGTATTTAAGAGGATAGAGGAATATAAGAAGAAAGTGATCGAGAAGCTAGATCCAATGGCCTTGATTCTCTTCGGTTCCTTTGCAAAAGAGGATATCAACGAAGGATCTGATGTGGACTTCGCCGTGATCGCGTCCCACTTCCCTCTTTGACGAGAGATTGTTGAGGGCAATGAGTGTGGAATTACCGTCGACCCCCTCGATCCCAAGGAGATTGCAAAGGCTATCGAGTATCTCTTAGGTCATCCCGCGATTCGTCACAAGATGAGCGAGAACGGGCGGCGGGCTTTCATCGAGAGATATAATTGGAATACCGAAGCGAAAACTCTTCTTGAACTTTACAAGAAGCTCATAGGTAGTAAGGGAGGCTTGGCGTGATCAAGGTTGTCAGTGTTGTCGGGGCGAGACCGCAGTTCATCAAGATGGCGGCTGTGTCGCGCGCAATAGGGAGCTCTATGAGGAGCTGCTAGGGAGAGATCGGCAAACCTGAGGGTCTTAAGCCCACTGCACAGTTGTCTTCATTCTTATCTTCTGCCATAATGGGGATGCCCTTGTGGGGTCAGCGGAGCAAGAGGTGATAGAGGAGTGAAGACGATATTAGAGCAGCTCAAGCGCCAGAAGACGGCTCATTCGACCGAGGAACTGGATCGTTTGGGCTGGGCACGTTATGAGGAGATCAAGGAGGAGTTGGAGGCTAAACACCACGGCGAGTACGTCGTGATCGAGGTGGACAGCGGGGACTACTTCGTGGGGAAGACTGCTGAGGAAGCCTTTAAGCAAGCGGAGGAGGTCTACCCCAACAAGGCTTTCTATCTGATCCGCGTCGGGTACAAGGCAGTACACAAGCTGAAGCGCCTATGATCCAAGGATACGTGACCGAGGCACTGGATCCGGTAATTGAAATAGGACTCCAGCGGGGAGAAGCCACGGAGTCCATCCCGACTATCGTGGATACGGGGTTCAGCGGTCATCTGTGTCTATCTAATCAACATGAGGACAAGATCGAGATGGTCTTTCACCATGTCGAGCGCTACGAGTTAGCCAACGGTGAGGTTGTCGTCATGGACGTGTTCCGGGGGACCATCATGTTCGATGAACGCGAGCAAGAAGTGAACCTCATCCTCACCGCTTCGGAGGACACGCTCATCGGAGCAGCGCTCCTCCGTGACCATCTCCTGACCGTCAACTATCCCAAGCGAACCGTGCAAGTTGAGCAGGCGCGGCCATGACGTGACCTTACCGCTTGCACTCATGAAACACACCGACACGAAGTCGCTCAGGAAGAGCCTTAAGCCAGACGCGATTCAAGGATGGCGAGAACGGGCGGCGGGCTGTACGGGAGAAATACAACTGGGAGAACGAGGGAAAGAAGCTCTTGGCGCTTTACGAGGAGTTGCTTAACAGAGCCCAGTGACTTTTAGATCGAGATCTGGTCCCTCCCTCAGGGCACGAGCTTGACATTACGTACAAAATAGACTACTTTGTACACCTAGGAGGTGAGAAGATGCGCCAAAGGATCCAGGTCAGTGAAGCTCGGACGCGGCTGTCACGCCTGCTCAAGCAGCTTCAAGAGAACCCCGATACCATCTTTGAGATCACCGTAAACGCCATGGTATTGGGCGAACTGCGTGCTCCAGAGGCTGCGCAGTTCCAGGTTAAGCCCGGCAAAGCTCTCCTGGAAGCTATGGAAGCTATGGGGCAACCAGAGGTCCCTGTCCCAAAGAGGAGTTCGGTGGCTAGAGAGCACGATCGCTACCTTTACCGTAAGGAGTGTTAATGGAGGGGATTAAACGCCTTTTTAGTGATACTTCTTTCTTCTACGCCGTACTGGACAAACATGATAGAGACCATCCGGCTGCTAGCAGACTCGCTCAATTCATTCAGGAGAGGCAAATTCCCCTGATCACTACTTGGGAGGTTATCGTTGAAACGGTGACACTCCTGCGCTACCGCTACAGCTATCGCGGGGCGAGAACTTTCATCGATCAAGTACTGCCACAGCTCAACATCTTTTACCTTGACGTAGAGGCCCGGGCGAAGGCGCTCCACGCTTTCCTCAAACTCAGCCGGGATAAGGAGATCTCTTTATGTGATGCCATTTCCTACATTGTCATTACTGAGCGTTTGAACTTCATCCCCTGCTTGACATTTGATGAAGATCTCAAACGGTTGGGGCTTATCGTCCTCGATGAGATTTCTTAAGCGGAGAACCGGTCAACACGAAGGAGCTTTTGGCGTTTGGTAAGGAGGTGCTCAGTGAGGTCATTGGCCTGGGATATCAAGGGAGAGAAGGTGGTTGTATATGTGGACCATCATTGCGCGATATACCGCGGATGCGATTTGGCGTTGCGCC